>NZ_JBEXLM010000045.1:0-46248 GCF_040609975.1 Micromonospora sp. NPDC004551 | reverse complement strand
ATATTATTTTTTTAATTCCACCGCGCTTTTTTTTTTTTCTTTTTTATTTTTTTTGCGGGGGGGCTGTTGGCCCCCCCGGGGGGGGGGCCCCCCCCCCCCCGCGCCCCCCCGCCCCGCTCCCGGTGACGTCAGAGGTTGGTGCTCGTGCCGGACGACTTGGTGGCCGACGAGCTGGTCGAACTGGTCGAGCCCGTGCCGGTCGAGCCGGACTTGGCGCCGACGGCGGCCGGCGTGCCGGCGAACGGCTTGTCGGTATCGGTCAGCCCCTGCTTGCTGCCGTGGCCGTTGCCGGTGCCCAGCTTCTCGCCGAGCTTGGTCTGCCCCAGCTTGTCCTTGCCCTCCGAGTAGAGCCGGGTCGCCTGGGCCTGCGCGACCCCCGCCGCCTCCTGGACGGTCGGGTGGTCGAGCACCTTACGGCCCCGGACCACCAGCTCCTCGTACTTCTCCCGGCCGGCACGGGCGCCCAGGACGAATCCCGCAGCCAGCCCGCCAAGAAACATGATCTTTCCGCGCATGGCGGCTCCTTCCGTACCTGACGCGCCGCCGATCCCGACCGGGTGGTCCCGGGCGGGAGCGACCTTCTCGCGCCTGCGTTCTCTGTCGGCGGCTAACTACCCATCCTGCTCTCCGCTCATACCTCCGTGTGCCGAGATGGCGATTTGTCCGGTATTCTGATGCGGTCATCGGCCGGGGGAAGTCGTCGTAACCCCCTGGCGCACCACCCCCTGATGTCCTGTACTCTTGTCCCCGTCGCACGGCGCGGAGAGATCCGCAACCGCGCGGTCTACGGTCCCCCGTAGCTCAATTGGCAGAGCAGCCGGCTGTTAACCGGCAGGTTTTTGGTTCGAGTCCAAACGGGGGAGCTTCGCTCCACACAACGCCCGCCGGCCAACGCCGGCGGGCGTTTCTGCATGCGCCCGGCCCCGCCCCTCAATCCCGTTGATCATGAAGTTGGGGGCCGGCGGAAAGCCGGTTACCTGCCGCCAACCTCATGATCAACGCTCGGGTGGGCGGTGGTTTCCGCCCGCTGGTGCTGGTCCGCCCGGCAGGATGGTCGATGTCGACTTAGACTCGCGCTGCGTCGATTCCTGCGTCGATTGAGGGTGGATGGGAATGGCTGGGGGGCGGAGCCGCTGGACCGCGACGCTGATCGCGCTCGTCGTGGTGCTCGGCTGGCTGGTCGTCGGCGGCCTCGCCGGCCCCTACTCCGGCAAGCTCGGCGACGTCGCCACCAACGACAACGCCGCCTTTTTGCCCGCCGACGCCGAGGCCACCCGGGCGCAGGATCTCGCCGCCGGTTTCGTCGAGCGGGAGACCACCCCGGCGCTCGTCGTCTACGAACGCACCTCCGGCATCACCCCCGCCGACCAGGAACGGATCCGGGCCGAGGTGGCCCGGTTCGCCCAGGTGCCGGGCGTGGTCGGCCCGCTGCCCCCGCCGATCGTCAGCCAGGACCGGCAGGCCGTGCAGGTGGTGGTGCCGATCGACGCCGCCGAGGGCGAACAGATCGGCGCGGTGGTCGACCGGCTGCGGGAGATCGTCGGCAGCGACCGGGACGGCCTCACCGTGGACGTGGCCGGCCCGGCCGGCCTGCTCGCCGACCTCATCGAGGTTTTCACCGCCATCGACGGGCCGCTGCTGCTGGTGACCCTGGTCGTGGTGCTGGTCATCCTGCTGATCGTCTACCGCAGTCCGGTGCTCTGGGTCTTCCCGCTGCTCGCCGCCGGGATGTCGTACTCGCTGGCCTCGCTCTGCGTCTACGTCCTCGCCAGGAACGACGTCATCAAGCTCAACGGGCAGGCCCAGGGCATCCTCACCGTCCTCGTCTTCGGCGCCGGCACCGACTACGCGCTGCTGCTCATCGCCCGCTACCGGGAGGAACTGCACCGGCACGAGCGGCCCGGGGACGCCATGCGCGCCGCCTGGCGGGGCGCCGCCCCGGCGATCATCGCCTCCGGCGCGACCGTCATCGTGAGCCTGCTCTGCCTGCTGCTGTCCAGCCTCAACTCCAACCGGGCGCTCGGCCCGGTCAGTGCCGTCGGCATCGCCGCCACCCTGCTGGTGATGCTGACCTTCCTCCCGGCCCTGCTGCTGCTCGGCGGGCGCTGGGCGTTCTGGCCCCGGCGACCCGGGTTCGACCACGCCGACCCGCGCACCGAACACGGCATCTGGGGACGGATCGCGGGCTTCGTGGCGCGCCGCGCCCGTACCGTCTGGATCGTCACGGCGGTGGTCCTGGCCGCACTCGCCCTCGGGGTGACCCAGCTCGGCGCCACCACGCTCGGCCAGTCCGACCTGTTCACGAAGAGCACCGACTCGGTGGCCGGGCAGGACGTGATCGCCCGCCACTACCCGGCCGGCACCGGCAGCCCGGCCACCATCTTCACCAGGCAGGCCACCGCGGAGCAGGTCGCCCGGGTGGCGCAGGGCGTGCCGGGGGTGTCCTCGGTCCGGCCGTTCAGCCGGCAGGGGGCGGCCGGGCCGCCCGAGGTGGTCGACGGGCGGGTGCAGTTGCAGGCCACCCTCGCCGACCCGCCCGACAGCAACGCCGCCGAAAGCACCATCCGCGAACTGCGCGTGGCGGTGCACCGGGTGCCCGGCGCGGATGCGGTGGTCGGCGGCTTCACCGCCATCAACGTGGACACCGCCGACGCCTCCACCCGGGACCGCAACGTCATCATTCCGGTGGTGCTGCTGGTCATCGCGGTCATCCTGGCCGTGCTGCTGCGAGCCCTGCTCGCGCCGGTGCTGCTGATCGCCACCGTCGTGCTGTCGTTCCTGGCCACGCTCGGCCTCTGCGCGCTGATCTTCCGGCACGTCCTCGACTTCCCCGGGGTCGACCAGTCGTTCCCGCTGTTCGCGTTCGTCTTCCTGGTCGCGCTCGGCATCGACTACAACATCTTCCTGATGAGCCGGGTCCGCGAGGAGTCGGTGCGGCGAGGCACCCGAGCCGGGGTGCTCACCGGCCTGGCCGTCACCGGCGGCGTGATCACCTCCGCCGGCATCGTGCTCGCCGCCACCTTCTCCGCGCTCGCCGTGCTGCCGTTGGTGGTGCTCGTCGAGCTGGGCGTGGCGGTCGCCGCCGGGGTGCTGCTCGACACCATCGTGGTCCGCTCGCTGCTGGTGCCCGCGCTCGCGTACGACATCGGGCCGAAGATCTGGTGGCCCGGCCGGCTGTCGCGGAACAACCGGAACGGCGACCGGGCCGGGGCGGAGGTGGAGCATGCCCGCTGACACCGACGTGGTCATCGTCGGCGGCGGCCTGGCCGGCCTCGCCGCCGCCCGCCGGCTGCACCGGGCGGGCGTGCCCTGGCGGCTGATCGAGGCCGCCGACCGGCTCGGTGGCCGGGTCGCCACCGACGAGGTCGACGGCTACCTGCTGGACCGGGGCTTCCAGGTGCTCAACACGGCGTACCCGAGGCTCGGCGGCCTGGTCGACCTCCGCGCCCTCGACCTCGGCTGGTTCACCCCCGGCGTGCTGGTCCGCCGCGGCGGCCGGCTGGAACGCCTGGTCAACCCGCTGCGCGACCCGGCGAGCACGCCCGGCACGATGGCCGCCGGCGTCGGATCCCTGGTCGACCGGTTGCGCTTCGCCGCGCTCGCCACCGGCTGCGCCACCCTGCCGGTGGGCCGGCTGCTCAACGCGCCCGAGACCACCAGCGAGCAGGCGCTGCGCCGAGCCGGCCTCTCCCCGGCGTTCATCGAGGAGCTGCTCCGGCCGTTCCTATCCGGCGTGCTGCTCGACCGCGAGCTGGCCACCTCCAGCCATGTGCTGGCCGTCCTGCTGCGCGCGTTCGCCCGCGGCCGGATCGGGCTGCCCGCCCGCGGCATGGCCGCGCTGCCCGCGGCCATCGCGGCACCGCTGCCCGCGGAGCTGTTCGACCTGGACACCCCGGTCACCGAGGTCGCGCCCCGCCGGGTCCGCACCCCGGCCGGCGAGATCACCTGCCGCGCCGTCGTGGTCGCCGTGGACCCGCCGGCGGCGGCCACCCTGCTGACCCGGCTCCAGCGGGTACGCATGCACAGCTACACGACGTACTACCACGGCACCGACACCCCGCCGCTGGCCGAGCCGACCCTGCTCCTCGACGGGGATCGGCGGGAACTGGTCGCCAACACGGTGGTGCTCAGCAACGCGGCGCCCACGTACGCGCCGGCCGGGAGGCACCTGGTGGCGACCTCGGTGGTCGGCCCGCAGGCCCCACCCGAGCCGCTGGTCCGCCGGGAGCTGGACCGCCTCTACGGGCGCTCCACCGCCGACTGGACACACCTCGCGACCGTGTCGGTGCCGGACGCGCTCCCCGCCGCGCCGCCGCCACAGGGCCGGTTGCGCAAGCCGGTCGCGCTCGGCGACGGGCTCTACGTCGCGGGCGACCACCGGGACAGCCCCTCCATCCAGGGAGCCCTCGCGAGCGGCTGGCGGGCCGCCGGCGCGGTGCTCGCCGACCTGCGCGGCACGGGCTGATCGGACCGCCTGCGCGCTGTTATCCTCGCGTTGCTCATCGTGCCGGGCAGATCATCAACCCGGCCCGATGGGTGATGGCCGGTGATCCGTTGAGCGGGTTACGATCCGGCGCGGTAGCGGGGCGGTAGCTCAGCGGGTTAGAGCAGGGGACTCATAATCCCTCGGTCGCGGGTTCGAACCCCGCCCGCCCCACCACGCACATTCCCTGACCAAGGCGGGTCACGCGGGCAGAAGCCTGCCTAGGCACCGGCTGCGGCCGAGGTGGTGACGGGCTGCCGGAGAATCGTGCGCCGCTTGTCTGGGGCGACTCGACGGAAGTCGCTGAGATAGATCTCGTGGTGCAGGCCGGCCATCTGGAAGCCGTGGCCGGGGATGAACTCGTGATGCATCTGCGCAAGCACGTCGGCCTCGTCGTCGAAGGAGCCGACGTGCAGCGTCTGCACGCACCGCCCCTCGGACAGCGTCGCCAGGCGGACGTCATCGAGACGCGCTGACCGGTTCGTCACCCCGGCCTGCTCGATGGCCGTGGCGAACATGGCCTGGTCGATCCACTCCGGGACCATGAGCAGCAGCGTCCAGTTCCACCGCGACTTGTCCCGCGCCGCCGTGAAGGACTCCATGTCCTCGGCCCACCACAGACCTTCCAGGGGCGGAACGACGTAGTCGCGCCCGAGGTCTGTCTTGCTGGCGAACTTCAGCTTGTACGCCACCGGATACAGCGCTTCGACCGCGGTGGTGAAGGCGGGCGACGTGTTGGGGTCGCCGTGGCCGTCGATCGCGAGGTACCGCATGTCGGGCACGTCGATGATCCGGAACGCGTTCCGTTGTGCCTGGTAGGCGTCGAGGGCTCTCTTGAAGTCAATCTTGTTCGTCATCGGATACCTCGGCTCGGGTGGCGAGCCACTGCCGTTCCGCGAGCAACAGGCTCAGCGAGTACGAGAACACCTCGCGGGCCGCCATCGGGAGGGGAGTCGGTGCCTGCTGCGCCGCCTCGACCGCGGCGATGCGGGCCTCGACCTGCGTCAGCCGGCTGCGCAGCGCCTGCGCGTACTCCCGGGGTGAGAGCAGTGGCAGGTTGGCGAGGCCGACCAGCAGCGGGTGCGGAACCGGCCGTGCCTCCGTGATGAGAATCAGCGCGGTGCGCGCCGCCACGTCACGGCCTCTGGCGGTGGCGTGGAAGACGCGGCGGGACCTGGTGGCGGCGGGAGCGTGCGGGACGTGGAGGAGACCGCGCGTCTCCAGCTTGGCGAGCAGGTAGTAGATCGAGGAGAACCCGATGTCGGTCCACTGCCGAATGCCACGCTGCTCGATCACCTGCTCCAGGTCGTAGCCGTGCTGGGGGCGTTCGATGATCAGGCCCAGCACGGTCAGCTCGTTGGCGGTCAGCTCCACCACATCATTCTAGCGCTAGAATAGCCTCTGCCGTCTCCGACCGGTAGGTGTGCCCGAGTTCCGGGCCGAGGCCGAAGTAGTGCCGGAAGTTGTAGATCAGCGGGCGCCACGCGGTGGGGGCGACGTGGTCCGTACCGGGCACGACGATGGCGGGATCCGCGTGTACGCGTAGCACGTGCGCCTCGACGATCAGGAAGTCGCCGTGCAGGTCGGGGGTGATCCGCGCGGCCCGCGCCTCCAGTTGGAGCGGGCACTCCGCGACCCGTTGCGGTCGAACCAGCTCAGCCGGCTCCGGACGCAGCCCGGCGGCGGCGAATTTCGCCGGCTCGTACCGGAACGCGCCCCTCTTGCAGTCCGGAACCGGGTCTCGGCCGGTGAGCGAGGCGAGTCGCTCCACCGCCGGCCACTGCTCGGCGCTCGGCAGGTTGATCACGAGGTCCGGCCGCTCGCGCAGGTTGCGCGCGGTCTGCCCCTCCGATCCGAGGCCGAGCACCACGACCTGGCCGAGTGCCCAGGCCGACGACATGGGCGCGAGGTTGCTCGTCCCGTCCTCGTTCTCGGTGCTCAGCAGCACCACCGGCGTACCGAAGTAGAGGATCTTGGGTTGGATGGTCAGGTGGTCGTTCGTCCGGATCATGCCGGGAGGCTATGGGCGGGATGCTTCGGTGGAGGGCGAACGATCGCCGAATCGATCCACGTTCAATCCCTGAGGGCCCACAGGAAGGGGCGACCCACGACGCATCGCGACGACGCGGGCGAGCTGGTCTGGGACGAGGAGGACGGCGACGATCTCAAGCTCCTCGGGGCGTACTCGTCGGAGGCGCGCGCGCAGGACCGGATCGAGCGGGCCAGGACGCTGCCGGGCTTCCGCGACGAGCCCGACTGCTTCTTCATCGGCCACCAGACGCTGGACCGGGACGAGTGGAGCGACGGCTTCGTGTCCGCCCCGCGCCAGGATCGGGCCGACTAGGAGGACGGCGGGCGGATGCGTCGGTGCCCCGCTCTAGAGTCGGGGAATGCTGATCCGGATCGAGGGCAGCGACCTGCCGGGGCGGCGTGCCGGCGCCGAGGCGGACCTGTTGCGGCTCCGCAACGTGCACGTGGGGATGCAGCGCAGGGCCGAGGTGGTCGACCGGATTCCGGCCGACGCGCAGGAGGCGGCCTGGCGGTGCGAGGCCACCAGCCGTGAGGTGGACGGGCTGCTCGACGTCGGCGGGCCGTGGGTGCACGGGCGACCCGGGGCGCGGTTCCTCTACCTCAGCTGGGGCGCTGTGACGGAGGGCCGCTTCGAGATGTTCCGGCGGGCCAAGCTGATGTTCGGTGACATCCCGACCGGGCTGCTCCGCGCCGCACACGACGGTGCCGGCGTGCTGGTCGGCCGGCTCGGGCTGACCGACGCCGACGGCGGACCGCTCTGCGCCCGGGTCCGTCCGCCACGGATCAGCTGGACCGTGGAGTAAGACGCGGCGACCGGGACGGCGGTGGCCGGTAACCGAGTACGGATGCTCATTCGCTCTGCTGTGCGACGCGGCAGGATCGGGCCGTGACGAAGACGACGCGTACCCTGCTCGGCGGTCTCCTCCTGGCCGCGGCGACGGTCGGCGCCTGGTGGGCCTGGCTGGGCTGGGAGTCGGGCTACACGGTCGACCCGGAGACCGGCGCGGTCAGCGGCCCGTACGCGGTCTGGCAGGTGGCCGGCGCCGTGCTCACCCTGATCGTGATCGCGGCCGTCGGTGGCTGGTTCGCGAGCCCGTGGCTGGTGGCGCCGGTGATGACGGTGGCCTTCACGGCGGCCTGGGCGGCGCGGGCGGCGTCCACGGATGACACCGGGCTCTGGGCGGTGGGGGCGGCGATGGTCGCCATCGGCACGGCCATCGGCGCGACGGTGGTCAGCGGCGGCACCTGCTGGCTGCGCCGGAGGCGGACGACACCGTGATCGGAAGCGGCGGGGCCGGCCGCCGAACCCCCCTCGACGGCCGGCCCCGCCGACGGGCCGGCGCCCCTCGCGCCGGCCGGGCCGGGCCCCACCGGCCCCGCGGCAGAGTTCAGTACGCCAGCGCCACCGGCCGGCCCAGCAGCCGTGCGCCGTTGTTGCCCAGCCAGCCCTCCGCGGCCGCCGCGTGCTGGGCGAACGTGTGGATGTCGCGGAACCGGCGCTGGAGCGGGGACGAGTCGCGGGCCGCGCCGCCGCCGGCCGCCCGGTAGCAGGTGGCCACGGCGTCGATCGCCTGCTCGGTGACCCAGGGCAGCGCCGCGGAGATGGTCGGTTGCAGGGCCGGGATGCGCTCCGGGTCCCGGGCGCAGGCCGTCCACAGCTCGTCGGCGAGGTCGGCGAGGAGCGTCCGGGCGGCGCGCACGTTCAGGTCGGCCCGGCCCAGGTGGATGCGGAAGGAGGGGGAGTCGGCGAGGGGCTGCCGGGCGTAGAGCCGCTGCCGGTCGCCGGCGAGCAGCGCGGTCATGTCGTCCAGCGCGCCCTGCGCGATGCCGACCGCCACCGCGCCCAGGTGCAGCACGAACTGCGCCAGCGGCGCCCTGAACCCGGGCCCGCGCACGCACGGGGTGCCGGTGAACAGGTCGAAGCTCGCCTCCGCCGGGCAGAAGGCCGAGTCGACCACCACGTCGTGGCTGCCCGTGCCGCGCAGGCCCAGCACGTGCCAGGTGTCCACCACGGTCACCCGCTCGGCCGGGAAGAGCATCGAGCGCGTCTCCGGCGGCCCGCCGTCCGTGCCGGGTAGCGGCTGGCCGTCGGCGGTGACCAGGCAGTTGCCGAAGATCCAGTCGGCGTGCCGCGAGCCGCTGGCGAACGACCAGCGCCCGCTGACCTGGAAGCCGCCGTCGGCCAGCTCGGCCCGGCCCTGCGGGGCGAAGGCGCCGGCCACCACGAGGTCGGGGCCGGCGGCGTAGAGCTTGTCGAACCGCTCCCGGGACAGCAGGGCCAGCAGGTGCGGGGTCTCCGCGCCGATCATCACCGTCCAGCCGGTCGAGCCGTCGGCCCGGGCCAGGGTCTCCAGCACCGCCATGCCGGTACGCAGGTCCAGTTCGTACCCGCCGTGGCTGCGGGGCACGAACATCCGGAAGCAGCCCACGGCGCGGAGCCGGTCGAGCAGGTCGGCGGGCAGCTCCCGGGCCCGCTCGATCTCGGCGGCCCGCGTGGTGATCTCGGGCGTCAGCTCGCGTACGGCGGTCAGCAGGTCGTGCGCCATCGGTGGTGGCCTCCCTCGGTATCGGTGTAGCGGATCCACGGTGGGCGGCCCGCCGTCCCGGACGCCAGGGACACCGGCACCGACCGGTCGGGACACCGGCGTGGCCCGGGTACGCCGCCGGAACCGCCCGACCGGTCGGGACACCCCGCCCCATGTGCCCGGGACGCCGGGACGGTGACGCTGCACCGAGCGGCGCTCCGCCGCGCCCCCGTACCCGAAGGAGGAACCATGACCAGCGCCCTGCTCGACGGCACCGCCGTGCCGGCCGCCACCGACCGCCCCCGCCGTGGCTGGGCGGTCGCCGGAGCCGTCGCCGGCCTCACCGGCATCGCCCTCTTCCAGTTCAGCCCGGCGCTGACCGATGTGGACACCGCGCTTCTCGCCGACAACGCCCGCTACGTGGCCGCGATGGACGGCCGCGAGGCGTACCTCTGGGTCTTCCAGGTCCTGGCCGTGCTGGCCGCCGGCTGCCTGGCGGTCTTCGCGGCCGGGTTGCGGCGGCGGCTGGCCGCCCGCGAGCCGGCCGGCGGTCTGCTGCCCGACGTGGCCGCGGCCGGCCTGCTGCTCACCGCGGCGCTGCTGCTCGTCGGGGGCGGGGTGTCCACCGAGCTGTACTGGGACCTGCTGCACGTGGCCGAGACCGACGCCGACACCGTCGCCGCGCTCGCCGCCCTCTACAGCACCTTGCCATGGGTGTGGGCCGGGGCCGGGCTGAGCGCCGGCGCGGTGGCCGTGGCCGGGCTGCGCCGCCGGTCGGTGAGCCGGTGGCTGGCGGTGTTCAGCCTGGTCATGACGCTGCTGGTGGTGGTCACGCAGGCGGTGCCGCTCCAGTATCTGGCGCTGGCCCCGGCGGCGCTCTGGGCGACTGTCGCCGGCTTGACATTCGCGCTGGAGCGGCGGGGTCTCGGCAACTGACCCGGCGGCTGCCAGGATCAGGGCCATGTCCGCCGAGCCGACGCCCGTGCCGTCCCGCGCCGCCGGCGACCGCCGCCACCCGGTCGCCGCCCGGCTGGTCGCCGTCGGCTGCGCGCTGCTGCTCGTCGGTACGGCGGCGTGCTGGGTGGCCGCCCGCCGGCCGTGGGGCCTGTCCCAGCTCTACTTCCTGGTCGACTTCACCGACTGCGCGGTCTACGGCACGGTCGCCTGGCTGGTGCTGCTGCGCCGCGGGCACCCGGTCGCCTGGCTGCTCGCCGTGACCGGGCTGGGCGGCGGGCTGTCCGCGCTGAGCGCGCAGTACGTGGACCTGCTGGCGGTCCGGCCCGACCTGCCCGCCCCGGTGCTGCTCACGTCCGCCCGGGACTGGGCCTGGGCGCCCGGGATGCTGTCGCTCATCACGGTGGTGCCGTGGCTGGTCCGGGAGGGGCGGCCGCCCGTGCCGGCCCGGGTCGCCGTGGCGGCCGGCGCCCTGGCCACCGCCGGGATCACGGTGTCCCACCTGACCTGGCCCGGGCGGCCGGGGCACCCCTCCGGCGCGCCGTTCCCGGTGACCGCGCCGGGCTGGGCCGATCTCGTGGTGGCGGGGGAGCCGTGGCTGTTCCGGGTGGTGCCGCTGCTCGGGCTGGTGGCCGCCGCCGGGGTGCTGCGGCGGTGGCGTACCGGGCCGGCGGGGGAGCGGGTCGGGCTGGGCTGGCTGGCGGTCGGCACGCTGCTGCTCGCCGTGAGCTTCGCGCCGCTCGGTTTCCCCACCGCCTGGGCCCGCGAGGTCCCGGACTGGCTGGCCCCGACCGCGATGCTGGCCTCGCAGGCGTTCTTCCCGGCCGCCGTGCTGGCCGTGGTGCTCCGGCAGCGGCTGTGGGGGATCGAGATCGCGGTCCGCCGCACCCTGGTCTGGTTCCTGCTCACCTTCCTGCTGGTCGCCGCGTACGTCGTCGGGGTGAGCACGCTCGACGGGCTGCTGCCGTCGTCGCCGGCCGTGCCGGGGGTGCTGGTCACCGCGCTGGTGGCGGCCGGCACGCAACCGGCCCGGTCCCGGGTGCAGCGCGGCGTCGACCGGCTCATCCACGGCGAGGCGGTGGAGCCGCTCGGCGTGGTCCGCGGCGTCGGCCGCCGGATCAGCGCCTCGGCCGACCCGGCGGACGTGCTGGACGGGGTGGCGAGCAGCGTGACGGACCTGCTGCGGCTGGGCGCCTGCGCCATCGAGGTCGACGGCCCCGAGCCGTACGCGGCGCACGGCTCCTCCGGCGGTCCGGTCGGCGAACCGCTGGTGCTGCCGCTGCACCGGGGCGGGACCGAGATCGGCCGGCTGGTCGCCTGGGCCCGGGCGGGGGAGCGGCTGGACGGGCGGACCCGGGCGGCACTGCTCGACCTGGTGCCGGTGGTCGCCTCGGCCGCGAGCCTGGCCGCCACCGGCCGGGCGCTGGCCGCCTCCCGGGCCCGGCTCGCAGAGGCGCGCGAGGAGGAGCGGCGCAAGCTGCGCCGCGACCTGCACGACGGGCTGGGCCCGGCGTTGGCCGGGGTGGCGCTGGGCCTTCAGGCGGCCCGTAACCTGCTCACCGTGGATCCCGAGGCGGCCGGCCGGTTGCTGGACCGGTTGCGTGACGAGACCGACCAGCGGGTGGAGCACGTCCGGGACCTGGCGCGCGGGCTGCTGCCGCCGGTGCTGGGTGAGCACGGCCTCGCCCCGGCGCTGCACGAGCTGGCCCAGCGGTACGCCGGTTCCGGGCTGGCCGTGTCGGTGGCGGCCGAGCCGCTGGCGCTGCCGGAGGCGGTGGCCACCGCGATCTACGGGATCGTCTCCGAGGCGGTTCGCAACGCACACCGGCACGCGGGCGCGACGGAGTGCCGGGTGACCGTGCACCGGGACGACGAGGGGCTCACCCTCCGGGTCGAGGACGCCGGCAGCGGCATCGTGCCGGGCACGCCGGCCGGGATCGGGATGCGCTCGATGCGGGAGCGGGCCGAGGGGATCGGCGGGGTCTGCGTGGTGGCGCCGGGCCCGGAGGGCGGCACGACGGTCACCGTCCGGGTGCCGGCCGCGCGGCTGTCCGGGGACGACGCGGCGGACGAGGCCGGGCAGCCGTTCGCGGTGGTCCCGTGACCGGGGAGACGATCCGGGTCGCCGTGGTGGACGACCACCCGGTGTTCCGGCTCGGCATGAGCGCGCTGCTGGCCTCGACGGCCGGCCTGGAGGTGGTGGGCGAGGCCGCCGACGCGGACGCCGCGTTGCGGGTCGCCGACCAGCACCGGCCCGATGTGATCATCATGGACCTGCACCTGGGCGGCCGGTCGGGGGTGGCGGCGACCCGGGAGATCGTGGAGCGGCACCCGGGGATCGGGGTGCTGGTGGTGACCATGCTGGACGACGACGACTGGGTCTTCGCGGCGCTGCGCGCCGGAGCCCGGGGCTACCTGCTCAAGGGCGCCGCCCCGGCCGAGGTGGAGCGGGCGGTCCGGGCGGTGGCCAACGGCGAGGTGCTGCTCGGCCCGGTCGTCGCCAGCCGGGCGGTGAGCTACCTGTCCGGTGCGCGCGGCGCCGGGGCGGCCGCCTTCCCCGAGCTGACCGAGCGGGAGCGCGAGGTGCTTGACCTGGTCGCCCAGGGGCTGAGCAACGTGGTCATCGCCCGGCGGCTGACGCTGAGCCCCAAGACCGTCCGCAACCACCTGTCGAACGTGCTGGCCAAGCTCCAGGTGGCCGACCGCGCCCAGGCCATCGTGCGGGCCCGGGAGGCGGGCCTCGGTCAGCCCTGACCGTCGCCGAACTCGGCGGCGAGGGCCCGCAGCGCCCGGGTCAGTTCCCGCGCCGAGGGCGCCGCCGCCGGGTCGACCAGCCACTGGGCGGCGACGCCGCCGATGAGTGCCTGGTGGAAGGCGCCGAGCGCGAGCGCGGTCGACTCGTCGAGGGCCGGGTCGAGCCGGTGGAAGACCTCGGCCAGCCCGAGCCGGGCCTGGCGGGTGACCCCGGCGAACGCCTCCCGCAGCTCGGGGGCGCGGTCGAGCTGGGCGATCAGCTCGAACTGCACGGCCCAGAGCGGGCGTAGCCGGGCGAACGACTCGATGATCCGCTCCCACGCCGCCTCGAAGCGCTCCTCGGGCGTGGCGTCCGGCCCGGCGTCCTCGGCGAGCGCGCGTTCCAGCTCGGCGCCCCACTCGGCCATGGCCTCCACGAGCGCCTCGTTGAGCAGGGCCTTCGTGGTGCGGAAGTGGTAGCCGATGGCGGCCAGGCTGGTGCCGGCCGCGCCGGCCACGTCCCGGGCCGTGGTGGCCGCGTAGCCCTTCTCGATGAGGCAGCGCTTGGCCCCCGCGAGCAGGTCCTCCCGATTTCCCATGGCGGCAGCCTAGCGGATTCCTTGAACAAGCGTCTTGCACAATTGTCTAAGACGGTTGTACCGTCATCGGCATGACTGATGTGCTGATCTCCGGCGCCGGTGTCGCCGGACCCACGCTCGCCTGGTGGCTGCGCCGCCAGGGCTTCCGGCCGACCGTCGTCGAGCGCGCCCCGGCGCTGCGCGACGGGGGCTACAAGGTGGACGTCCGGGGCGCGGCGCTGACCGTGCTGGACCGGATGGGCCTGCTGGAGGAGGTGCGCCGGCGCGACACCGGGATGCGGCTGGCCCGCTTCGTGGACGCGGGCGGCAGGCAACTGGCCACCATGGACGCCGCCCTGTTCGGCGGCCGTGAGGGCGACGACGTCGAGATGCTGCGCGGCGACCTGGCCCGGCTGCTCGTCGATGCGACCGGCGACGTCGAATACCTCTTCGGCGACTCGATCGCCGCGCTGGACCCGGCCGCCGACGGGGTGGACGTGACCTTCGCCGGGGGTGGGCGCCGCCGCTTCGACCTGGTGATCGGCGCCGACGGGCTGCACTCGGCGGTACGCCGGCTGGCGTTCGGCCCCACCGCGACGCACCTGCGCCCGCTCGGTCACCACATCGCCATCTGCACCGTCCCCGCCGAGTTCGGCGAGGAGCGGGTCGAGCTCATGCACCCGGCGCCGGGCCGGAGCGTCGGGGTCTACCGCACCGCCGGGGCGGCCAACGCCCGGGCGCTGTTCCTCTTCCCCTCGCCCGTCGAGGAGCCCGACCACCGGGACCTGCCCGCCCAGCGGGTCGCGCTGGCCCGGGCGTTCGGCGGGGCCGGCTGGCGGGTGCCCGAACTGCTCGCCGCCGCCGACGCGCCCGACTTCTACTTCGCGCCCATGAGCCAGGTGCGCCTGGACCGCTGGTCGACCGGCCGGATCGGGCTCGTCGGCGACGCCGGCTACGGTCCTTCGCCGGCCTCCGGGCAGGGCACCAGCCTGGGGCTGGTCGGCGCGTACGTGCTGGCCGCCTCGCTGGCCGAGGCCGGTGGGGAGCCGGTGGCCGGTTTCGCCGCGTACGAGCGGCGGATGCGCCCGTTCGTCGAGGCGAACCAGGGGTTGGCCGAGCGGAACCTGGCCGGGATGGTGCTCTCGTCGGCGGCCCGGATCCGGTTCCAGACGGCGATGCTGCGGGTCATGCCGCGCCTGCCCGGCCGGGAGCGGATGATCCGCCGGGTCACCGAGCCGATCCGCCGGGCGGCCGGTGCGATCACCCTGCCGGAGGCGCCGGCCGCCGCGCGCTGAGCGGTCAGTCCGTCAGGCGCTCGTCGTACGCGGCGCGCAGCTCGTCCCAGCCGAACTCCTTGGCCTCGGCGCCCCGGATCGGGCCCACCGGGTCGCCGTCGAGCAGGTGACCGGCGACGTCGAGGCAGAGGTGCCAGCCGGCGGCCATGCCGGCGCCCATCGCGCGGTCGTCGAGGCGGTGCCGCAGGGTCAGCCGGGTGCCGCTGGCCGTGGCGGCCAGCTCCCAGCGCAGCAGCCCGTCGCCCCAGGTGTATTCCAGCAGGGTGGGCGGCTCGGCCCGCCGCACGGTGGCCGCGTCCGGCCAGCGCCGGTCGCCGTCGACCGTGCTCAGGGTGACCGCCCCGGGCGTGCCCAGGTTCCGGTCGGTGACGAAGGGCGCCCACTCGGCGAGGCGGTCCGGCTCGGTGAGTGCCGCCCACACCTTCTCTGGCGCATGCGGCAGGTCACGGACGAAGACCAGGTCCCAGCGGTCGCCGGCCGGCGCCCAGGCGACGTCGGCGAGCGGGCCGGGGCGGAAGCTGTCGCGGTCCATGGTCACTCCTCACTGTCGAGATGGCGTTCCAGGGCGTCGAGGTGGTCCGCCCACATGCGCCGGTACGGGCCGAGCCAGTCGTCCACGGCGCGCAGCGGGCGGACGTCGATCCGGTAGATCCGCTGCTGGGCGGCGGTGCGGCAGCTCACGAGGCCGGCCTCCCGCAGCACCTTCAGGTGCTTGGAGACGGCTGGTTGGCTCATGCCGAGCGCGTCCACGAGGTCGCTGACGCTGCTCTCCGCCCGGCGCAGCCGGTCGAGGATGCGGCGTCGGGTGGGCTCGGCCAGCACGGTGAAGGCATCCCCGGACACCTCCCCAATATGCCTCTAGGCTCATATGCCTGTCAAGGAATACGAGGTGCCGACGCGGCGGACCCGTCCGCTTCCTATGCTCGGGGCATGGAACTGCGGATCTTCACCGAACCCCAGCAGGGCGCCACCTACGACCGGTTGCTCGCCGTGGCACGCCGCGCGGAGGAGACCGGCTTCGGCGCCTTCTTCCGCTCCGACCACTACCTGAAGATGGGCTCGGTGAGCGGCGACCCCGGACCGACCGACGCCTGGACCACCCTCGCCGGGCTGGCCCGCGACACCAAGACGATCCGGCTCGGCACCCTGATGACCGCGGCCACCTTCCGGCTCCCCGGCCCGCTGGCCATCACCGTCGCCCAGGTCGACCAGATGAGCGGCGGCCGGGTCGAGCTCGGCATCGGCACCGGCTGGTTCGCCGAGGAGCACACCGCGTACGGCATCCCCTTCCCGCCGCTCGGCGAGCGGTTCGACCGGCTGGAGGAGCAGCTCGAGGTCATCACCGGGCTCTGGGAGACGCCGGCCGGCGCGACCTTCGACTTCCCCGGCAAGTACTACCCGGTCAGCGACTCCCCGGCGCTGCCCAAGCCGGTCCAGCAGCCGCGCCCGCCGATCCTGCTGGGTGGCACGGGGCCGAAGCGGACGCCCCGCCTCGCCGCCCGGTACGCCGACGAGTTCAACCTGCCGTTCGCCTCGGCCGAGGACACGGCCGGGCAGTTCCAGCGGGTGAAGGACGCCTGCGCCGAGGCCGGGCGCGACCCGGCCACCATGACCTGGTCCAACGCCCTCGTGCTCTGCTGCGGCCGCGACGACGCCGAGGTGAACCGGCGTGCCGCGGCCATCGGCCGGGAGCCCGCCGAGCTGCGCGAGAACGGCGCCGCCGGCACGCCCGCCGAGGTCGTCGACAAGCTCGGCCGGTACGCGGAGGCCGGCAGCGAGCGGGTCTACCTCCAGGTGCTCGACCTGGCCGACCTGGACCACCTGGAGCTGGTCGCCGCCGAGGTGATGCGGCAGCTCTGAGCGGACGGGTGGGCCGGCCGGCGCGTCACCTCGACCCGTGGGCGACGACCGGCCCTCTCCCGGTGCCCCGGGGCGGCGGCCCCGGATGGGGGAGCGGGTCGGGCTCCGGTTCGGGAGCCGGCGGCGGCGCCGGGGCCGTGGCGTACGCCGCCGGCTCCGGCCCCACGCCGGTCGGGTCCATCTCCTCCTCCGACGGGTGCACGTCACCACGGAGGGTCGGGTCGCGGTAGCTGCTCATGCCCACGGGGTTCCCCACTCGACGGCCGGGCAACCACGCCTTGCGCGGTTGACGGATGATGCACCCGGACACCGGCGACGGGAACCGGGGGGAACGGACATGGAGCTGCATCGCAACCGGGGGGTGCTGCCGCTGGCCCTCGTCTGCGTGGCGGGCGGGGTGATGGTGCTCGCCGTCGCCGGTGACGGGCCGGTGCTGCGGATGCTGGTCGCCCTGGGCATCGTGGCGATCGGCGTCAAGGTGCTGGTCGGCGCGCTGCGGCCGTTCCGCTGTGTGCTCGGCCCGGACGGCCTGGAGGTACGCCGGCCCGGCCTGCGCGGGACGTACCGCTGGGAGCAGTTCGTGGCGCTCGCCCTCGACGACGCCGGCCGGCTGGTGGGCGTGCCCGCCGCCGGGCTGCCGCCGGGCCCGCCGCTCACCGCCCGGCATCCGCGGGACGGCCGCCCCGCCGTCGAACTGCTCGACCTCCGGCAGGTGCGGGAGAGCCCCGACGAGGTGACGGCGGCGCTGGCCCGCTTCGCGGGCGACCGGTTCACCGACGCCCGCACCCGCCCGGCCGGCGGGGACGAGGAGGCCGGCACCGGCCGGGAGGCGGCGGCATGACCGGCACCAACTGGGCGGGCAACGTCACGTGGTCGGCCCGCGCCCGGCACGAGCCCGCCACCCTCGACGAGCTGCGCCGGCTCGTGGCCGGCGCGGACCGGGTCCGGGCGGTGGGCACCGGGCACTCGTTCAACCGGATCGGGGACACCGCAGGCGAGCAGGTCTCGGTGGCCGGGCTCCCGCCGACCGTCGCGCTCGACCGCGACCGGAGCACCGTCACGGTCGCCGCCGGGCTCCGCTACGGCGACCTGGCCACCGCGCTGCACGCCGAGGGGTACGCGGTGGCGAACCTCGCCTCCCTGCCGCACATCTCGGTGGCCGGGGCGGTCGCCACCGCCACCCACGGCTCCGGACCGGCCCACGGCAACCTGGCCACCGCCGTGGCCGCGCTGGAACTGGTCACCGCCGACGGTGACCTGCTCACGGTGGACCGCGCCGACCCCCGGTTCGCCGGGATGGTGGTCCACCTCGGCGCGCTGGGCGTGGTCACCCGGCTCACCCTCGACGTGGTGCCCGCCTTCGAGGTGCGGCAGTACGTCCGGCTCGGCCTGCCCCGCGCGGCACTCGACGCCGCCCTCGACGCCGCCTACAGCGTGAGCGTCTTCACCCGCTGGCGGTCGCCCCGGTTCGACCAGGTGTGGCTCAAGCAGCGGGCCGACCAGCCGCCACCCGCGGCGGACTGGCTGGACACCCGGGCCGCCGACACGCCCCGACACCCGGTGCCCGGGATGCCGGCGGAGAACTGCACGGTCCAGCTCGGCGCGCCCGGGCCGTGGCACGAGCGGCTGCCGCACTTCCGGCTCGGCTTCACCCCGAGCAGCGGCGACGAACTCCAGTCCGAGTGGCACCTGGCCCGCGCCGACGGCGCCGCGGCGCTGGCCGCGCTCGACCCGGCCGCCGAGCGGATCGCCGCCGTGCTCCAGGTGTGCGAGCTGCGCACGGTGGCCGCCGACAGGCTGTGGCTCAGCCCGAACCACGAGCGGGACAGCCTGGCCGTCCACTTCACCTGGCTCGGCGATCCGGCCGCCGTGGCGCCGGTGCTGGCCGAGGTGGAGGAGCGGCTCGCCCCGTTCGCCCCGCGCCCGCACTGGGGCAAGCTCTTCGACCGCGACCCGGCCGCCGCGTACCCGCGCCACGACGACTTCCGCGCCCTGCTGCGCGAGTTCGACCCGGCCGGCAAGTTCCGCACCGCGGCCCTGGACCGTTACTTCCCGCGGTCCTGATCGGCCCGCCGGCTAGGAACGGCCGGCCGTCATCTGCTCGCGCAGGTGGCCCCGCTGCACGGCGCGGCTGATGTCGCTGGGCGAGACGATCCCGACCAGCCGCTGGTCGGTCACCACGAGCGCCCGGCCGTCGGCGCACTCGCTGAGCCGGGGGAGCAGGTCGGTGAGCTGCTCGTCCGGGTTGGCGAGCACCAGCTCGCCGGCGCGGCAGGAGACCTCGGCCAGGGTGGTCGAGGGCCGCCGGTCGGCCGGGATGCCGCGGACCCGGTCGAGGGTGACCAGGCCGACCGGCCGCCCGTCCTCGGTCAGCGGCAGCGCCGAGTGCCGGTACGCGAAGAGGTAGTGGTCGACGAAGTCCGCGACGGTCATCTCCCCGGAGGCGGTCTGCGGCTGCGGGGTCATCACGTCCGCGACCCGGATGCCGCGCAGCGCGCTGCCCATCCGGGCCTGGCGCTCCTCCATGCCGGCCGCGCCGATCAGGAACCAGCCGATGAGCGCCAGCCAGAGCCCGCTCGGCCCGCGGCCGACCAGGAACTGCCAGAGCCCCAGCCCGATCAGCAGCGCGCCGAGGACCCAGCCGGCCCGGGCCGCCACCACGGACGCCTTCGTCCGGTCGCCGGTGGCCTTCCACACGGCGGCCCGCAGCAGCCGGCCACCGTCCAGCGGCGCGGCCGGCAGGACGTTGAAGACCGCCAGCAGCACGTTGATGCCGGCCAGCCAGGACAGCGAGCCGAGCAGCAGGCCGTGCGTGCCGGTCACGGCGAGCAGCACCGCGATCGCCGCGAAGAAGAGCCCGATGATCAGGCTGACCAGCGGCCCGACCCCGGCGATGCGCAGCTCCGCGCCCGGGTCGCGGGCCTCGCCCTTCAGCTCGGACACGCCGCCGAAGAGCCAGAGCGTGATCCCCGCGACCTCGATGCCGTTGCGCTTGGCGATCACCGCGTGGGCGACCTCGTGCGCGAGCAGGCCGAGGAAGAAGACCACCGCGGCGGCCAGCCCCGCGGCCCAGTACGCCACGGTCGAGTGGCCCGGGTACGCGCGGGGGAACTGACTGGCGGACAGCGCCCATGCGATCAGCAGGAAGATGACCAGGACGCTCCAGTTGACCCCGACGGGTACGCCCGCGATCCGGCCAAGCCGGAAGCTCGCCCTCATGGCCCCGTCATACCCGTCGTGGGCGGAGCCACACCAGGACGGCGTGGGGCCGGGTCACGGGCGGCGGGGGGCCGTGCTGACCACGGTCGGCGAGAACTCGTTGGCGGCCTCCACGGCCCACTCCAGCGCGAAGTCGGCCTCCTCCTCCCAGCCCGGCTCGCCGCCCACGAAGTGCGACCGCCCCGGGAACTCCCGGTAGCTGGTGATGGCCGTCGAGCCCCGGTAGAGGTTGGCCGCGGCGGACGCCAGTGACGGCGGCACCACGTGGTCCTCGCCTCCGGTGGTCACGAGCAGCGGCGCCCGGTCGGACCGCGTGGTGTCGGCCGCGATGGCCGAGTTCGGGTCCAGGTTGGCGAACGCCCCCTCGAAGAAGACGTGGCCGGCGGCGGGGACCGCGTACCGCTCCCAGGCGGCGTCGGAGGCCTCCGGGCTGATCGTGTTGCCGAAGGTGTACCGGAAGTCCTCGCGGGTGAACGGCACCGCGCGGTGCCGGTTCGCCGGGTTGCGCAGGATGGGGAACCCGGAGCGCAGGGTGCTGAGCGGTAGCTTCAGCACACCCTTGACGGCCACCGGGTGCAGGCCGACGACGGCGGCCCCGAGGCCGCGGTCCATGAGCAGTTGGGCGATGAGGCCGCCGAACGAGTGCCCCATGATGATCGGCGGCCGGGGCAGGCCCCGGATGATCTCCGCGTAGTGGTCCACGATGGGGGTGATCCGCTGCGCGGCGATCGGCGTCGGGTCCTCCCGGAGCCGCTCGACGTCCTGGTCCATCCCGGGCCAGGCGGGGGTGAGCACCTTGAACCCGCGCGCCGTGTAGCGGTCGACCCAGTGTTCCCAGCTGCGTGATGTCATCCACAGCCCGTGGATGAGCACGATGGTGTCGACCCGTGCCGTCGGTGTGCTCACGCCCTGACCTCCCGGTGCCGCGACGACTGACGTCGGCGCTGGTTACCCGGCCCGGCCGCGCTCACTCCCGGCGGGGACGTGCGTGGCGACGCCCCGGATCAGCAGGTCGACACCGAACAGGAAGCGCTCGTCGCCACCGCCCTCCATGAGGTCGTCCAGGTGCGTCGTGATGTTCGGGTACGTCCGGGCCGGCAGGTTCCCGTAGTAGGTGCGCAACTGCTGGTACAGCCCGGCCCACCAGGTCTCCCGGTCCTGCCCGGAGGCGCGGACCTTCTCGGCGTACAGGGCGCCCTCGTAGGCGTCGCCGGCGATGTAGAGGAAGAGCCGGTCGAGGAACCAGGCCGCCGGCCGGGGCGGCACCCCGCCGGCCAGCAGGATGGCGAGCATGCCCTCGGTGACCCGCAGCGCGTTGGGGCCGGTCGGGATGGTGGCGAGGGACGCGAGCGCCAGGTTGGTGTGGGTGGCGTAGACCCGGTACGCCTGGAGGGCCACCTCGCGGATCTGTTCGGTCCACCGCGCGGGCTCCGGGTCGGGCACCACGATCTCGGCGCTGGCCCGGTCGACCAGCAGTTCGAGCAGTTCCTCCTTGCCGGAGACGTGGGCGTAGAGCGAGGCGGGGCCGGTGCCCAGCTCCTGGGCCACCCGCCGCATGCTCAGCGCGCCGAGGCCCTCCCGGTTGATCAGGGCGAGGGCGGCGTCGACCACGGCCTGCTGGCTCAGCGGCCGGCGGGCCGACCGGCTGCGCGGCCGGGTGCGCCAGGGGGGCGCGGGGGTTTCGCTCACGGACGACCTCCGGATCGGGTGGACTCGAACATCGTACTTGTCGCGAACGCTGTTCGTTGATAGAACGGTGTTCGTTAACGAACGCTGTTCGCTTCCGATCGGGGGCCCCCATGACCACCGAACTCACCGCGCCGCAGCCCGCGGCGCCACCGGCCGCCGGCCATCGCTGGCGCTGGATCGCCCTCGCGGTGATCCTCGCCGCCGAGGTGATGGACCTGCTCGACGTGCTGGTCACCAACCTCGCCGGTCCGGCGATCCGGGCCGACCTCGGTGGCTCGCCCACCGTCATCCAGTGGATCGGCGCCGCATACACCCTCGCCATGGCCGTCGGCCTGGTCACCGGCGGCCGCCTCGGCGACCTCTATGGCCGGCGCCGGATGTTCCTGGTCGGCGTGCTCGGCTTCACCGCCGCCTCGGCCGCCTGTGCGCTCGCCGGCGGTCCCGGCACCCTGATCGCCGCCCGGGCGGCGCAGGGCCTGCTCGGCGCACTCCTCCTCCCGCAGGGGCTCGGACTCATCAAGGAGATGTTCCCGCCGGAGCAGCTCGCCGCCGCCTTCGGCGCGTTCGGCCCGGTGATGGGGATCTCCGCCGTCGGCGGACCGATCCTGGCGGGCTGGCTGGTCGACGCCGACCTCGGCGGCACCGGGTGGCGCGCCATCTTCCTGATCAACGTCCCGCTCGGCCTGCTCGCCGCCCTCGGGGCGGCCCGCTTCCTGCCGGCCTCGCGCCCCGGCCACGCCAGCCGGCTCGACCTGCCCGGCGTGGCGCTCCTCTCGATCGCGGTGTTCCTGCTGGTCCACCCGCTGGTGCAGGGCCGCGAGCTGGGCTGGCCGGCATGGAGCTTCGGGATGCTGGCCGGCGCGGTCGTCGTGCTGGCGGTCTTCGCGCGCTACGAGCAGCGCCGGCAGCGGGCCGGCCGCGACCCGCTGGTGGTGCCCGCCCTGTTCCGCCGCCGCGCCTTCACCGGCGGGCTGGTCGCGGGCCTGGCCTTCTTCACCGCGCTGGCCGGCTTCTCGCTGGTGTTCAGCCTCTACCTCCAGCTCGGGCTCGGCTGGTCGCCGCTGCGTGCCGGGCTGGCCGGGGTGCCCCAGGCGCTCGGCATGGTCGCCGCCTTCGTGCTGGCCGGCGCCGGCCTGGCCCAGCGGCTCGGCCGGCGGCTCATCCACCTGGGACTCGCGGTGGTGCTGGCCGGCGTCACCGGGATGCTGCTCACCCTCACGGTGGCCGGCGCCGACGTCACCCCGTGGCGGATGACGCCCGCACTGCTGGCGGTCGGCTTCGGCATGGGCCTCGTGATGGCGCCCTTCTTCGACATCGTGCTGTCCGGAGTCGAGGAGGCGGAGACCGGCTCGGCGTCCGGCACGCTCACCGCCGTGCAGCAGCTCGGCGGCGCGCTCGGCGTGGCGCTGCTCGGCACGGTCTTCTTCGACGGGCTGACCGAGTCGGTGTCGCACGCCGTGCGGGTCACCCTGCTGGCCGAGCTGGGCCTGCTGCTGGTCACCGTGGCCGGCGCGTTCCTGCTGCCGCGCCGGGCCCGGGAGGGTGCCGGCGGGCACTGACCGCCGGCCTCCTGACAAATGTCATGGTCGGAAGATGACGCCTGCTCCGGGGACCGGACCGCCGGGCCCCGGAGCATCGTTGCCATGACCGACACTGCACCGGCCGTCGAGCTGGCCGGACTCACCAAGACCTTCGGCCCGGTGACCGCCGTCGACGGGCTCAGCCTGCGGATCGAACCGGGCGAGGTGGTGGCCTTCCTCGGCCCCAACGGCGCCGGCAAGACCACCACCGTGGACATGCTGCTCGGGCTGGCCCGCCCGGACGCCGGCAGCGTCCGGGTCTTCGGCGGCACGCCCGCCGACGCCGTCCGGCTCGGCCGGGTCGCCGCCGTGATGCAGACCGGCGGCCTGCTCAAGGACCTCACCGTCGCCGAGACGGTACGGATGACCGCGCACTTCTACGGCCAGTCCCGGCCGGTCGCCGAAGTGCTGGAGCGGGCCGGCATCGCCGACATCGGCGACCGCCCGGTGGGCAAGTGCTCCGGCGGCCAGCAGCAGCGGCTGCGTTTCGCCCTGGCGCTGCTGCCCGACCCCGACCTCATGGTGCTCGACGAGCCGACCACCGGGATGGACGTCGAGGGGCGGCGGGACTTCTGGCAGGCCATCCGGGCCGACGCCCGCTCCGGCCGGACCGTCCTGTTCGCCACCCACTACCTGGACGAGGCGGACGCGTACGCGGACCGGATCGTGCTGGTCCGCCAGGGCCGGGTGGTCGCCGACGGCACCACCGCCGAGATCAAGAACCTGGCCGCGGGCCGGGTGGTGCGGGCCACCCTGCCGGGCGCCGACCAGGCGGTGCTCGCGGCACTGCCCGGCGTGCAGTCGGTCGAGGTGCGCGGCGACGCCGTGCTCGTGCACACCGAGGACTCCGACGTCGTGGCCCGGCACCTGCTGACCCGGACCGACGCCCGCGACCTGGAGATCACCTCGCGCAACCTCGAGGACGCCTTCCTCGCCCTGACCACCGCCGCCTGACGCCGACCGAGACCGACTCCGGAGCCTGAGATGACCGTCACCACCTCGTCCGCCACCACCTCGACCGACCGGGCCGGGAACCGCCGGCCCCCGGCCCTGGGCGGCTTCTCCGCCCCCGTGCTCGGCATCGAGATCCGCCGGGTGCTGCGCAACCGCCGCACGCTGATCTTCATCCTGGTCATGCCGGCGGTGTTCTTCCTGCTGTTCGGCCTGCCGCAGCGCGGGCAGAACCTGGACAACGGCCTACCGGTCACCGGCTGGATCATGATCAGCCTGGCCGTCTACGCGGCCATGGTCGCCACCACCAGCGCCGGCGCGGCGGTCGCCACCGAGCGGGCGCTGGGCTGGAGCCGGCAGTTGCGGCTCACCCCGCTGCGCCCGGCCGCGTACGTGGCCACGAAGGTGGCCACCGCCATGGTGCTCGGCCTGCTGGGCGTGCTGGTCGAGTTCGCCGTGGGCGCCGCCTCCGGGGTGCGGTTGCCGGCACACGTCTGGGTGGAGTCCGGCCTGACCGCCTGGATCGGCTCGCTCGTCTTCGCCGCCCTGGGCCTCTTCGTCGGCTACCTGGCCCCGGCCGAGAACGTCATGCAGTTCATGGGCCCGGCGCTGGCCATCCTGGCCATGCTCGGCGGCCTGTTCGTCCCGCTCGACATCCTGCCCCACGCCATGCAGCAGATCGCCAAGTTCACCCCGGTGTACGGCGTCGGCCAGCTCGCCCGCTCGCCGCTGACCGGGGCCGGGATGGACTGGGCGGCCGTCGGCAACGTGGCCGCCTGGACCGCCTTCTTCGGGCTCGGCGCGGCCCGGCTGTTCCGCCGCGACACCACCCGCGTCTGACGCGACGCCGCGGAGGTTAGCGTGTTCACCGTGGGCCTGCCGCGCCAGCCGAGCCAGCCGATGAGCCGCCGTTGGCGGATCACCGGCTGGCTCCTGGCCGCGGTCTGGCTCTTCTTCCTCAACATCCCGCTGCTCACCGCACTGCACCAACCCGAGGTGTGGCGCCGGGTGCTGGGCGCGGTCACCCTCGTCGCCTTCGGCGTGCTCTACGTCTGGGTGTTCGAGTGGGCGCGCGGCCGGCGGCAGGCGCACCGGAACATCCCGCGCGGTCGGGCGTGGACGGCCCTGGCGGCGCTGCTTGGGCTCGGCCTCGCCGGCATCCCGGGCACCGAGGGGGACTGGCTGACCACACTGGTCTTCGTGGCGGCCGCGGCGGTGTTCCTGCTGCCGATCTGGGAGTCCCTGCTGGTGGTCGTGCTGGCCGCGCTGACCCCGCCGGTCACGGCGGCGCTGGTGCCCGGCTGGGCGGCCGAGGGGACCGTGGTCTTCGCCGTCGTGCTCGCCTCGTTCGCCATGTTCGGGGTGAGCCGGCTGGCCCAGCGCAACGCCGACCTCCAGGCGGCGCAGCAGGAGATCGGCCGGCTCGCGGTGGCCGAGGAGCGGGCCCGCACCGCACGGGACCTGCATGACATCCTCGGGCACTCGCTGACCGTGGTGGCGGTCAAGGCGGAGCTGGCGGGGCGGCTGCTGGAGCTGGACCCGGCCCGGGCGGCCACCGAGGTCGCCGACATCGAGCGGCTGGCCCGGCAGGCGCTGGCCGACGTGCGGGGCACCGTCGGGGCGTACCGCGGGGTGAACCTGGCGACGGAGCTGGCCGGCGCGCGCTCGGCGCTGGCCGCCGCGGGCATCGTCGCGGTCCTGCCGGAGACGGTGCCGTCGTTGCCCGCGGAACGGGACCAGCTGTTCGGCTGGACGGTCCGCGAGGGGGTGACCAACGTGGTCCGGCACAGCGGCGCCCGGCGCTGCGAGATCCGGATCGACCCGGCGGCCGTGGAGATCCGCGACGACGGCCGGGGGCCGGCCGGCGACCCGGACGCGGCAGGCCACGGCCTGGTCGGGCTCCGCGAGCGGGCCCGGCGGCTGGACGCGACCGTCACCCTCGGGCGCCCGAGCGGCGGTCGTGGCTTCCTGCTCCGGGTGACCCTGCCCGACACCGAACGGGGGACGACCGGATGACCGAGCCGATCCGGCTGCTGCTCGCCGACGACCAGGCGCTGGTCCGGGGCGCGCTCGCCGCGCTGCTGTCGCTGGAGCCGGACCTGACCGTCGTGGCCGAGGTGGGGCGGGGCGACGAGGTGGTGCCAGAGGCGCTGCGCACCCGGCCCGACGTGGCGCTGCTCGACGTGGAGATGCCCGGCCTCGACGGGGTCGCGGCGGCCGCGGCGCTGCGGGCCGCGCTGCCCGGCTGCCGCGTGCTGGTGGTGACCACCTTCGGCCGCCCCGGCTACCTGCGGCGGGCCATGGAGGCGGGCGCCAACGGCTTCGTGGTCAAGGACACCCCGGCCCGGCAGCTCGCCGACGCGGTCCGCCGGGTGCACGCCGGGCTGCGGGTGGTCGACCCGACGCTCGCCGCGGAGACCCTGGCCACCGGGTCGAGCCCGCTCACCGAGCGGGAGACCGAGGTGCTTCGTACGGCCCGGGGCGGCGGGACGGTGGCGGAGCTGGCGGCGACGCTGCACCTCTCCGAGGGGACGGTGCGCAACCACCTGTCCGCGGCGATCGGCAAGACCGGCGCCCGCAACCGGGCCGACGCGGTGCGGGTAGCCGAGGAGAACGGCTGGCTGCTCGGCGACTGAGCCCGCTCAGGCGGTGGCCGGCGGGGCGGGGAGCTGGTCCACGACCACGACCGCGGTGCCGGGACGCAGCTCGGCGAGGAGCTGCCGCTGCCCGCTGCGGGTGAGCCGGATGCAGCCGTTGGTGACGTTCTTCCCGAGCGTGTCGTCGGTGTACCAGCTGTGCAGTCCGATGTGGGCGCCGCGCAGGCCGGTCGGCACCGCGTCCGGGTCGTCGGGGATCGCGCCCAGGGCGAAGATGTCCACGCCGCCGTAGACGCCCTGCGGGGGAGGGGTGCGGCCCAGCACGAAGGTGCGGCCGAGCGGCGTCGACTGGCCGGGCGCGCCGAGGCTTACCTCCCAGGAGCGCACGGCCTGGCCGTCCCGGTACCAGGTGAGCCGGTGCGGGCGGCGTTCCACCACGATCTGGTCGGGCAGGGCGACGGTGTTCCAGCCGCCGGCCGGCAGCCAGGCGATGCGCCGGTTGGCCGAGGGCAGCAAGACGGCGGTCCAGCCCACCCGCCGCTCGACGATCGGCACGGTCAGCTCGACGCCGCTGATGGTGGGGGCGAGGAAGGCCAGCGGCCGGCCGCCCGGCGCGTCGTACGCGGCCACCTCCCGGATGGGCGTGAGCCCCTCGGCCAGCGGCCGGATGTCGGCCGTACCGGGGTCGGCGGGGAAGCCACCGGGCGCCGGGTCGTAGGTGACCACCGGCAGGTCGTCCGGGGCGGGTGCGGCGGCCGGCACGGACTCCGCGGGGGACGGGACCGCCTCCTCGGGGGCGGGCGGCAGCGCTGCGGTGGGCGCGCCGCCGACCGGCGCCGGGGCCGGACCGCCGGTGAGGGCCCGCCCGACCAGCAGCGCGGCGACCAGGAGCCCCGGTACGCCGACGGCGGCGAGCAGCCAGCCGAACGCCCCACGTGCGAACAATCGGTCAAACAGCACGATCGACACTGTAATCGGGCGTACGGCCCCCGGGCCGCGGAACGGCGGCGCCGGGGGCCGGTGTCGTCCCTGGTCAGGGCAGCTTCGCGTCGATGTGGATGGCGATCGCGTCGTGCGCGTTGACGGTCGCGGGGAACCAGCCGTTGGCGTCCACGGTGATCACCGGACCGCTGCACGAACCGTTGCTGAAGTCGCCGTGGACGACGTCGCAGTAGCGGCCGGCCGGCAGGCCGGTGTAGTAGGAGCGGCCGGTGACGGCGAAGTCCTCGTCGTTGATGGTGAGGTAGCCCTTGCCGGCCCGGCTGAACGCGATGTGCTGCCAGCCGTTGTCGTACCAGTTGGCCACGCCGGCGCCCTGCGTGGCGTTGGCGAAGCCGACCATGTTGGCGATCACCCGCCAGCGGTGCTCGCACTCCCAGCCCGAATAGCAGGTGGTGTTCGACGTCTTGTTGCTCGCGTCCGAGGGCGGCCCCTGGTCCTTGTTGCTGAAGGTGTAGCTCGACATCACCGCCGGGGTGCCGTACGGCCAGGCCAGCATGAAGGCGTTCGCGAGGGCGTACTCGCCGCGGTCGCGGTAGGTCAGCACGCCGCCGTCGCGCTGGGTGTCGTGGTTGTCGGTGAAGACCACCGCGGAGCCGCCGGGCAGGTAGCCCCAGGACTCGCCGAAGTTCCGCAGGTACGCCAGCCGCTCGCTGTTGAACATCCGGGCCAGGTCCTTGCCGTAGCGGAACTCGTGCACGTCGCCGTTGCCGGTGTACTCGGTCGGCTGGATCGGCTCACCGGCGCCGTAGATGACCTCCTGCACCAGGTACGCCGACCGGGACAGCTTGCCTTTGATCGCGGCGATGTCCGCGGCCGGCATGTGCTTGCTGGCGTCCAGCCGGAATCCGTCGACGCCGAGCGAGAGCAGGTCGTTGAGGTACGTGGCGAGCCGGGTGCGCACGTAGTCCGACTCGGTCTTCAGGTCGGCGAGGTTTACCAGTTCGCAGTTCTGCACCTCGTACCGGTCGCCGTAGTTGGCGATGTCGTTGTTGCCGTTGCGGCCGCAGTAGTGGAAATCCTGGCTGGAGTAGGTGCCCGGGTAGTCGTAGTGGCCGAAGGTGCTGCCGGCCCACCCGGTGCCGCCGTTGTCCTGGCCGGACATGTGGTTGACCACCGCGTCGACGATCACCTTCACGCCGGCGTTGTGGCAGGTGTTCACCATCGCCTGGAACTGGGCGCGGGTGCCCTTTCGGGACTCGATCCGGTAGCTGACCGGCTGGTAGGCCACCCACCACTGGTTGCCCCGGACGTGCTCCTGCGGCGGGGAAACCTGGACGTAGCCGTAGCCCTTCGGGCCGAGGGTGCTCGTGCACTCGCTGGCCACCGAGGTCCAGTTCCACTCGAAGAGCTGGACGATGACCTTCTTGCTGCCGGGGGTGGCCGCGGCGGCCGGGGGAGCCGCCACGGTGGTCGGGACGAGCAGGCCGGCGGCCAGGCCCAGGACGAGGGCGGCGGCCGCACGGCATCGACGTCGATGCATCGGGACTCCTGCGGGGGTGTGCGGTGCGGGGGAGGCTTCAGTGCCGAGTTCTTGCAAGCCGGCCTGAAATTTTCGGCAAGGTTACAAGCGTGTTGCAAGGAATGTCAACGCATGGACATATGTCGTTGCGTCTGGCGCTACACGCGCCCGGGGCCGGGACGGTTCGACGGACCGGCCGAGAAATTCGCCACCGGAGGTGATCCGGCCGTGCCGTCCGTCCGTACTGGAGAGCGGAGCAGGGTCGGCCGGTGGGGCGCCGCCGCGAGACGATCGAGGAGCAGATGGCCCGGGCACAGCAGAACGAGAAGGCGACGACCGTCCGGACCGCCACCAGCAGCCGTGGTGCCCGGACCATGTCGAGATCCGCGATGGTGGCGCTCACCGCGTCCGGGCTCGCCGTCGCGTGGGCCGGCCTCGAACTGGCCGGCGCCGGCACCGTCATGTACTCGTACGGATTCTTCTTCACCGAGTTCTTCGCCGGGGTCGTCGCCCTGGTCTCGCTCAGCCTCACCGTCATGCTGGGTCTGCTCGCCACCGACCGGCTGGTGCTGCTCATCCGGCACCGGGTGCTGCTTCAGTCGGCGCACCGGGCCACCGGCATCCTCGGCGTGGCCGGGCTGGTGTGCCACGTGATCACCAAGGTCGCGATCGGCCGCGCCGGGCCGACCGACGCGGTGGTGCCGTTCGTCGCCGGCCGGGGCCTCTACGTCGGGCTGGGCACCGTGGCCGCGCTGCTGATGGTCGGCGTGCTCTGGACCGGCATCGTCCGGGTCCGGTTCGCCGGCGCGGGTCCGCGGTGGATGTGGCGGGCCCTGCACTCCATGGCGTACGTCTCCTGGCCGTTCGCGCTGGTCCACGGGCTCAACGCCGGCCGGGCGGCGAAGACCTGGGTGGTGCTGAGCTATCTGGCCTGCGTGCTGCTCGTGGTGGTGGCGCTGCTGGTCCGTCTCTCCGTCCACCTCGGCAAGCGCAGCCGGGAGCAGCACCAGGCCGCCGCGCTCAACCAGGCGATGGCCGGCAAGGGGGAGGAGCGCACCGGCCTGCTCGCCGGGCTGACCCGCCGCCGGGCCGCCGCCAAGGAGGACGGCCGGGGCCGCGAGGGTCGCTGGGCAGGGGCCACCGCCACCTGGACGGCGCCGGCCGGCACGGCCCGGCGGCGCGATCCCGAGCGGTTCGCCGTACCGGTGGTGCCGGAGCCCGGCACGTTGCGCGAGCCGGTCCGCGCGGCGGCCGGCCGGCGGCGCGCCGAGGCGCCGGTCTCCCCGGCCCGGCGCCGGGACGCGGAGCCGGCAGCGGTCGCCCGGCGTCGCGAGGAGCGCGAGACGGTGGCCGGGCGTCGCGACGACGAGCGGACCGGCCGCCGGTACCGGGACGAGGAGGGGCGGACCGCCCGCCGGTCGCGCACGGAGGAGACCGCCGCCCGCTACTCGGCCCCGCCGGAGAGCGAGGGCCGGCACTCGGCGCCGCCGGACACCGGCACCCGCTACTCCACCCCGGCGGAGGTCGCCCGCTACTCGGCCCCGCCCCGCCGGACCGACGAGCCCGAGGAGCCGTGGGACAGCCCGCGCCGCTGGGAGAGCCGGCCGGTCTCCGGCGAGCCCGTCTCGGCCGGTCCGATCTCGGGCAGCCCGATCTCCTCGGCGCCGCGCAGCGGCAGCGGCCGGCACAGCGCGGAGGAGGACCTGCCGGAGGAGCCGGACTACTGGCGCCCGCCGGCCCGCTACGCCCCCGACGACGCCTTCGTCGACGACACCCCGACCCTCGTCGACCTCGCCTCCCGGCGGGCCATGCGAGCCTCCGGCGAGAGCCGGTCCAGCCGGCGCAAGCGGGCCAACGCCGACGCCGTGGACGGCGCGTACTGGGCCGGGCTGCGGGGTGAGGCCAAGTGATGCGCACGACCGTGCCGCCGGTGGCCTGCGTCGGCGAGCCCCGGCTCACCGCCGGCTTCGCCGAGTTCGGCCGGCTCGACCTGCTGGCACACGAGGAGGTGCACGGCCCGATCGGGCCGGTCGAGCCGGCCGCCCTGCTCCGGCTCGCCGAGGCGATCGACCTCAAGGGCAAGGGCGGGGCCGGCTTCCCGTTCGCCCGCAAGCTGCGTGCCGTGCTGGAGTCCTGCGAGCGGCAGGACCTGGCCGCCGTGGTGGTGGTGAACGCCACCGAGGGGGAGCCGGCGAGCTGGAAGGACAAGGTGCTGCTCACCCGGGCCCCGCACCTCATCCTGGACGGCGCCGCGCTGGCCGCGTACGCGCTGGACGCCGAGGAGATCGTGATCGGGGTGGCCGACGACGACGTGGGCCGGCCCTCGCTCACCGAGGCGTTGCAGGAGCGCCGGATGCCGGTGCCGACCACCATCGTCACCGTGCCGCACCGGTTCATCTCCGGTGAGGGTGGCGCACTGGTCAACGGGATCAACGGGCTGCCGCACATCCCGCCCGGCACCAAGAAGCGCTCCAGCGACTCCGGAGTCGGCGGGCTGCCCACCCTGCTCTCCAACGCCGAGACGTACGCCCAGCTCGCCGTCGCCGCCCGGATCGGCCCGTACGAGTACGCCGCGCTCGGCACCGACGACGAGCCGGGCACCGTGCTGCTCACCGTCACCGGGGCGGCCAAGCGGCCCGCCGTGGTGGAGTGCGCGGCCGGGACCCCGCTGCGGGAGATCCTGGAGCTCTGCGAGGTGCCCGAGGGGCCGGGCATCCTGATGGGCGGCTACCACGGCAAGTGGATCACGCCGGAGGCGGCGGACCGGGCCGAGATCTCCCGCAAGGGGCTCGCCGCGGTGGGCGGCGCGCTCGGCGCCGGCATCATCGTCCCGCTGGGCCGCGACACCTGCCCGCTCGGCGAGGCCGCTCAGGTGGTCCGCTACCTGGCCGGCGAGTCCGCCGGGCAGTGCGGCCCGTGCAAGATGGGCCTGCCCGACCTGGCCCGCGCCGTCGACCTGGCCGTCTCCGGCAGCGCCCCGATCGAGGTGGTCCGCGCGGCGGCCGGCGACGTGAAGGGGCGCGGCGCGTGCAGCCACCCCGACGGCACCGCCCGGTTCGCGCTGTCCGCCATGGAGGTGTTCGCGGAGGACCTGCGGCTGCACGCCACCGGCGAGGGCTGCGGCAAGCGGGTCAAGGGCGTCATGGGCCTGCCCGGCGCCCCCGACGCCAACCCGCGCAGGCTCACCCTCGACTGGTCCCGCTGCGACGGGCACGGCCTCTGCGCCCACGTCGTGCCGGACTTCATCCGGCTCGACGGCAACGGTTACCCCGCCTTCCCCGCCACCCCGGTGCCCACCTGGCTGCGGGAGGGCGCGCTCAAGGCGGTCAAGGTCTGTCCCGAACTCGCGCTCCGGCTGGTCAAGGCCGAGTAGCCCAACCCGGAGGAGACGCGGATGATCCCACGTACCACCCGCCGCCTGGCCACCGCCGCCGTGCTGGCCGTCACGCTGCCCGGCGCGGTGTCCTGCGCGGTCGGGCCGGAGCCGGCCACCCCGGTCGGCGCGGTGGCCGCCGCCCCGGCGGCCTCCGCGCCGCCAGCCGCCCCGGTGGTCCCGGCCCGCGTGCCGGAGACCCTGTCGTTCACGGCGAAGACCCTCGACGGTACGGCGTTCAGCGCCGCCGCCCTGGCCGGGAAGCCGGTGGTGCTCTGGTTCTGGGCGCCCTGGTGCGCCACCTGCGCCAGCCAGGCGTGGACGATCGCCGAGATCGCACCGAAGTACCGGGACACCGTGCCGATCGTGGGCGTCGCGGGGCTGGGCGAGCAGAAGGCCATGAAGGAGTTCGTCAGGGAGTTCGAGCTGGCCGGCACTCCGCAGCTCGACGACCGGGCCGGCGTGCTGTGGCGGCGGTTCGAGGTGGTCGAGCAGAGCACGTTCGTGGTCGTCGACCGCGACGGCCGGGTGGTCCACCAGGGCTTCCTGGACGGGGAGTCGCTGACCCGGCAGGTCGACGCGCTGGCCCGGGGATGACCGGCGGGCTGCTGCTCGCGCTGACCGCGGGCATGCTCGCCGCGGTCAACCCGTGCGGCTTCGCCATGCTGCCCGCGTACCTGTCGCTGCTGGTCGCCGGCCCCGCCGACGGTCGCGGCGCGGTCGGCCGCGCGCTCACCGCCACCGCCGGGCTGACCCTCGGGTACGCGCTGGTCTTCGGCACCTTCGGGCTGGCCGTCGCCCCGCTGGCCGACTGGCTGCGCCCCCGGCTGCCCTGGCTCACCGTGATCCTCGGCGTGCTGCTGGCGCTGGCCGGCGCCTGGCTGCTCGCCGGCCGGCGGCTGCCCGCGCCGCGCCCGTTCGCCCGGGCGCCCCGGCTCACCCGCACCTGGCCGGCCATGATCCTGTTCGGGGCAGCGTACGCGCTGACCTCGCTGACCTGCTCCATCGCGCCGTTCCTGGCGATCGTGGTGACCAGCCTGCGGGCCGGCTCGACGCTGCGCGGGCTGGCGCTCTTCGGCGCGTACGCGATCGGGATGGGCCTGGTGGTCGGGGTGGCCGCGCTCGGCGTGGCATTGCTGCGCGGCCGGCTGGTGGCCCGGCTGCGCGGCGCCGGCGCGTGGGTGCCCCGCCTGAGCGGCCTGGTGCTGCTGGTCGCGGGCGGCTACGTCGCCTGGTACGGCTGGTACGAGGTGCGCCTGGCCCAGGGCCACCACGACGCCCTCGGCGACCCGATCGTGCGCGCGGCCGCCCAGGTGCAGCAGGCTCTGGTCCGCGTGCTCGACACGGCCGGTCCGGCCCTGCTCGCGGCCATCCTGGCGCTGCTGCTGCTGCTGCTCGCGGCCGGCCTTGGCCGGCGACGACGGCGGGGGCCGGACGGGCCGACCCCCGCCGCGCGTCAGGCGGTCAGCGGACCGGGGTGAGACGGTCCGTGCCGAGCTTGTCGCGGAGCACCTCGGGCACCACGACCGAGCCGTCGGGCTGCTGGAACTGCTCCAGGATGGCCGGGAAGAGCCGGCTGGTGGCCAGCGCCGAGCCGTTGAGGGTGTGCACGAAGCGGGTCTGCTTGCCGCCCGGCTCCCGGTAGCGGATGGCCGCCCGGCGAGCCTGGTAGTCGCCGCCCCAGGAGACCGACGACACCTCCTTGTACTTGCCGGTGCTCGGCATCCAGACCTCGACGTCGAGGGTCTTCTTCATGGCGGCGCTGGAGTCGCCCGCCGCGAGGAGGCTGGTCTGGAAGTGCAGGCCCAGCTTCTCGACCAGGCCCTCGACGTGGCCGACCATGGCCTCCAGCGCGGCGCCCGCCTGCTCCGGCAGGGTGAACTGGAAGATCTCCACCTTGTTGAACTGGTGGCCGCGCACCGTGCCGCGCTCGTCGGAGTGCGAGCCGGCCGCCTCGCGCCGGTAGCACGGGGTGTAGGCGAACGCCTTCAGCGGCAGCTTCGCGGTCTCCAGGATCTCGTCCTGGAACGCGCCGAGGATCGCCGTCTCCGCGGTGGGCAGCAGGAACTGGCCGCGCGGGGCGGACTGCTTGTCCAGGTGGTAGACGTCGTCGTAGAACTTCGGGAACTGGCCGGCCGCGAAGCCGGCGCTGTCCAGGAGCAGGTGCGGCGGGAGCAGGAACTCGTAGCCGGCCTGGATGTTCTGCTCGATCAGCCAGTTGACCAGCGCCCACTCCAGCCGGGCGCCGAGGCCCGTGTACATCCAGAAGCCGGAGCCGCCGAGCTTCACCCCGCGCTCGTGGTCGACCAGACCGAGCGCCCGGCTCAGCTCCACGTGGTCCCGGACCTTCTCGACGGCCGGCGGCTCGCCGAAGGTGCGCACCACCCGGTTGGCCTCCTTGCCACCGGCGACCACGTCGTCGGCGGGCAGGTTGGGCAGCTCGCTCATGGTGGTGCGCAGCCGGGACTGCACCTCGTCCAGCTGGGACTCCAGCTCGGCGAGCTGCTTGCGCTCGGCCTCCGGCGCGACCGGCTCCGGCGTCGCGCCGGACCGCTTCGCCTCCGCGTACGCGCGCGCCTCGGCCTTGCGGCGCTGCCGCTCGGCGTCGATCTCCGTGATGAGGGCGCGGCGTTCCTGGTCGAGCCGCTGGATGTCGTCCAGCGCCCGGTTGACCTCGGCGGGATCCAGTCGCTTCGCCAGCGCGGTCGCCACCGCCTCGCGATCCTTCCGGATCAACTCCATGTCGAGCATGCTGCTCCGTACGCCTCCGTCCAGGCAGTCAGGTGGGACCACCAGATGCTACCGTCGCGGCCCGTTCCGCCCGCCCCGCACCCGGACGACCGGTCAGAGGCGCACCGGCATGAGGATGGAGAAGACGTCCTCGTCGTCGGGGCGACGCACGGCCAGCGGGGCGATCGGCCCGTCCAGCTCCAGCACGAGCTGGCCCCGGCCACCGGCGTTCAGGGCGTCGAGCAGGTACTCCCGGTTCACCCCCACCCGCAGGCCGTCCGGTGCGTCCGGGCCGAGCACGCACAGCCCGCCGCGGTCGTCCAGGCCGAGCACCACCACCTCGTGGTCGGTCCCCGCGTACTCGCGGAGCAGCACCGGAGCCCTCTCGGCGGTGAGCGCCCGCCGCAGCGCCGGAACGTCCACCGGGATCCGGTGGGTGGGTGCGGCGCCGACCTGCCCGTGCAGCAGCCGCCGGAAGTCCGGGAAGTCGTACGGGAGCGCCGCGGCGGTCACCGGCCGGCCGGCCACCGTGGCCACCACCCGGTCCGGGGCCACGGTGAGGTGCACCTCCGGGGTGATCCCGGCGCCGGTGTCGAGCAGGGCGCGCAGCTCGTCCACCGCGTCCACCGGCAGCAGCGCGCGGACGGGCGGGCCGTCGATCTTCCCGCCGACCCGCGCCACGGCGAGCCGGTGCCGGTCGGTGGCGACCAGCCGGACGCCGTCCGGTTCGACCTCCAGCAGCACGCCGGAGAGCACCGGGAGCTCCGGGTCGCTGCCGACGGCGAACCGGACGGCGTCCACCGCGGCGGCCAGGTCGGCGCGGGACAGCACGAGTCGGGTGGTGGTCACGGGGGTCTCCTCCGGGTCGATCAGGGTGCGGATCCGGGAGAGCTCACGGCGGGCGTCGGCGAGACCGTCCTCCAGGCGGCGCAGGTGCGCGTCCAGCAGCCGGTGCACCATGGCCGGCCGGTGCCGGTGCCGTAGCGCCTCGGCGATCCCGGCGAGCGGCATGCCGACGCGGCGCAGCCCGGCGACGAGACGGGCCGGGGCCACCTGGTCGTCGGTGTACCAGCGGTAGCCGGTCGCCGGATCGACCAGCGCCGGCACCAGCACGCCGGACCGGTCGTAGAACCGCAGCGCGCTCACCGTCAGGCCGCTGGCCCGGGCCAGTTCGCCGATGCTGCGCAGTTCGCTCTCCACGACGCCGGATCCTGGGCCCTCGACCCGGTCGAGGGTCAAGCGCCCAGCACCCGGAACGTGATCCCGGCCCGGACCAGCCGGTCGAGCAGGGCGTCGCCCATCGCGGTCACCGGGGTCACCTGCCCGGCGGTCGGGGGCAGGTCGTCGAGGGCCAGGCAGAGCGCGGACTCGGCGAGCATCTTGGCGGTCTCGTCGTAGCCGGGGTCGCCGCCGGCCACCTCGGTGCGTACGGTCCGGCCGCCGCCGGAGCCGACGAACCGGACCCGGAACCACGACTTCGCCCGCTGCTCGGCGCTCGGCCCCTGGCCGGAGGAGAGCCGCCCGAGCAGCCAGCGCCGAGACGGCGGCAGCTTCACCAGCCCGACCACCCCGGCCAGGCCCACCCCGGCCACGAGCACGGTGGGCAGCCGCTTCATCGCCGCGAAGTGCCGGTAGCGGAAGTCCGGGCCGTACTCCGGCCGGGCCGCCGCCGACCGGCGGACCACCTGCGGGTCGATGGTGGGCAGCGGCACGGCCCACTGGCCGAACTCGCGGACCCGGCCGACCCGGCCGGGCACCGCCCGGACCCGGCGGCCCTCCGGCCGCGGCTCGACCGCCTTGCGCGCCGTGGCCGCCCGCCGCATCTCCCCGGTGCGGGAGAACGCGGTCAGCGCCGAGTGGTACGTCCCGGCGGAGAACCGCCCGCCGGCCCGAACGTAACCGTCCACGGTGACCGGCCCGTCGGCGCGCAACTGCTTGACGGTGTACCAGACGCCCAGGTCGTGCGGGATCGAGTCGAAGCCGCAGGCGTGCACCAGCCGCGCTCCGGTGCGCACCGCCTCGGCGTGGTGCCGCACGTACATGAGGTCGACGAACTCCGGCTCGCCGGTGATGTCGAGGTAGTCGGTGCCGGCGGCGGCACAGGCCGCGACCAGCGGCTCGCCGTGGTGGATGTACGGGCCGACGGTGCTGGCGACCACCCGGGCGCTCTCCGCCACGGCGCGCAGCGACGCCGGGTCGGTGACGTCGGCGGTGAGCAGCGGCAGCTCGGCCAGACCCGGCGCGATGGCGGCCAGCCGCTCCCGCACCCCGGCCAGCTTGCCCGGGTTGCGGCCGGCCAGCGCCCAGCGCAGTCCGTCCGGCGCGTGCCGGGCCAGGTACTCGGCGGTCAGGCCGCCGGTGAACCCGGTGGCGCCGAAGAGGACGAGGTCGTACGGGCGGTCGTCGCGCATCCGCCGAGTGTGCCATCCCCGGCCGCCCGGATCACGGGATGACGAGGGCCGGCTCAGCCCGGCCGGTCCAGCCGGGACCGGTCCGCCCGCAGCACCTCCCCGGTCTCCACGAGCTGTTTCGTCTCGCGCAGCACCTGGCGGAGGAACCGGCCGGGGTCGTCGCCGACCAGGTGGGCGGCCAGCCCCGGCAGTGCCGCCCCGCCGGCCGGCAGCCGGGCCGCCAGCTCGGTGCCCCGCCCGCCGGGAGCCGGGCGCGAGGACAGCTCGACCGCGCCGCCGAGCCGCCGCAGCGGGTCCGGCGGGCGCCCGGGCGGGAGCACCTCCTCGGGCCGGCCGGCCACCGTCACGACCTGCCAGCGCCGCGGGTCGGGCGCGGCCGCGGCCGGTCGGCGCCGGTGCCGGTGCCGGTGCCGGTGTGCGAGCGCACCCGCCGCCGCGACGGCGAGCCCGCCGCCGGTCAGCCGCACCAGCCGTCCCACCCGACCCTCCCGTCGTCCGGGGTCCCGGGCGGCCGGCTTCCGTGCGGCCGGCCGCCCGCGTGCCTCCAGCCTGCGGCCGGGTCGGGTGACCGGGGCTCGCCCCGAAGGGGTGAACCGGCCCGGGCCGGGTAACCGCTGCCCGCACCGACCGGGGGAGGGGCCGCATGCCGCAGGAGGCTGACCGCGTCGAGGTCGCCGCGACACCGACCGACAGCACCGGGGCGACGGACGTCGCCGACCCGCCACCGCCCGTCCCGAGCGCCGTCGGCGCAGCGGGGGCCGGCGGAGCACCGGGCAGCGCCAACGCGGCGGGGATCGGCGGGGTGCCGGCGGCAGGCGATTCGGCGGGGATCGGCGGGGCGCCGGCCGGGGGCGGTTCGGCGGGCGGCCTCGGCGTGGTGGGCGCGCCGCTGCTGGCGTCCCGGCTGGCACCGGCCGCGCTGCCCGAGCCGGTGCTGGTCCGGCCCCGGCTGCTGGACCGGCTCGACCAGGGCGCCGCCGGGCCGGTCACCCTGGTCCTCGCACCCGCCGGCTGGGGCAAGACCACGCTGCTCGCCACCTGGGCCCGGTCCGTACGGGCCGAGCCGCCCCCGGCCTGGGTGACCGTGGAGGAGGGCGACACCGGCGAGCGGCTCTGGGCCTACCTGGCGGCGGCGCTGCGGGCGGCGGCCGAGGGCGTCCCGGACGAGGGGCCCCGGCCGCCGGTGCCGGACGGGCCGCCCCGGCCGGATCAGCTGGAGCTGCTCGCCGCGGCGCTCGCCGCCCGGGAGCGTCCGGTGCTGCTGGTCCTGGACGACCTCCACCGGGTGACCGACCCGGCCGCGCTCACCGGGCTGGAGTTCCTGCTCCGGCACACCGAGGGACGGCTGCGGCTGGTGGCCGGAGCGCGGACCGACCCGCCGCTGGCCCTGCACCGGTGGCGGCTGGCCGGGGAGCTGACCGAGGTCGGCCCCGGCGAGCTGGCGTTCACCCCCGACGAGGTGGCCGACCTGCTGGTCGCGCACGGCGTGCCGCTGCCGGCCGCGGCGGTGCCCCGGCTGGCCGATCGGACCGGGGGCTGGCCCGCCGGTCTGCGCTTCGCCGCGCTGGCGCTGCGGGCCCAGGCGGACCCGGCCCGCGCGGTCGACGCGTTCGCCGGTGACCGGCCGGACGTCGCCGGCTACCTGCGCGACGAGGTGCTCGCGCCACTGGACCCGGCCGCCCGGGACGTGCTGCGCCGCAGCGCGGTGGCCGCCGCGGTCTGCGGCGACCTGGCCGACGCGCTGACCGGGCGGCCCGACGCCGGCCAGGTGCTGGCCGACCTGGCCCGGGAGGGCGGCTTCGTCGAGCAGGACGGGGGCAGCCCGCCCTGGTACCGGTGCCACCCCCTCCTGGCCGACCTGCTCCGCGACGAGCTGGACCGGCTCCCCGCCGACGAGCTGCGCGAGCTGCACGGGCGCGCCGCCGGCTGGTACGCGGGCCACGACCGGCCGGCCGAGGCGCTGCGGCACGCGCTGGCCGGTGGCGAGTGGGACGCCGCCACCGAGCTGCTGATCGCCCGCTGGCCGGAGCTGGCGCCGTACGAGCGGGACCGGCCGGTGGCACCGGCCCCGCCCGAGCCGCCGGTCGAGGCGGTGCGCCGCGATCCCGAGCTGGCGCTGGCCGGCGCGGCCGAGCGGGCGTACGCCGGGGACGCCGAGGCGGCCGCGGTGCGGTTGCGGGCGGCCGCCGAGCACGCCCGGGACCTGCCCGCGCCGCGGCGGGACCGGTTCCGGCGGCTGGCCACCGCGGTGGAGCTGACCCTGGCCCGGCTCGTCGGTGACCACGACGAGGTACGCCGGGCGGCCGGGCGGTTGCTCGCCACCGCGGTGCCGACCGGCCCCGGGGACGACCCGCGTGCCGGGGCTGCGGAGGAGGCCGACGTGCGGGCGGTCGCCGGCGCCGCGCTGGGGCTGGTGGCGCTGGCCGAGGGGCAGCTGACCGAGGCGGCCGGGCACTTCTCCGGCGCGCTGGCGGCGGCGCGGCGGGCCGGCCGGCCGCGTACCGAGGTGGTCTGCGCCAGCCGGTCGGCCCTGCTGGACGCGGCGCACGGCGCGCTGCGGTCCGCCGAACGCACCGCCCGGGAGGCGCTGGCCCTGCCACCCTGCGAGGGCTGGTCCTCGCGGCTGGACTGCGGGTACGCGTACCTCACGCTGGCCCTGGTGGCCTGGGACCGGGACGAGCCGGCGGAGGCCGCGGCCCACCTGGCCCTGGCCGGTCCGGCGACCACGGAGCCGGGCGGTGCGGCGCTGGCCGCGCTCTGCCGGGCCGGCCTGCTGGCCGCCGGCGGTGACCCGGCCGCGGCGCTGCGCGCCCTTGCGGCGGCGCGGGAGACCGCGCCCGGCCCCGAGTTGGGCGCCCGGCTGGTGGCCGACGAGGCCGAGCTGCGCGCCGCCGTCGGGGACCTGAACGGCGCGCGTGCCCTGCTCACCGAGGCGGGAGCCGGCACGACCGACGCGGTGACCACGCCCGACCCGTCGCACCCGACCGCCCCGGAGCCGGGCGGCCGGGAGCCGGGCGGCCGGGAGCCGGGCGGCCGGGAGCCGGGCGGTGTGGGCGGTGGGCCGGCCGCCCTGGACGTGGCGCTGGCCCGGGTACGGCTCGGGGTCGGCGACGCGCGCGCGGCCGGCCGGGCGCTGCCCGACTGGACCGGCCCGGACGCGGACGCCTGGCCGTTGTCCGTGCGGCTCGCCGCCGGGTTGCTCGACGCGGTGCTGACCGGCGCGGCCGGTGACGATCGCCGGGCCGGGCGGATCCTGGAGCAGGTGCTCGACCTGGCCGAGCCGGAGGGCTTCCGGCGGGTGTTCACCCGCGCCGAGCCGGCCGTCCGGGACCTGCTCGCCGCGCACCTCGACGCCGGCACCGCCCACTGGGCGACGGTGAACGACCTGGTCCGTGGGGCCGACGAGCGGCGGGCCGACGAGTCGCCGGAGCGTCCGTCCGGCCCGGAGCGGACTTTGGACGAGCCGCTCACCGAGCGGGAGCTGACCATCCTGCGCTACCTGCAGAGCATCCTGTCCAACGTGGAGATCGCCGGCGAGCTGTCGCTGTCGGTCAACACGGTGAAGACCCACGTGCGCAACATCTACCGCAAGCTCGACGCGACCCGCCGGCGGGAGGCCGTCCGGCGGGCGCGTGAGCTGCGGCTGATCTGACGGTGTCCGGCGTCAGGCGTTCGCGGCGGCGTCCACGGCGGCCAGCAGCTCCGCCAGGTCGTACCCGCCGTCGTGACGCACCTCGTTGACGAAGAGCGTCGGGGTCGCGTCGACCCCGCTGCGGATGCCGCCGACGAAGTCCTGCCGGACCCGGTCGGCGTGGGCGTGCCGCCCGACCTCCGCGCCGACCTCGTCGGGCGGCAGCCCGAGCTGCTCCACGCCGAGCGACAGGTGCACCGGATCCAGCTGGTCCTGGTGCTCGTAGAGCCAGTCGTGCATCTCCCAGAACCGGCCCCGCCGGCCGGCTGCCTCGGCGGTCTCCGCGGCGCTCTCCGCGTACGGGTGGACGTTGGCGATGGGGAAGTGCCGGTAGACCAGCCGGACCGTGTCGGCGCGCTGGCGCAGCACCTCGGCCAGGTTGGTGTACGCGGCCCCGCAGAACCGGCACTGGAAGTCCCCGTACTCGACGAGGGTGACCGGCGCGTCGGCCGGCCCGCGGGCGTGGTCCGTCCCGGTCACCGGGAGCCGCAGCCGGGCGGTGGTGACCTGCAGTGGCGTGGTCATCGGGCCATCACCCGCCGATCCGGCGTGGCGTTCGGATCAGTCATGGTTCCCAGCCTCGCCCGCGCCCGGGTGAGCCGGGATCACCCGGCCCGGGTGGTCCGTGTCACCGGCCCACGGTCACGCGGTTCTGCACCTCCCGGATGCCGGGCGCGCTCCACACCACCCGTTCGATCTCCGCGCGCTCGCCGGGCGAGTGGACCAGCCCGTCCAGCAGCACCGTGTCGCCGTGCACCCGGACGCTGATCCCCTCCGCCTCGGTGGCGCCGCTGCGGGCCAGCGCGTCCACGATCCGCTCGGCCAGGTCGCGTCCGTCGGGGCGGGCGCTGGGCCGCACGGTGATGCCGTTGCTCACCCCGCGTACGCCGGTGAGCCGGGCGACGGAGCGCTCGGCGGCCCGGCGCTGGTACTCCCACTCGACCTCGCCGTGCAGGGTGACCCAGCCGTCGGCGACGGTCACGTCGAGCGCCTCGATGGGCACGAACGCGTCCCACTCCAGGGCCCGGCCGGCCGCCGTGGCGATCTCCGGATCGCTCTTCTCGGCCGAGGTGGCGATCCGGACGGCGATGTCGTTGGCGACCGCCCGCACCCGGGGCACCCGGTGCGCGGCCCGCTCGGCGGCCCACTTCTTGGCGTAGCTGTCCACCGAGCCGGCCAGGGTCACCACCCCTTCGGTGACGGTCACCCCGATCTCGGTGGGGCGTACCCGGGGCTCCCAGGTCAGCTCGTCGAGGACGGCGGTCTGGATCTCCTGGTCGGTGCGGGTGGTCGTCGCGGTGGCCATGCTGGCTCCCTCCCGGGGTCGGTTCGCGGTGCGCCGGGCTCCGCCACCGGCACGGAGTCCCGCAACCCCGATCCTGCGCGGACCCCGGGTGACCCGCCCTCACCCGATCCGGGTGGGAACGCGGGGCTTGGGAGCGCTTCCATCATCGACTAGTGTGAATATGCCTCGCCGCTCCCGTCCCACCACCGGGCAACCGAGAGGAACCGCCCATGCGCAGAAGTCTCGCCGGCGTGGCCGCCGCGGCGCTGGCCGCCACCGCGGCCGCCGTCGTGCAGTTCGCCGCCGCACCCGCCACCCCGGCCGCCGCCGCCTCGGCCGAGCAGTACAGCTGGAAGAACGTCCGGATCGACGGCGGTGGCTTCGTCCCCGGCATCGTCTTCAACCAGACCGAGAAGAACCTGATCTACGCGCGCACCGACATCGGCGGGGCGTACCGCTGGGAGCAGTCGACCCAGTTGTGGACGCCGCTGCTGGACTGGGTGGATGCCGACCGGTGGGGCTGGAACGGCGTGGTCAGCCTCGCCACCGATCCGGTGCAGACCAACCGGGTGTACGCCGCGGTCGGGATGTACACCAACGACTGGGACCCGAACAACGGGGCGATCCTGCGGTCCACCGACAAGGGCGCCACCTGGCAGGCCACCGCGCTGCCGTTCAAGAACGGCGGCAACATGCCCGGCCGCGGCATGGGCGAGCGCCTCGCCGTGGACCCGAACCGGAACAGCATCGTCTACTACGGCGCCGAGGGCGGCAACGGCCTGTGGCGCAGCACCGACTACGGGGTCACCTGGGCCAAGGTGACCAACTTCCCCAACGTCGGCAACTACCGGGCCGACCCGAACGACAGTTCCGGCTACCAGAGCCAGAACCAGGGCCTGACCTGGGTCAGCTTCGACAAGAGCACGGGTACGCCCGGCAGCGCCACCCGGACCGTCTACGTGGGCGTGGCCGACAAGCAGAACCCGGTCTACCGGAGCACCGACGGCGGCGCCACCTGGGAGCGGATCCCCGGCCAGCCCACCGGCTACCTGGCCCACAAGGGGGTGGTGGACCCGGTCGGCGGCTACCTCTACATCGCCACCAGCGACACCGGCGGCCCGTACGACGGCGGCAAGGGCGACGTGTGGAAGTTCACCCGCGCCACCGGCGCCTGGACCCAGATCAGCCCGGTCCCGTCGTCGAGCGCCGACGCCTACTTCGGCTACTCCGGGCTGACCATCGACCGCCAGCACCCGAACACCCTGATGGTGGCCACCCAGGTCTCCTGGTGGCCGGACGCCGTCTTCTGGCGCAGCACCGACGGGGGCGCCACCTGGACCCGGATCTGGGACTTCGCCGGTTACCCCGACCGCACGAAGAAGTACACCATGGACGTCTCCTCGGTGCCCTGGCTGACCTTCGGCAGCAATCCGTCCCCGCCGGAGGAGAGCCCGAAGCTGGGCTGGATGAACGAGTCGCTGGAGATCGACCCGTTCGACAGCAACCGGATGATGTACGGCACCGGCGCGACCATCTACGGCACCACCGAGCTGACGAAGTGGGACACCGGCGGCCAGTTCACCGTCCGGCCGATGGTCCGGGGTCTGGAGGAGACCGCGGTGCTCGACCTGGTCAGCCCGCCGTCGGGCGCGCCGCTGGTCAGCGCGCTCGGTGACATCGGCGGCTTCCGCCACACCGACCTGAACGCCGTGCCGCCCATGATGTTCACCCAGCCGACCTTCACCAGCACCACGAGCCTCGACTACGCCGAGACCAAGCCGGCCGTGCTGGTCCGGGCCGGCGACTTCACCGAAGCGGACCGCCCCGACGACAGCCACGTCGCGTTCTCCACCGACGGCGGGGCGAACTGGTTCCAGGGCAGCGAGCCGTCCGGGATCGACAGCGGCGGCACGGTGGCCGCCTCCGCCGACGGCAGCATGTTCGTCTGGGCACCGGGCGACGCCGGCCAGCAGGTGGTCCGCTCGGTCGGCTTCGGCACCTCGTGGACGGCGGCGACGGGCATCCCGGCCAACGCGGTCGTCGAGTCCGACCGGGTCAACCCGAACAAGTTCTACGGCGTCAGCGGCGGCCGGTTCTACGTCAGCGCCAACGGCGGCGCGAGCTTCACCGCCACCGCAGCGAGCGGGCTGCCCACCACCGGGGTCAAGTTCAAGGCCCTGCCGGGCCGGGAGGGCGACGTCTGGCTGGCCGGCGAGGGCGGGCTGTGGCACTCGACGGACTCCGGCGCGAGCTTCACGAAGCTGTCCGGCGTCACCTCGGCGGTCAACGTGGGCTTCGGCAGGGCGGCCCCGGGGCAGACGTACCCCGCGCTGTTCACGGTCGGCACCGTCGACGGCACGCACGGCGTCTACCGCTCCGACAACGCCGGCGCGGCCTGGGTGCGGATCAACGACGACCAGCACCAGTACGGCAACGCGGGCGAGGCGCTCACCGGCGACCCGCGCGTCCACGGCCGGGTCTACCTCGGCACCAACGGCCGGGGCATCCTGGTGGCGGACCGGCTCGGCGGCACGCCCGGCCCGACGCCCACCACGCCCGGCCCGACGCCCACCACGCCCGGCCCTACTCCGACCACGCCGGGCCCGACGCCCACCACGCCCGGCCCGACGCCGACCGGCATCGGCTGCACGGCCACCTACGCGGTGACCAACTCGTGGCCGGGCGGCTTCCAGGGCGAGGTGACGGTGCGCAACTCCGGCACCGCCCCGATCGCCGGCTGGACGGTGGCCTGGACCTTCCCCGACGGCCAGAAGATCACCCAGATGTGGAACGGGTCGTACACGCAGACCGGATCGGCCGTGACGGTCCGGGACGCCGGCTGGAACGGCAACCTCGGCGTCGGTGCGGTCACCACGGCCGGCTTCACCGGCACGTACACGGCCGGCAACCGCGCGCCGACGCTCTCCTGCACCGCCCGCTGACCCCGCACGCACGGTGGCCGTCCCCGGATGTCCCGGGGACGGCCACCGATCTTGGTCAGTACGCTCGGCCTCCCGAACGCGACGAGAGGGGTACGCCGATGCACCCGATCCGGACCGCCTACCTGACCGCCGCCCGCTCGGCCGCGGCGCTGCTCGCCGAGCCGGCCGTGGCCACCCGCTGGGACACCCCGAGCGCCCTCGCCGAGTTCCGGGTCGGCGGGCTGGCCGGCCACCTGGCCTTCCAGGTCCTCGCCGTACCCGGGGTGCTCGCCGAGCCGGTCCCGCCGGGCGAGCCGATCGGCCTGCTCGACCACTACGCCCGGGGCACCTGGATCGGCGCGGCGGTGGACGACGAGGTGAACGTGGGCATCCGCAGCTCCGGGGAGCGGGTCGCCGCCGACGGTCCCGACGCGCTGCGCGCGACGGTCGACTCCACGGTGGACCGGTTGGCCGCCGCGCTGGCGCTCGAACCCGCGGGACGGGTGGTGCACCTGGCCCGGGGACCGTGGTCGCTGACCCTGGACGACTACCTCACCACGCGGCTGATGGAGCTGGCCGTGCACTCCGACGACCTGGCGGTCAGCGTCGGCGTGCCCACCCCGGAGCTGCCGGCCGAGGTGCTGGACCCGGTCCTCGCCCTGCTCACCCGGCTGGCCGTACGCCGGCACGGGCAGCCCGCCGTGCTGCGCGCGCTCAGCCGGGCGGAGCGGGCCCCGGCGAGCGTCACGGCGTTCTGACACGGGCCGGCGGCGCTCCCGGTACCGGGAGCGCCGCCGGCCGCGCGGGGGGGGGGGGGGCGGGGACAGGGCGCGGGAAGGGAGATGAAACCACCTGAAAACACAGAACAAAAAACATAATAA
>NZ_JBEXLM010000044.1:0-46453 GCF_040609975.1 Micromonospora sp. NPDC004551 | reverse complement strand
CCGATGGTACTGCACTCGGGAGGGTGTGGGAGAGTAGGACACCGCCGGACAATCTTCCAGTCAGGGCCACCCTTCGGGGTGGCCCTGACTGCGTTGTGCCGCCGTTCTCAGCGGTGCTGGATGCCGTCGCGGAGCTTGCGGAACAGCACCGCGGAGTCGTCCGCGGAGCGGCCCGGGAACATCCCCATCACCACGCTGCCGTGGTCGGCCCAGCCGCAGACCGCGAAGTCGCCGCCGTCGCCGCTGGTCGTGCCGCACTTCATGACACCGCCGAGGCGGCCGGCGTCCACCTTGTGCAGGCCGGTGACCCGGCCGGTCTCGTCGGCCATCAACCCGAAGAGGCTGTCCAGATCGCGCTCCGGCTGCCAGAGCAGGGTGGTGCCGCCGAAGAGGAGCACCGACCGCTTGGCGTCCGCCGGGTCGGTGTAGACGCTGCCGAAGCTGCGGTCCAGCTCGATGTCGGCGGCGAAGCCGTCGCGCAGGTAGTCGGCGGTGCTTCGGGCCCGGTCACTGTCGTCCCGGGTCAGCCCGGCCACGGTGGCCGGCGTGCTCAGCTCGGTGTCCTTCTCCGCCAGCACCCGCCAGCCGCCGAAGCCGAGCGCCGCGGCGCCGCCCAGCCCCACCACCAGCGCGGCCGCCAGGGCGATCTTCCGTCGCCGGGAGACCGGGCGTCGCTCGGGCTCCAGGGCGGGGTCCCGGCGGCTCAGCCGGATCGGCTCGTCGGTCAGGTCGACCGGCTCGGGACCGCCGTCGAACGGCCGCTCGGTGAGGTGCGCGTCGGACATGTCCGCCACCGTACGCGAACTAACAGGTGGCGCACGTCGGGTCCCCGAAAGCGCTCCGTAGACTTTCAGGGTGACCGAGAGACTGGATGCCCGACGCCCCGACGCCCCGACCCTTGCCGGCCAGTACCAGCCCGGCGAGGTAGAGCAGCGACGGTACGAGCAGTGGGTAGCCGCCGGGCACTTCCGGGCGTCGGCGGACAGCGAGAAGCCGCCCTTCACCATCGTCATCCCGCCGCCGAACGTCACCGGCTCGCTGCACATGGGCCACGCGTTCGAGCACACCCTCATGGACGCGCTCAACCGGCGCAAGCGGATGCAGGGCTTCGAGGCGCTCTGGCTGCCGGGCATGGACCACGCCGGCATCGCCACCCAGAACCTGGTCGAGCGGCAGCTCGCCGGCGAGGGGCTGTCCCGGCACGACCTGGGCCGTGAGAAGTTCGTCGAGCGCGTCTGGCAGTGGAAGGCCGAGTCCGGCGGCGCCATCCTGGGCCAGATGCGCCGCCTCGGCGACGCCGTCGACTGGGACCGCGAGCGCTTCACCATGGACGAGGGCCTGTCCCGGGCCGTCCAGACCATGTTCAAGAAGCTCTTCGACGACGGGCTCATCTACCGGGCGAACCGGATCATCAACTGGTGCCCCCGCTGCCTCACGGCGCTGTCCGACATCGAGGTCGAGCACACCGACGACGAGGGTGAGCTGATCTCGATCCGCTACAGCGACGAGGTCGTGGTGGCCACCACCCGGGCCGAGACCATGCTCGGCGACACCGCGGTCGCGGTGCACCCGGACGACGAGCGCTACCGGCACCTGATCGGCACCGAGGTGGCCCTGCCGCTCACCGACCGGCGGATCCCGATCGTGGCCGACGAGCACGTCGACCCGAGCTTCGGCACGGGCATGGTCAAGGTGACGCCGGCGCACGACCCGAACGACTTCGAGATCGGCCAGCGGCACGACCTGCCGCAGCTCACGATCATGGACGAGCGCGGCATCATCACGGCGCCCGGCCCGTTCCAGGGCCTGGACCGCTACGAGGCCCGCCCGGCGATCGTGGCGGCGCTGCGCGAGCAGGGCCTGATCGTCGCCGAGAAGCGGCCGTACGTGCACGCCGTGGGGCACTGCTCCCGGTGCAAGACCACGGTCGAGCCGCGGCTGTCGCTCCAGTGGTTCGTCAACACCTCCCCGCTGGCCAAGGCGGCCGGCGACGCGGTGCGCGACGGCCGGGTGAAGATCGAGCCGGCCGAGCTGGCCAAGCGTTACTTCGCCTGGGTCGACAACATGCACGACTGGTGCATCTCCCGGCAGCTCTGGTGGGGGCACCGCATCCCGGTCTGGTACGGCCCGGCCGGCGAGATCGTCTGCGTGGGCCCGGACGAGGAGCCGCCGACCGGCGAGGGCTGGCGGCAGGACGAGGACGTCCTCGACACCTGGTTCTCCAGCGGCCTCTGGCCGTTCTCCACCCTGGGCTGGCCCGAGCGCACGCCGGACCTGGCCAAGTTCTACCCGACCAGCGTGCTGGTCACGGGCTACGACATCCTCTTCTTCTGGGTCGCCCGGATGATGATGTTCGGCCTCTACGCCATGGACGGCGTGCAGCCGTTCGACGTGGTCGCCCTGCACGGCATGGTGCGCGACGAGCACGGCAAGAAGATGTCGAAGTCGTTCGGCAACGTGGTCGACCCGCTGGACTGGATCGAGCGGTTCGGCGCCGACGCCACCCGGTTCACCCTGGCCCGGGGCGCCAACCCCGGTCAGGACGTGCCGGTCAGCGAGGAGTGGTGCCAGGGCTCCCGCAACTTCTGCAACAAGCTCTGGAACGCCACCCGTTTCGCGCTGCTGAACGGCGCCCACACCGACGGGCCGCTGCCGGCCTCGGCCGAGCTGTCGACCGTCGACCGGTGGATCCTGTCCCGGCTGGCGCACGTCACGGCCGAGGTGGACGAGCAGTTCGAGGCGTACGAGTTCGCCAAGGTCTGCGACCTGCTCTACCACTTCGCCTGGGACGACGTCTGCGACTGGTACGTGGAGCTGAGCAAGCCGGTGCTCGCCGAGGGCGGGCCGGGTGCCGACGCCACCCGACGGGTGCTCGGGCACGTGCTGGATCAGCTGCTGCGGCTGCTGCACCCGGTGATCCCGTTCGTCACCGACGAGCTGTGGACGGCGCTGACCGGCGGCGAGACGGTGATGACCGCCGCGTGGCCGGCGGCCGACCGTACCGGAGTCGACGACGCCGCGGAGGTCGAGGTCGGCACCCTCCAGCGGGTGGTGACCGAGATCCGGCGGTTCCGATCCGACCAGGGGCTGCGGCCGACGCAGCGGGTGGCCGCGCGGCTCGACGGCCTGGCCGGCGCGGGCATCGCGGCGCACGAGCCGCTGGTCCGCTCGCTGGTCCGGCTCGACGCTCCGGGCGACGACTTCCAGGCCAGCGCCACCCTCGCCATGCCGGGCGAGGTCAGCGTGGCGCTGGACACCCGGGGTTCGATCGACGTGGCCGCCGAGCGGGCCCGCCTGACCAAGGACCGGGCGGCCGCCGAGAAGGAGGCCGCGCAGGCGCGGGCGAAGCTGGACAACCCGGCGTTCGTCGGCAAGGCGCCCGAGCCGGTGGTCGCCAAGATCCGCGAACGGCTGGCGGTGGCCGAGGCGGACCTGGTCCGGATCGACGCCGCCCTGGAGGGGCTGTCCTCGTGACCGACCGCAGCGAATTCGCCGAGGTGGAGGCCGCGCTGAACGCGCGCGGCTTCACCCGCATGCGCTTCGAGCTGGAGAAGATCGAGAGCCTGCTCGACCTGCTCGGCAGCCCGCAGCGGGCGTACCCGTCGATCCACCTGACCGGGACCAACGGCAAGACCTCGACGGCCCGGATGATCGACTCGCTGCTGCGGGCGTTCGGGCTGCACACCGGCCGCTACACGAGCCCGCATCTGGAGACCGTCCGGGAGCGGATCAGCCTGGACGGCGAGCCGGTGAGCGAGGACCGCTTCGTGGCCACGTACCGCGAGGTGGCGCCCCTGGCGGAGCTGGTCGACCAGCGCTTCGACGAGCCGCTGACCTACTTCGACCTGACCACCGCGCTGGCCTTCGCCACGTTCGCCGACGCCCCGGTGGACGTCGCCGTGGTGGAGGTGGGGCTCGGCGGCGCCGAGGACGCCACCAACGTGATCCAGGCCGGGGTGGCCGTGATCACCCCGATCGGGCTGGACCACACCGAGTGGCTCGGCGACACCATCGAGGACATCGCGCTGCACAAGGCGGGCATCATCCACTCCGGCGCCACCGTGATCGCGGCGGCCCAGGAGGAGGAGGCCGCCCGGCCGATCCTGGAGCGCTGCGCCGAGGTGGGCGCCACGGTCGCGCGGGAGGGCGCCGAGTTCGGCGTGCTGCGCCGTGCGGTGGCCGTCGGCGGCCAGGTGCTCACCATCCAGGGCCTCGGCGGAGTGTACGAGGAGATCTTCATCCCGCTGCACGGCGCTCACCAGGCGCAGAACGCCGCCGTGGCGCTGGCCGCGGTCGAGGCGTTCCTCGGCGCGGGCGCGCGGCGGCAGCTCGACATCGAGGCGGTCCGGGAGGGCTTCGCCGCGGCCAGCTCGCCGGGCCGGCTGGAGAAGGTGCGCACCGCGCCGACGATCCTGCTCGACGGGGCGCACAACCCCCACGGGATGGCCGCCACCGTCACCGCGCTCCAGGAGGAGTTCGCGTTCAGCAAGCTGGTCGGCGTGCTCGCCGTGCTCGGCGACAAGGACGCGGCCAGCCTGCTGGAGCTGCTCGAACCGGTGCTCGACTCGATCGTGGTCACCGCGAACAGCTCGCCCCGGGCGATGCCCGTCGAGGAGCTGGCCGCGCTGGCCCGGGAGGTCTTCGGGCCGGACCGGGTGCAGGTGACCGATGAGATGCCGGACGCCATCGAGTCGGCCGTCGCGGAGGCCGAGTCCGACGTGCCGGGCGAGCTGGCCGGGGTGGGCGTGCTGATCACCGGATCGGTGGTGACCGTGGCCGACGCCCGCCGGCTGCTCAAGCGATGACCGGCCCGGTGGACGAGCGTCCCGGCCAGGGCGTCCCGACCGAGGGCGTCCCGACCGAGGGCGTCCCGGCCGAGGGCGTCCCGGCCGAGGGCGTCCCGGTGGAGGGCGGCGAGCCGCGGCGCTCCGGCCTGCGCAACCCCGACAGGGCCGTCCGCGGCCTCGGCGCCGGCACCCTCGCGCTGGAGGCGCTGGTGCTGCTGCTGGCCATCCAGCCGATCCGGGTGGTGGGCGGCGACTTCGGTGGCGCGGCCGTCGCCGCGGTCGTCGCGCTGGCCGTCGCCTGCGTGGTGCTGGCCGGTCAGATGAAGCGGCCGTGGGCCTGGCACGCCGGCACGGTCCTCCAGGGCCTGCTGCTGCTCTCCGGGCTGCTGCACTGGTCGCTGTTCGTGCTCGGCGTCATCTTCGCCCTGGTGTGGGCGTACGCGCTGCACGTGCGGCGGGTCATCCTCGGCTGAGCGCTCAGGCGTCGGCGAGGGTGCGCCACTGGGTGAGCGCCACGCCGTGCCCGTCCGGGTCCCGGAAGGCGGCCGCCCACACCTCCAGCTTGGTGCCCCGGTTGACCACCCGCGGGGCGTACGTGAACCGGACGCCCGAGTCGCGCAGCCGCTGGTAGGCCGCCTCGATGTCGGCGACCTCGAGGTTGACGTGGACCAGCCGGCGGCTCATGGGGGCGGCCCCGGTCACCCGGCGCAGCACCAGGCGGGTCGGCCCGGAGGCGAGGACGGCGTTGCCCTCGCCGCGGTCCAGCTCGGCGAAGCCGAGGTTCCGGTAGAAGTCCAGCGACCGGTCCAGGTCGGTGACGAGCAGGGTGATGCCGACGCCGCTGATCGGGCTCGCCGCCTCGGCCGGGCCGCCGTCGCCGGCCGGGCCGAAGATGGCCTCGTCCAGCTCCTCCGGGGTGGGCGGCGCCTCCCCGGCCGGCTCGTCCAGCGGGACGTCGATCGGGTCCACCGTGTCGAACCGCTCCTCGGCGGGCGGACGCGGCGTCGGGGCGCGGCGGGGGAGCGGGCCGGCCGTGGCCGGCTCGACCAGCTGCCCCTCCAGCACGACCCCGCCGCCGGGGCGCTGGTGCATGACCACCGGCTCGCGGTCCTCCGGGAGCACGGCGAGGTCGTCGAGGAGGGGGTCGGGTGCGGGCGGGAAGTCGTCGCGGAAGTCGTCCTCCGGGGCCCGGTCGGCCCACGGCGGGGCCTCCTGGCCGATGAGCACGTCGTCGACGGGGTCCGGGTCGGCGAACTCGGGCGGGAGGTCGGCGACCGCGGCGGCCGTCTCGGCGTGGGTGGGCACCTCGTCCCAGAGGACGCGGACGTGCCGCTGGTCGTCCAGGGCGACCCGGACGGGCAGCGCCTGGCCCAGCGACGGCCACTTGGCGACCGGCACCCGCGGCTCGATGATCTTCTTGGAGCGGGGCGGCAGGCCGGGCGCGTCGATCACCAGTTGCAGCTCGCAGCGGCCGAAGGCGTACTGGGTGGGCGGCTCGGAGGCGCTGTGCACGTGGCCCAGCCCGACCACCCAGGTCCGGCCGCCGCCGCGCACCGTGGCCAGGGCGATCGCGAGGACCAGCAGGGCGACGCCCAGCGCCACGATCGCCCAGCTCGTCATGCCCAGCCCGAACAGGGTCACGAACGTGGCCAGGGTGCCCAGCACCGCGCCGATCAGCTTGCGCACCGGCGCGATGGGTCGGTTCCCGCCATTCGCCACAGTGGACCTCCCAGGGGTTCCAGGGCCAGGCTAGGCCGCCGCGGCGACCCAGGGAAGGAGCAGCCGCCGCGCCGGCGCCGGGACCGGGTCGCTACGCTGACCGTACCCAGCCCGACCCGGTTCCGCGCACAGGAGGAAACCAGCGTGTCCAGCAGCAGCCCGGACGAGCGCACGCTCGTACTGATCAAGCCCGACGCGGTCCGCCGCGGTCTGGTGGGGGAGATCCTCACCCGTTTCGAGCGCAAGGGCCTGCGGATCGACGCGCTGGTGACCCGCACCCTGGACGGCGACTTCGCCGACCAGCACTACGCCGAGCACGTGGACAAGCCGTTCTACCCGCCGCTGAAGGCGTTCATGACGAGCGGCCCGCTGGTGGCCCTGGTGCTCTCCGGAGACCAGGTGATCGAGGTGGTGCGCGGGATGATCGGCAGCACCGACGGCCGCAAGGCCGCCGCCGGCACCATCCGCGGCGACCTCTCCCTCTCCAACCGGGAGAACCTGGTGCACGCCTCCGACTCGGTCGACAGCGCCAAGCGCGAGATCGCCCTCTGGTTCCCCGAGCTGGGCTGACCCGGCCTCTCGCCACGGCCCCGGTTCCGCACGTGCGGGCCGGGGCCGTCGCGCGTCCTCAGCCCGGCACGGCGGGCAGTTTGTCCGGGTTGCCGACCAGGTAGACGCCGGTGATCCGGCCGTCGGCGGCGGCCACGGAGAGCGTGTAGCGGCCGCCGGACGGCCAGGTCAGCAGCAGCGCGGGCGCGCCGTTGAGCTCGACCACGGTGCTCTGCACCTCGGGGTGGCGGTGGTGGTACAGACCGGCGAAGAATCGCGCGATCCGCTCCGCGCCGTGAACCGGGTTGCGGGCCGCGGAGACCCGGCCGCCGCCGTCGTTCCACGCGGTCGCGTCGGCCGCGACCAGGCCGGTCAGCCGGGCCAGGTCGCCGTCGCGCGCCGCGGCCAGGAAGGCGTCGAGCAGCCGCCGCTGCTCGGCCGGCCCGGCGGTGAACCGCCGCCGGCCGTCGGCGATCCGGGCCACCGCGCGGTGGTGCAGTTGCCGGCAGTCCGCCGCGGACCGGTCCAGCAGGTCGCCGATCTCGGCGTACGGCAGGGCGAACGCGGTGTGCAGCACGTACACGGCGCGTTCCGGCGGGGTGAGCCGTTCGAGCAGGTGCAGCAGCGCCGTGGAGAGCGTCTCGCGCTGCTCGACCGTGTCCAGCGGGCCGAACGGGGACGGGTCGGTCGCCACCTGCTCGGGCAGCCACGGCCCCACGTACGTCTCCCGGGCCGCCTGCCGGGCCCGCAGCCGGTCGAGGGCCAGCCGGGTGACCACCCGGGACAGGTAGCGGCGCGGCTCGGCCACGCTGTCCCGGTCGACGGCCAGCCAGCGCAGGTACGCCTCCTGGAGCACGTCCTCGGCGTCGTGCAGGCTGCCCAGCAGCCGGTACGCCAGCCCGAGCAGCATCGGCCGGTGCGCGGTGAGCGCACCGGCCGCCTGCGCCGCCGCCGAGGGTGAGGTCACACCTCGACCGGCGGCTCGGTACGGGTGCTCACCGAGATCCGGTTCCACACGTTGATTGTGGCGATCGCGACCAGCAGATCGGCCAGTTCCTTCTCCGACCAGACCTTCGCGGCGGCGTCCCAGACGTCGTCCGGCACGCCGTGCTCGCCGAGCCGGGTCACCGCGTCGGTCAGCGCCAGCGCGGCCCGCTCCCGCTCGGTGAAGAAGGGCGCCTCCCGCCACGCCGCGACGGCGAACAGCCGCCGGCTGGACTCACCCGCCCCCAGCGCGTCCCGGCTGTGCATGTCGACGCAGAACGAGCAGCCGTTCAACATCGACGCCCGCAGCTTGACCAGCTCCAGCACGGTGTGGTCGACGTTCTTCTGGACGTACTTCTCCAACCCGAGCACCGCCCGGTACGCCTCCGGCGCCACCGCTGCCGTGTCCATCCGGCTCATCGCCGCCTCCTTCGTCTCGTCCGTACGCCCACACGACGGATCGGGGCGGGGCCGGTGTGACGGTGCGGGGGTGTGACGGTGGTCATGGGGAACGGTGCCGGGTTCGACAGCCGTCGTTGGGGTGCGCGTCACCTCGCTCGGCACCCCCGGTCACGTCCGCCCGGTAGACCGGCCTGGCGACTTTCGAACCGGGAGGATCCATGACGCAACTCGATCGACGTACGCTGCTCCGCGCCAGCCTGGTCGCCGGCGCCGGTGTCGCCGGCGGCGCGCTGCTCGGCGCGCCCGGCGCGCTGGCCGCCCCCGCCTGGCGGCCGGCCGGGCGGCCGCTGCTCACCCACGGCGTGCAGAGCGGCGACGTGACCGCCGACTCGGCGCTGGTCTGGACCCGGGCGGACCGGCCCGGCCGGATGCTGGTGGAGCTGAGCCGCCGGCCCGACCTGCGCGGGGCGCGTGTGGTGCGGGGCCCGGTGCTCGATCCGACGGGCGACTTCACCGGCCGGGTCCGGCTGCGCGGCCTGCCGGCGGGCGAGCGGCTGTACTACCGGGTCCGGGTGGAGAGCCTGGACCGGCCCGGCCTGGCCAGCGAGCCGCTGGCCGGCTCGTTCGCCACGGCCCCCGGGCGGCACCAGCGCCGGGACGTGCGCTTCGTCTGGACCGGGGACATCGTCGGGCAGGGCTGGGGTATCAGCCCCGACTTCGACGGCCTGGCCATCTTCCGGTCGATGCGCGAGCGCCGCCCCGACTTCTTCCTGTGCAGCGGCGACACCGTCTACGCCGACGGCCCGCTCACCGAGAGCGTCACGCTGCCCGACGGGCGGATCTGGCGCAACCTGGTCACGCCGGAGAAGAGCAAGGTGGCCGAGACTCTGGCCGAGTACCGCGGGCAGTTCGCGTACAACCTGCTGGACGAGCACCTGCGGGCGTTCGCCGCCGAGGTGCCCCAGGTCAACCAGTGGGACGACCACGAGGTGCTGAACAACTGGTACCCGGGGGAGATCCTCGACGACGCCCGGTACACCGAGCGGCGGGTGGACGTGCTCGCCGCCCGGGCCCGCCAGGCGTTCCACGAGTGGGTGCCGGCCCCCGCGGACGGGCCGCTCCACCGCAAGCTGTCGTACGGGCCGCTGCTGGACGTGTTCGTCCTCGACATGCGCACCTACAAGGACCCGAACGACGGCAACACGTACGCCGACCCGCACCGGGGCCTGCTGGGGCAGGAGCAGCGGGAGTGGCTGATCCGCGAGCTGACCCGGTCCCGGGCGACCTGGAAGGTCATCGCCAACGACCTGCCGATCGGCGTGGTGGTCCCGGACGGTCCCACGGCCCAGGAAGGCGTCGCGCAGGGCGACCCGGGCGCGCCCGCGGGCCGGGAGCTGGAGTTCGCCGAGGTGCTCCGGGCCACCCACCGGGCCGGCGTGACGGGCCTGGTCTTCCTCACGGCCGACGTGCACTACAGCGCCGCCCTCCACTACGACCCGGCCCGCGCGGCGGTCGGCGACTTCAGCCCGTTCTGGGAGTTCGTCTCCGGCCCGGCGCACGCCGGCGCGTTCGGCCCGAACGCCCTGGACGGCACCTTCGGCCCGCAGGCCGTCTTCGTGCACGCCCCGCCCCGCGCCAACACTTCCCCGGCCGAGGGCTTCCAGCACTTCGGCGAGGTCACGATCGACGGGGAGTCGGCCGCGCTGACGGTCCACCTCCGCGACCGCGCCGGCACCGCTCTCTGGACCACCACCCTCCCGGCCCCCACCCACTGACCCGGACCCGCTGATTCGATCATGAGGTTGGCGGCGATGACGATCTCGGATGTCGCCGTCAACCTCATGATCGCCGGGGTGGGGTGATAGTCGGGGGCGGGACGGGGGGTGGGTCGAGTACGCTTGTGGGCACACAGGCGACGACCCGGCCATCACCGGTGAGCCTCCGGAAGAACGGCCGGGTGACCGGCTCAGTAGAACCGGACGGGACCGGCCCGTCACAGCCGGCCAACGAGCGGGCGGTCGCACCATCGGCCGCCAAGCGGGGTGGTACCGCGGGCCCAGCCCCGGGCGCCGGCACGGCGTACCGGGAACGGGTTCGTCCTCGCAGACCCACACGGACATGTGAGCTGCTGAGGAGAGCGACCCCCGATGGCCTATCCGTTGCACGACCCGACCGCCGGCGGCGTCCCGGCGAGCCCGGACCTGCCCGCGGTCGAGCGCCGGGTCCTGGAGCACTGGACGGCCGACAAGACCTTCGAGGCGTCCGTGGAGGCCCGCCCCGCCGGGGAGGACGGGAAGAACGAGTTCGTCTTCTACGACGGCCCGCCCTTCGCCAACGGCCTGCCGCACTACGGCCACCTCTTCACCGGGTACGTCAAGGACGTGGTGCCCCGCTACCAGACCATGCGCGGCCGCCACGTCGAGCGCCGGTTCGGCTGGGACTGCCACGGCCTGCCGGCCGAGGTGGTGGCCGAGAAGCAGCTCGGCATCACCACCAAGGCCGAGATCCTCGACCTCGGCGTGGCCCGGTTCAACGAGGCCTGCCGCACCTCGGTGCTGGAGTTCACCCAGGACTGGGAGCGGTACGTCACCCGGCAGGCCCGCTGGGTCGACTTCGCCAACGACTACAAGACGCTCGACCTGGACTACATGGAAAGCGTCATGTGGGCCTTCCGGACCCTGCACGACAAGGGTCTGGTCTACGAGGGCTTCCGGGTGCTGGCGTACTGCTGGCGGTGCGAGACCCCGCTGTCGAACACCGAGACCCGGATGGACGACGTCTACAAGGACCGGCACGACCCGACGCTGACCGTCTGGTTCGAGCTGACCGCCGACGACGCGGCCCCCGAGCCGGTGCGCGGCCCGGTGCGGCTCGGCGTCTGGACCACCACGCCGTGGACCCTGCCGTCGAACCTGGCGCTCGCCGTCGGCCCCGACATCGAGTACGCGGTGCTGGAGCGCGACGGCGGCCGCTACCTGGTCGGCGCCGCGCGGCTCGGCGCGTACGCCAAGGAGCTGGAGGGCTACGAGCAGGTCGGCACCGTGTACGGCCGGGACCTGGTCGGGCGCCGCTACACCCCGCTCTACGACTTCCTCGTCGAGCAGGCCGGCGAGAACGCCTACCAGGTGCTCGGCGCGGACTTCGTCACCACCGAGGACGGCACCGGGATCGTCCACCTGGCACCGGCCTTCGGTGAGGACGACCAGAACACCTGCAACGCGGCCGGCATCCCGACCATCGTCACCGTGGACGACCACACCCGGTTCACCGGGCTGGTCCCGCCGTATCAGGGCGAGCAGGTCTTCGACGTGAACAAGCCGGTGATCCGGGAGCTGAAGGAGCGGGGGGTGGTGCTCCGGCAGGACACCTACACCCACTCCTACCCGCACTGCTGGCGCTGCGACACCCCGCTGGTCTACAAGGCGGTGTCCTCCTGGTTCGTCGCCGTGACCCGGTTCAAGGACCGGATGGTCGAGCTCAACCAGCAGATCAACTGGACGCCCGGGCACATCAAGGACGGCTCGTTCGGCAAGTGGCTGGCCAACGCCCGGGACTGGTCGATCAGCCGGAACCGGTTCTGGGGCTCGCCGATCCCGGTGTGGAAGTCCGACGACCCGAACTACCCGCGGGTCGACGTGTACGGCTCGCTGGCCGACCTGGAGCGGGACTTCGGCGTACGCCTGACCGACCTGCACCGGCCGGCGGTGGACGACCTGGTCCGGCCCAACCCGGACGACCCGACGGGCAAGTCGATGATGCGCCGGGTGCCCGAGGTGCTGGACTGCTGGTTCGAGTCCGGCTCGATGCCGTTCGCCCAGGTGCACTACCCGTTCGAGAACCGCGAGTGGTTCGAGCACCACTATCCGGGCGACTTCATCGTCGAGTACATCGGACAGACGCGTGGCTGGTTCTACACCATGCACGTGCTGGCCACGGCGCTGTTCGACCGGCCGGCGTTCCGCAACTGCCTGAGCCACGGCATCCTGCTCGGCTCCGACGGGCGCAAGATGTCCAAGAGCCTGCGCAACTACCCGGACGTCTACCACGTCTTCGACGCGTACGGGTCGGACGCGATGCGCTGGATGCTGATGTCCTCGCCGGTGCTGCGCGGCGGCGACATGGCGGTCACCGAGACGCTCATCCGGGACGCGGTGCGTCAGGTGCTGCTGCCGCTCTGGAACGTCTGGTACTTCTTCTCGCTCTACGCCAACGCCGACTCCTACACGGCGAAGCGCCGCACCGACTCGACGCACCTGCTCGACCGGTACGTGCTGGCGAAGACGAACGAGCTGGTGTCGACGGTCCAGGGGCAGCTCGACGCGTACGACATCTCGGGCGCGTGCGCCAGCGTGCGGTCCTACCTGGACGCGCTGACCAACTGGTACGTGCGCCGGTCGCGGGACCGGTTCTGGGCGGGCGACGCCGACGCGTTCGACACGCTCTGGACCGTGCTGGAGACGCTCTGCCGGGTGGTGGCGCCGCTGGCGCCGCTGACCGCCGAGGAGATCTGGCGCGGGCTCACCGGCGAGCGGTCGGTGCACCTGACCGACTTCCCGTCGGCTGAGGAGTTCCCGGCCGACCACGAGCTGGTCGCCGCCATGGACAACGTGCGGGCGGTCGCCTCGGCGGCGCTGTCGCTGCGCAAGGCCAAGGGCCTGCGGGTGCGGCTGCCGCTGTCGAAGCTGACCGTGGCCTCCCCGGTCGCGGCCCAGCTGCGGCCCTTCGCCGACCTGGTCGCCGACGAGGTCAACGTGAAGGCGGTGGAGTTCACCGACGCGGTGTCGGCGTACTGCCAGCAGGTGCTGACCGTGGTGCCCCGGGCGCTCGGCCCGCGGGTCGGCAAGGCGGTCCAGCAGGTGATCAAGGCGGTCAAGGCCGGGGAGTGGGAGCTTCAGGACGGCGCCCCGGTCGCCGCCGGCATCACCCTGGCCGAGGGCGAGTACGAGCTGCGCCTGGTCGCCGCCGACGCCGAGCACTCCGCGCCGCTGCCCGGCGGCGAGGGCGTGGTCGTGCTGGACACCGAGGTAACCCCGGAGCTGGCCGCCGAGGGGCTGGCCCGGGACGTGGTCCGGGTGGTGCAGCAGGCCCGCCGGGACGCCGACCTGGACGTCTCGGACCGGATCGTGGTGGCCGTCTCCGCCTCGGAGGAGGTGCGCGCGGCGGTCGCCGCGTACACCGACTTCGTGGCCCGGGAGGTGCTGGCCGACACGGTCGACTTCGCCGAGGGCGTCGCCGGCTTCGCCGGCGAGGTCGGCGAGGGCGAGCGGGTGACGGTGGCCGTCCGGCGGGTATGACGTCGGGGCAGGTCCGGCGGCGTCCGCGCCGCCGGACCACCCCGCGGACGCCTGACCACCCGATCCGCCCGATGCGGACCCGTCCGCTACCGTGACAGCGCCTGTTCACGTACGACCGCCGGAGGACCCGTGCCCCTGCTCTACACCATCGGCAAGCTCACCGTGGCGCCCACGCTGCGGTTGGCCTTCCGTCCGCACGTGGAGGGGTTGGAGCACATCCCGGCGACCGGCGGCGCGATCTTCGCGGGCAACCATCTCTCCGTCGCCGACGAGCTGCTGCTCGGCACCGTGGTGCCCCGGCACCTGGCCTTCTGGGCGAAGTCGGAGTACTTCAAGGGCACCGGCGTGAAGGGCGCCTTCTCCAAGTTCGTGCTGACCGGGCTGGGGGCCATCCCGGTCGAGCGGGCCGGCGGGCGGGCCGCGCTGTCCGCGTTCGACGCCGCCATCCCGGTGCTCAAGGCCGGCGACCTGGTGGCCGTCTACCCGGAGGGCACGCGCTCGCCGGACGGCCGGCTCTACCGGGGGCGGACCGGGGCGGCCCGGCTGGCGGTGGCGGCCGGCGTGCCGATCATCCCGGTGGGCGTGACCGGCACCGACAAGGCGCAGCCCATCGGCACGCGGGTGCCCCGGCCCGGCCGGGCGCAGATCACCATCCGGTTCGGCAAGCCGCTGGACTTCACCGGCCGGTCGGACGATCGCACGTCGCTGCGGGAGATGACCGACGAGATGATGGCCGAGATCCAGAAGCTCACCGGCCAGGAGTACGTGCCGCGCTACGCCCCCAAGCGCGCCGAGCCCCCGGCCGACCCGGCCGCCTGAGGCGTCACGGCGGGTCGCTGCCGCGCCGCCGCTCCTGGGCGAGCACCGCGTCCAGGTCGCCGAGGCGCGCCAGCTGCTTCATGGCCCGCGCCATCCGTGCGTTCGCCGGGATCCGCCCGCGGTTGTCGGCCAGGAACGCCCAGTAGCCGGCGGTGAACGGGCAGGCGTCCTCGCCGACCCGCCGGCGTGGGTCGTACCGGCAGCCGCCGCAGTAGTCGCTCATCCGGTTGATGTACGCGCCGCCGGCCACGTACGGCTTGGTGGTCATCCGGCCCAGGTCGGCGTACTGGCTCATGCCGATCACGTTGCCGGTCATCACCCACTCGTGACCGTCCACGAACCGGGTGTGGAACCACTCGACCAGCTCGGACGGGCGCCAGCCGCGCTGGAGGGCGTAGTTGCCGAGCACCATGAGCCGCGGGATGTGGTGCACCCAGCCCCGGTCCCGGACGCCAGTCAGCACGTCCTCGAGGCAGCGCGCCTCGACCGCGCGCGTGTCGAGGTCGCGCCACCAGTCCGGCAGGGAACGGCGGGCGCCCAGCTCGTTGCTGTCCCGCCAGCCCCTCCCGAAGTACCAGTAGGTGTGCCAGATGTAGTCCCGCCAGCCCATCACCTGCCGGACGAAGCCCTCCGCCGCGGCCAGCGGCGCCTCCTGCCGCCGGTACGCCCGCTCGGCGCCACGGACCGCCGCCATCGGGTCCAGCAGGCCCAGGTTGAACGAGGACGACAGCGCGCTGTGCGCCAGCCACGGGTCGGTGGAGAGCATCGCGTCCTCGTACCGGCCGAACGCGGTGAGCCGGTGCCGGAGGAAGTGCGACAGCCGGGACCGGGCCTCGCCAGTGGTGGCCGGGAACCGGCGCGGCCCGTCCCGCCCGGCGAACCGGATGCCCTCCCCCTCCCAGCGGTCCAGGTCGGCCCGGACCTCCGCGTCGATGTCGTCCTCCTTCGGCAGCGGCGGTGCCGGGATGCCGAGCCGCCCGTCCTTCGGCGGCGGCTCGCGGTTCTCGGTGTCGAAGCTCCACCGGCCGCCGGCCGGCTCGCGGCCGTCCAGCAGCACCCCGTGGTGCTCCCGGGCGAACCGGTAGAACGCCTCCATCCGCAGGGCGCCGCGCCGGCCGTCGGCCCAGTCGGCGAAGTCCGTCAGGCTGGTCACGTAGCCCCGGGCCGGCAGCACGGTGACCCCGTCCAGGCTCCGGACGAACTCCAGCGCCCGCCGCGAGGTGGGGTGACACACCTCCAGCGGCTCACCAACCTGCTTCAGCGCCTGCCCGTACGTCTCGCCGCGTAGGAAGATCGCCTGGTCGCCCAGCTCGGCGGCGCGGTGCCGGAGCGCGGAGAGGACCAGGTGGGCCTTCTGCCGGTGGTAGACGCGCCGCCGGAAGACCGCCTTGGACTCGATGAGGAGAACCGGCTGCGTCCGCTCGTCGAGGAAGTGCGGCCCCAGCTGGTCAGCGAAGAGCCAACGCCGCGACATGTCCTGATTGTCACCCCTCGGGCCGATCCGGCCCGGAAGCAAGGCGGAACCTTTACGTGTTCGATACGTTGCGAACGGTGACGGTTGCTCAGGACTGCTGGGGGGTCACCACCTGCTGGCGCAGGTCGTCCAGCAGCCGGCCGCTGTCCTCGACGGACAGTCGGGTGAAGACGCCGGTGGCCAGGCTGCCGTGGTCGACCGAGGTGCACACCACCACCGTGTCGCCGTCGGACCGGCCCACCGCGCAGCGCTCGTACCGGCCCCGGACACCGGTCTCCACCGGCACCGACGGCTTGAGCGTGTACCGGTCGGTGAGGCGGTCCAGCTCGGCCTGCGCGTCCGACTCGGGGCTCAGCCGGAACCCCGTCCCGCCGAACAGCGTCACCCGCTTGCCGTCGTTCGTCGTGTAGATGCCGGCGAAGGTGTCCTCGGCGAGCAGGTGCGCCTGGCGTACCTGCTGCTTCAGCTCCGCGGCGGCGGCCTGACTGCCCTCGTCCTGGCGCAGCCGCAGCGAGCCGAGCTGTTCGGGCAGGCTCGCCGTCGCCGGGTACTGGGCGGACAGCGGCTGGGCCCACCAGAGCGGCACGCCGCAGCAGCAGGCGACGCTCAGCAACAGCACCCAGGGCCAGCGGCGCCGGCGGCGGACCGGCACGGCCACGTACCCCTTGGGCGGCCCCCACCCGGGCGGCGCGGTCACCGGCGGCGAGGTCTTCTTCGCGCGGCGCTGCTTCGGCGGCGCGGGCGGCGGGACCGGCCGGGCCGCCGGTGGGTTCGGAACGACCGCAGGCGGCGCGGCGGCGACCGGCGGGGCGGGGTGGGGCGGGGTGTGCGCCGGCGGCGGGTGCGGCACCGGATAGGGCGCCGTGTAGGGGAGCGTCGGCGGCAGCGCCGGGAAGTCGGCGGAGTGCAGGTCCCACCCGGTGGTGTCCACGCCCGCCCACGGGTCGACCGGGACCTGGTGCTCCGGCGAGTCGACCGGCGGCACCGGGGTGGGTTCGGCCGACTCGCCCCAGGCGCGCTTGCGCGGCGTCGGGGGCGGGACCGCGGCGGACCCGCTCCAGCGCGGCGCGGGCGGGCTCTCGGCGTGGTCATCGACCCGGGTGGGGTCCGGCCGCTGTTCCACCCGGGTGGGGTCCGGTCGCTGGGCCACGGGGGCGGCGTCGGGGCGGGGGACGACTCGGGCGGAGCCGGCGGCGCGTGCCGGGCCGGGCACCGCGGCGGAACCACGGGCGGGACCCGCCGGTGAGACCGGGGTGGAGTCGGGGTCCGCGGGGTGGGGCCGGGCCGCGGTGTCGGCCTCCGGCGCCGCCTGGGCGTCGGGTGCGGCCGGTTGGACTCGGTCGGCCCGCGCCGCAGGTTCCGGCTGCGCTGTCTCTGCGGCGTGCGGGGTGGGCTCGCTCTGCGCGACGGCTTCCGCCTGCGCGGCGGTGTCGGCCGGCGGGATGGGCTCGCCCTCCGAGACGGCCGCACCTGGTGCGGGCGGCTGCGGGTCGGGTGCGGCGGGCCGGGCCTCGGCATCCGGCGCGCCGGACTCCGGCGCGGACTCCGGCTCCGGCGGGGTGGGGAGCGCGGCGTCGGCCTGCGGCGGACCGTCGGCAGGCAATCCGGCGATCACCGGATCCCCGTTCCGCCCGGCGGCCGGGGTGCCCCCGTCGGCCGGCCGGTCCGCCCCCGGCTGCGGCTGCGACATCGCGGCAATCTCCTCTCGCGCCCGTAGCGAGGTTAGTACCGCCCCGCCACCCCCGACGAATTCCCAGCACCGCCCCACGCCGCCCTCGTCCCGCCCCGCTCGTCGATCAAGAGGTTTGTGTCGGGATCGGCCCGGATCCCGACGCGAAATTCTTGATCAACGCGGCTGGGGGTGCAGGTGAGGATGGGGGTGGCGGAGGACCGCGTACGCTTGGGCATCATGAGTGCCCCGTCGACGACGCCGCGCCCGGTCGCGGCCAATTCCGTGTGGCCCCGCCTGGAGCCGCTGCTGCCGCAGGTGACCAAGCCCATCCAGTACGTGGGTGGCGAGCTGGGTGCGGTGGTCAAGGACTGGGACGCGGCGACCGTGCGCTGGGCGCTGATGTACCCGGACGCGTACGAGGTGGGCCTGCCCAACCAAGGCGTGCAGATCCTCTACGAGGTGCTCAACGAGCTGCCCGACGTGCTGGCCGAGCGGACGTACGCGGTCTGGCCCGACCTGGAGAAGCTGATGCGCGCCCACGGCGTGCCGCAGTTCACCGTCGACGCCCACCGCGCGGTGCGCGACTTCGACGTGTTCGGCGTCTCCTTCTCCACCGAGCTGGGCTACACCAACCTGCTCACCGCGATCGACCTGGCCGGCATCCCGCTGCTCGCGGCCGACCGCACCGAGGCCGACCCGGTGATCGTGGCCGGCGGGCACGCCGCGTTCAACCCGGAGCCGATCGCCGACTTCGTCGACGCCGCCGTGCTCGGCGACGGCGAGGAGGCGGTGCTGGAGATCACCGCGATCGTCCGGGACTGGAAGGCCGAGGGCTGCCCGGGCGGCCGGGACGAGCTGCTGCTGCGGCTGGCCCGCACCGAGAGCATCTACGTGCCGCGCTTCTACGACGTGGACTACCTGCCCGACGGCCGGATCCAGCGGGTCGTGCCGAACCGCCCCGACGTGCCGTTCCGGGTGCACAAGCGCACGACGATGGACCTGGACGCCTGGCCGTACCCGAAGAAGCCCCTCGTGCCGCTGGCCGAGACGGTCCACGAGCGCTACGCGGTGGAAATCTTCCGCGGGTGCACCCGCGGCTGCCGGTTCTGCCAGGCCGGGATGATCACCCGGCCGGTGCGGGAGCGCTCGATCACCACCGTCGGCCAGATGGTGCAGCAGGGGCTGGAGTTCTCCGGCTTCCACGAGGTGGGCCTGCTGTCGCTGTCGTCGGCCGACCACTCCGAGATCGGCGACATGTGCTCCGGCCTCGCGCAGCAGTACGAGGGCACCAACGTGTCGCTCTCGCTGCCGTCGACGCGGGTGGACGCCTTCAACATCGACCTGGCGCAGGAGCTGTCCCGCAACGGCCGGCGGACCGGCCTGACCTTCGCCCCCGAGGGCGGGTCGGAGCGGATCCGCAAGGTCATCAACAAGATGGTGTCGAAGGAAGACCTGATCCGCACCGTGGTGACCGCGTACACCAACGGCTGGCGGCAGGTGAAGCTTTACTTCATGTGCGGGCTGCCCACCGAGACCGACGAGGACGTCCTCGAGATCGCGGACATGGCCCACGAGGTCATCCGGGCCGGCCGGGCGGCGACCGGGTCGAAGGACATCCGCTGCACCGTCTCGATCGGTGGCTTCGTGCCGAAGCCGCACACCCCGTTCCAGTGGGCCGCCATGGAGCGCCCGGAGGTCATCGACGGCCGGCTGAAGCTGCTCAAGCAGGCCATCAACAGCGACCGCTCGCTGGGCCGGGCGATCGGCTTCCGCTACCACGACGGCGAACCGTCGCTGATCGAGGGCCTGCTGTCCCGGGGCGATCGCCGGGTCGGCGCGGTGATCCGCAAGGTCTGGGAGGACGGCGGCCGGTTCGACGGCTGGAGCGAGCACTTCTCCTACCGGCGCTGGGTGGACGCGGCGGCCGAGGTGCTGCCGTCCTTCGGGGTGGACCTGGACTGGTTCACCACCCGGGAGCGTGACGAGCTGGAGGTCCTGCCCTGGGACCACCTCGACTCGGGCCTGGACAAGGACTGGCTCTGGCAGGACTGGCAGGACTCGCTGGCCGAGTACGAGCAGGACGACTGCCGCTGGACGCCCTGCTTCGACTGCGGCGTCTGCCCGTCCATGGACACCGAGATCCAGATCGGCCCGACCGGCCGGAAGCTGCTGCCGCTGACCCCGGTGAACGGGCTGAAGCTGCCCACCGGCGCCCAGCAGTAACACCGCGACGCGCACCGGAGCGCGGGATCCCCACGGGGGTCCCGCGCTCCGTCACATTCCGGGACTCCGCACCCGTCGATGTCCCGTCACCCGGGGTGGGGGTGCCCCGACTGGCCGTCGCTCGATACGCTGCGTCCGTATTGGACCGGCCGGGGGCCGGCAGCGGGGAGGGCAGCAGCATGGGTGACATCAGGCCGCCGGACACCGGCGATCTGCACGTCAGCGTCGAGGACCTGGACGCCGCGGCGGACTACGTCGAGCGCCTCAAGCAGTATGTCGACGACACCATCAGCTACGAGATGGAACGCATCAAGGAGCGGATGAAGGGCGACAGCAACAACGCGCAGACGGTGCCCAACGGCACGCCGTTCGGCGCGTACGAGGACGCCCGGATGCAGTGGCAGGCGCTGACGAAGTCGACGGCGAACATGGAGGGCCACCTCAAGGCGCTCTCCACGAAGCTCGCCACCCTGAAGCAGGGCACCGAGGACATCGCCAAGGCGTTCCGCGACACGGAGGCCCGCAACGCCGCCAACGGCAAGGAAATCGAGCGGATGCTGGAGTCCGCCGCTCCGCCGCCGGCGACGGGCGAGCAGCCCACCTACCCGTACACGGCCTGAGGGGGGAGAAGGTCATGGCTGGAGGAACCTGGGAGCGGTGTGTCCGCGAGGTCACGCTGTCGGCGGATCCGGAGACGGTCGGCTCGGTCGGGGTGGGATGGAGCAACCTCTCCACCGGCCTGGGCTACCTGCGGGACGCGCTCGTCGGCCGGTCCTTCGTGGGCCCGATCGCGCCCGGCCAGGAGCGCCCGCACAGCGGTGGCCTCCCCGGTCTGCTCAGCGGCTGGAAGGGCAGTGGCGGCGACGCGTACCGCGAGCACCTGGGCGACATCGGCAAGGAGATCGAGGAGCTCATCACCCACGCCAGCAACGTCAGCGGGGCGCTGTCGCGGATCGAGGGTGACATCCGCAAATCGGTGGCGAGCATCCCGATCCCGCTCATGGACGACTTCGGTTGGAACGAGTGGAGCCTGCCCAACGGCACCGAACTCGACGACGCCCGCGACGGCGAGAGCGCGTCGGGTTTCCTGGCCGCGCTGCGGAAGGACTACCAGAGCAACCCGGCCTCGTACGCCGACGGCGCGTTCCGCGACAAGGCCGACGACCTCGAGGCGACCATGAAGGTCGACGGCAACGCCGAGGATCACAAGCGCGGCGGCTGGTGGGACACCAAGTCGCACCTGGACAACTGGTACCGCGACAACCAGCAGGCGGCCAACTCGGCCATGTCGCCGCTGCCCGCCGCGGTGGAGACGGAGCGGCCCAAGCTGATCGTGCCGAACCCGAAGACCGACATCGACGACTACCGTCCCGATGACCGGAAGCCGCCGGTCGGCCTGCCGGACGGCGGTGGCGGTGGCGGCGGCGCCGGGGGTGGGGGCGGCGGTTTCGGCGGAGGCGGGCCCTCCCTCGGCAGCACCGGCATCGGCGGTGGGGGCTCCTTCGGCGGTGGCGGCGGGTCGTTCACGCCTCCGCCCACCACGGGCGGCCCGGACTTCGGCGGCGGCGGGGGCAGCGGCGGCGGCGCCGGCACCTACACCCCGCCGTCCACGGGCGCGGGCTACCCGGGCACCGGGACCGGCGACCACGACTACGGCAGCGGCCTCGCGGGCGCCGGCACGCCGACCCTCGGCGGTGGCTACGGCGGCACCGGCGGTCTCGGTGGCAGCGTCAACTCCGGGGGGCTCGGCGGCGGCTTCGGGGGCGGCGGCGCCGGCCTCGGCTCGGCCGGCGGCATCGGTGGCGGCGGGATCGGCGCGGCCGGCGGGATCGGCATGGGCGGCATCCCCGGCATGGTCGGTGGCGGCAACGGCAAGGTGCCCCCGATGACCAGCGCGGCCAGCGCACTGCGCAACGCGGCCGGCGCGGGCGCGGGCGGCGCGCGCGGCGGCATGATGGGCGGGCACGGCGGCGCCGGGCACGGCGGCGCCGGCAGCGAGCACTCGTCGTGGTTGACTGAGGACGACGACCCGTGGGGCAGCGGTGACGCCGCGTCGCCGGGCATCCTGCGCTGAGGACGGACGGATGAGGTTGCACGTGGGCGCGCTCCGGCCGGTCGCGGCCGGCCTGCTGGCCGGGCTCATGGTCCTGGGGGCCGTCCAACCGGCGGTCGCCGCGCCGCGGCGGGCCGAGCAGTGGTACCTGGACGAGCTGCGCATCGACCAGGCGCACAAGCTGTCCACCGGGCGCGGGGTCACCGTCGCCGTGGTGGACAGCGGTGTCGACGCCACCCACCCGGAGTTGGCCGGCCAGGTGCTTCCCGGCGGTCGCAGCTACGGCGCGTCCGGAGACGGACGCTCCGACGCGGACGGTCACGGCACCCATATGGCCGGCATCATCGCGGCGCGCGACGCCGGTCCGGACGGGGTGACCGGCATCGCGCCCGGCGTGCGGATCCTGCCGATCAAGACGAAGCCCGGCGACGGGGACGTCAGCGACGCGGCGTCGGCCCAGGGCATCCGGATGGCCGTGGACGGCGGCGCCAAGGTCATCAACCTGTCCTACGGCGCCATGGGCGTGGCCTCCGACGACGAGCAGGCCGCGATCAAGTACGCCCTGGAACGGGACGTGGTGGTGGTGGCCGGTGCCGGCAACACCGCCAAGGGGCACACTGAGGTGATCAACCCGGCCAACGTTCCCGGGGTGATCGCGGTGACCGGCACCACCCGGGGCGGGCGTTTCTGGTCCGGCTCCGCGCAGGGGCCGGAGGCCGTGGTGGCCGCCCCCGCCGACAGCATCTACAACGCCGGCCCGGACCACGGCTACGGCTGGGGCGACGGCACCTCCGACGCCACGGCGATCGTCTCCGGCATCGCGGCGCTGATCCGCGCGAAGTATCCGGATCTCTCCGCGCCCAACGTGATCAACCGGATCATCCGCACCGCCCGGGACGCGGGCCCGCCCGGTCGCGACCCGCAGTACGGGTTCGGCCGGATCGATCCGGTGGCGGCGCTGACCGCCAGGGTGCCGGCGGTCTCGGCGAACCCGCTGCTGGGCGCGGCCCCGGCCGGCTCGGCTCCGCCGCAGGCGGCCGAGGACGACGACTTCGACGTCACCGAGTACGGCGACCGGGGCGGCCCCACCGACCAGCAGGTGATGGTCATCGGCATCGGCATCGCCGCGGTGTTGCTGGTGCTGGTGGCGCTGGTGGTCTTCCTGATCTGGAACCGGCGCCGCTACCGCCGCGAGGCGGGCCGGGCCGCCGCCGTCCCCGACGACCGGCTCGACCGGAGCGCCGGGGCCGGCTACGGCACGCCACCCGTCCCGGCCGGCTACCACGCCCCGCCGGGCGGCCAGGTCCCGCCGGGCGCGAACCCGTACGCTCCGCCGCCCGGCCACGTTCCGCCGCCGCCGGGGACGTACCCGCCACCGGGCGGCAACCGGTCCTGACCCGTGGTGGCCGGCCGGGCGACCTGCGCGTCGCCGGCCGGCCACCGTCGTCTCCCGGCGGGCCGGACAGCCCCTCGCTGACCGGTTCCGGCCGGTTCGTCCGGCCGCTTCCGCCGCCCCGGCTGCGGGCCGTACCGGCCGCTGCGCCAGGATGGGACCGACACGCAGGCACAGCCGAGGAGTTCACGATCGCCAGAAAGCCTCAACCCGAGGGCGGCCAGGCGCCGGTCGTCCAGCGGGTCCGGATCCGGTACGCCAAGCGTGGACCTCTGCGGTTCACCTCGCACCGGGACTTCGCCCGGGCCTTCGAGCGCGCGTTGCGCCGGGCCGGCGTACCGATCGCCTTCTCCCAGGGTTTCACCCCGCACCCGAAGATCTCGTACGCCTCCGCGGCGCCGACCGGCGTGGCCAGCGAGGCGGAGTACCTGGAGATCGGCCTGCGCGAGCCGGTCGAGCCGGCGCAGCTGCGCGCGGCCCTGGACGCCGCCCTGTCGCCCGGGCTCGACGTGCTGGACGCCGTGGAGGCCACCGGCGGCAGCCTGGCCGACCGGATCGAGGCCTCCCGGTGGCGGATCGAGCTGCCCGAGGTCGACCCGGCCGTGCTGGAGCAGGCCGTGAGCGCGTTCACCGCCGCCGAGGAGATCCAGGTCGAGCGGATGACCAAGCAGGGGCGGCGCACGTTCGACGCCCGCGCCGCCGTCATGTCGATCGATGCGCTGCCGCCGTCCGAGACGCCTTCCGGGGCGACGGCCGTACCGTGTGCGATACTCGAACTGGTCGTGCGGCAGGTCACCCCCTCCGTACGACCCGATGACGTCCTTTCCGGCCTCCGCGTGGTGGCCGACCTGGAGCCGCCGGTCTCCCCGAGGGTGATCCGGCTGGCGCAGGGCACGCTGACCGCGCAGGGCGAGATCGTCGATCCGTTGGACGCGGATCGCGACGGGGCAGCCATCGGAGAACGCTGACCGGACGGTCAGCGTTCTGGCAGGCAGACTTCGGCGGTCGCGCACCTGCGCGCCCGGCGGAAACACCTTTTGCGGCGACCCTGCGTGGCAGCGCTCACCCGCGCCCGGGGCAGCCAGAACTGGAGAACGTCCATGCTCGAGAACGAGCCCGAGGGCGGCGAACGGACCGGCGCAGAGCCGGCCGAGGCAACCGCCGCCAGCAGCACCGACAGCACCGCCGAGGTCAAGCCGCCGGCCCGTAAGCGGGCCAGCCGCCGCAAGGCGGCGCCGCTGAACCAGCCGGAGCAGACCGACGCGCCCGTCGAGGCGTCGACCGCGGCGACGGGGAGCGGCGAGTCGCCGCAGGCCGAGGTGTTCGCCCCGGTCGCCGGGGAGTTGGAGGCCGCGCCGAAGACCCGGCGGCGGCGCAAGGCGACCCCCGCCAAGGCGGCCGAGGAACCGGTGGCCGCGGCCGGCGTGGAGGCCGCCTCCGACGAGGTGGTGCCGCCGGTCAAGGTGACCCGCACCCGCCGCCGCAAGAGCACCCCGCCGCCCGTCGAGGTCGCCACGGAGGAGTCGCTGGGCGAGGAGCCCGCCGAGACCGCCGGACCGGCGGTCGAGCCGCACGCGATCGCCGAGCCGCAGGCCGACACCGAACCGCCCGCCGCTCCGGAGCCGTCCACCGCCCCGGAGCCCTCGGCGTCCGCCGAGGGCGAGCCGGAGGACGAGGACGCCGTCGGCGAGGACGCCGAGGACGAGCCGACCCCCGGCGAGCGGCGCGCCGACGAGGCCGTCCTGGCCCGCGCCGGCGGTCCGGAGGACCGGACCGGTGAGGTGTCGCCGGGCGCCGCCGTGCCGGGTCCCGCCGAGGAGCCGGCCGAGGAGCCCGCGCCCACCGGCCGTCGCCGCCGGGCCGCGCTCTCCGCGCCGACCGTCCTGTTCATGCCTCCCCAGCCCGAGGAGGCCCCGGTCGTCCGGGTCACCTACCCGCCCGCCGAGGAGCCGGTCGAGGAGCCGGCGGAGACCGGCCGGCGTCGCCGGCGCGGTCGCCGCGAGGCCGAGCCGGTGGAGGTGGAGGTCGAGGAGGAGCCGACCACGGAGGCCGAGGAGGTCGCCGAGGCGGAGGAGGACGAGGACGAGGCGGCCAACCGGCGCCGTCGTCGCCGCGGCCGCCGGGGCCGGGGCCGTGGCCGGGGCGTCGAGGAGGCCGAGGACGAGGAGGCCGAGGAGGCCGTCCGCGCCGAGTCCGCCGAGGCGGAGGCCGAGGAGAGCGAGGACGAGGAGGAGGAGGCCGAGGGCGAGGGGATGACCCGTCGTCGCCGTCGGCGCCGCCGCCGGGGCGCTGGTGAGGCGGAGACCGCCGCCGAGGACGGCGTACCCACCGTCGTCAAGATCCGCGAGCCGCGCAAGGCCGTCGACGAGGTGCAGGGCGTCTCCGGCTCGACCCGCCTGGAGGCCAAGCGCCAGCGCCGCCGGGACGGCCGGGAGCAGCGGCGTACCCGCCCGCCGATCCTCAGCGAGTCGGAGTTCCTGGCCCGGCGGGAGGCGGTCGACCGGGTGATGGCGGTCCGCCAGCGGGGCGACCGGACCCAGATCGCGGTCCTCGAGGACGGCGTGCTGGTCGAGCACTACGTGACCCGCAACTCGTCCGGCACCATGGCCGGCAACGTCTACCTGGGCAAGGTGCAGAACGTCCTGCCCAGCATGGAGGCGGCCTTCGTCGACATCGGGCGCGGCCGCAACGCCGTGCTCTACGCCGGCGAGGTCAACTGGGACACCACCGGCCTGGAGGGCCGGGCCCGCTCGATCGAGCAGGCGCTCCGGTCCGGCGACTCGGTGCTGGTGCAGGTCACCAAGGACCCGATCGGGCACAAGGGCGCCCGGCTGACCAGCCACATCGCGCTCTCCGGCCGGCACCTGGTCTACGTGCCGAACGGCAACGCCTCGGGCATCAGCCGGAAGCTGCCGGACACCGAGCGCAAGCGGCTGCGGGACATCCTCAAGAAGCTGGTGCCGGACGGTGCCGGGGTGATCGTCCGGACGGCCGCCGAGGGCGCCAGCGAGGACGAGCTGGCCCGGGATGTCAAGCGGCTCCAGGCGCAGTGGGAGGAGATCCAGGCCAAGGCGGCCGAGGGCGGCGCCCCGGTGCTGCTCTACGAGGAGCCCGACCTGGTCATCCGGGTGGTCCGGGACCTGTTCAACGAGGACTTCCGCGAGCTGGTCATCGAGGGCGAGTCGGCGTACGACCTGGTCGAGTCCTACCTGTCGCACGTCTCGCCGGACCTGGTGGCCCGGCTGCGCCGGCACGCCGGCACCACCGACGTCTTCGCCGAGTACCGGATCGACGAGCAGATCCTCAAGGGCCTGGACCGGAAGGTCTTCCTCCCCTCCGGCGGCTCGCTGGTGATCGACCGCACCGAGGCGATGACCGTCATCGACGTCAACACCGGCAAGTACACCGGCTCCGGGGGCAACCTGGAGGAGACGGTCACCCGTAACAACCTGGAGGCGGCCGAGGAGATCGTGCGTCAGCTCCGGCTGCGCGACCTCGGCGGCATCGTGGTGATCGACTTCATCGACATGGTGCTGGAGTCGAACCGGGAGCTGGTGCTGCGCCGGCTCACCGAGTGCCTCGGCCGGGACCGCACCAAGCACCAGGTCACCGAGATCACCTCGCTCGGCCTGGTGCAGATGACCCGCAAGCGGATCGGCGCGGGCCTGCTGGAGGCGTTCAGCGAGACCTGCGAGTGCTGCAAGGGCCGGGGCGTCATCATCCACACCGAGCCGGTGCCGGAGAAGCCGCGCGGCGGCGCGGGGGAGAAGGTCAAGGCCGTGGCCTCGGCCGTCACCAGCCCCGCCACCGAGGAGAAGGGCCGGCGCCGGGGCCGCAAGGGCGCCGCGGAGAAGCCCGCCGCGGAGGCCGCGGAGAAGCCTGCCGCGGAGGCCGCGGAGCAGCCCGCACCGGCCGCGCCGGAGAAGGCCGTCGCCGAGGTGGTCGACACCACGGACGACTACTACGACACCCAGGGCTACGACCTGTCCCGGTACGAGGCGGACACTGCGGCCGCCCCGGCGGTGGCGGACAGCCAGCAGGGCGACTCGGCCCGGCTGGCCGCCGCGGACGACCCGGACGCCATCGGCGACGGGGACGAGGAGGGCGCCGAGAGCGGCACCGCCCGCCGGCGTTCCCGGCGCGGCGGCGCCCGGCGGCGTACCCGGCCGTGAGCCGCTGACCTGCACGGCGTTTGACAGGGCCCCTGCACCGGCAACAGAGTCCGGGGCAGGGGCCCTGCCGTCTCCGTCGACCCCCGGTCGGGACGGCCGGCCCCGGAGGGAGGAGACATGCGTCGGGTGTTCGCGGTCACCGCGCTGACCGGGGTGCTGCTGGCCGGCGCGGGCTGCGCCGACCGGGGCGAGGACCCCTTCGCGGTGGGCTTCGCCTCACCGGCCCCACCGCCCACCGCCACCACCCCGGCCCCGACCGTCACCGGCGATCCGGGTGTCTGCGCCCGCGCCAAACAGGCCGGCTCCGCAGCCGTGCAGACGTACGTGTTCAAGCTGGCCGAGATGCTGCGCGCCACCGGCCGCGGCGACCGCAAGACCGCGGACGCCGCCCGGAAGGACGCGGAGACGGCCCTAGCCGGCTGGCGGGACGCGCTGCGGGAGCAGTCCGGGCAGGCGAGCGACCCGCGGCTGCGTACGCTGCTGGCGGACCTCGCCGCCGAGGTGGGCGGGCTCGGCACCGACGTGCAGGCGATCGACGAGACGGAGTTCGACCGGCTCCAGGGCCGGCTCGACGAGCTCTGTCCGGCCTGACCGGCGGCCCGGTTTGGGTGGCGGGCCGGGTATGGCGTACGCTTGCCTGCGGCGCACTTTGGTGTGCCGAGTTCCCGCGTGCCCGCGCCGCCGGTGTCACGGCTCCCGGCGAGACGCCGTGGGAACGACCGACCGGTAACGGTGGGTAAAGACGCTAGCAGCCTCAACGACAGGGAGTCCGCCTCCGATGTACGCGATCGTCAAGACCGGCGGCAAGCAGTACAAGGTCGCCGAGGGCGACGTGATCGAGGTCGAGAAGCTCGCCGGTGCCCCCGGCGACGCGGTGAAGCTCACCGCGGTGCTCCTCGTCGACGGTGACGACCTGGTGACCGACGCGGCGAAGCTTGCCAAGGTCGCGGTGTCCGGCGAGATCGCCGCGCACACCAAGGGCCCGAAGATCCGGATCCACAAGTTCAAGAACAAGACCGGCTACCACAAGCGCCAGGGTCACCGCCAGCCGCTGACCCAGGTCAAGGTGACCGGCATCTCCAGCGGGAAGTAGGTCGTCCTCCAATGGCTCACAAAAAGGGTGCGTCCAGCTCGCGTAACGGTCGCGACTCCGCGGCCCAGCGGCTCGGCGTGAAGCGCTTCGGTGGTCAGGTCGTCAGCGCGGGTGAGATCCTCATCCGTCAGCGTGGCACCAAGTTCCACCCCGGTGACCTGGTCGGCCGTGGCGGCGACGACACGCTGTTCGCGCTGGCCGCCGGCTCGGTCCAGTTCGGCACCAAGCGCGGTCGCAAGACCGTCAGCATCGTGCCGCAGCAGTAATTCGCAGGCGTTGCGGGCCGTGGACCTCGGGTCCCGGCCCGCTTCGCTTTTTCAGATGCGGGGCGGTGTCCCGCTGGAAGGATCGCATCGTGACGACGTTCGTTGACCGGGTCGTCCTGCACATGCAGGCCGGCGACGGCGGGCACGGCTGTGTCTCCATCCACCGGGAGAAGTTCAAGCCCTTCGGCGGGCCCGACGGGGGCAACGGCGGGCACGGCGGCAGCGTCTCGTTGGTCGTCGACCCGCAGGTGACCACGCTGCTCGACTTCCACTTCCGGCCGCACATGAAGGCCGAGAACGGCAAGGGCGGTGCCGGCTCGAACCGGGACGGCGCCAACGGGCACGACCTGGTCATCAAGGTGCCGAACGGCACCGTGGTGCAGACCCTCGACGGCGAGGTGCTGGCCGACCTGGTCGGCGTCGGCACCACGTTCGAGGCGGCCCGGGGCGGCCGCGGCGGCCGGGGCAACGCCTCGCTGGCCAACGCCCGGCGCAAGGCCCCCGGCTTCGCCGAGCTGGGTGAGCCCGGCGACCGGCTCGACGTGGTGCTCGAGCTGAAGAGCGTCGCCGACGTCGGCCTGGTGGGCTTCCCCTCCGCCGGCAAGTCGTCGCTGATCTCGGTGATCTCCGCGGCCAAGCCGAAGATCGCCGACTACCCGTTCACCACGCTCGTGCCCAACCTGGGTGTCGTCCGGGTGGACAACCACACCTTCACGGTCGCCGACGTGCCGGGGCTCATCCCGGGCGCGGCCACCGGCAAGGGCCTGGGCCTGGAGTTCCTCCGCCACGTCGAGCGGTGCGCCGTGCTGGTGCACGTGGTCGACACGGCGACGCTGGAGCCGGGCCGGGACCCGCTGGCCGACATCGACGCCATCGAGTCGGAGCTGACCCAGTACGGCGGTCTGGCCGACCGCCCCCGCCTGGTGGCGCTCAACAAGATCGACGTGCCGGACGGGCGGGACCTCGCCGACATCGTCCGGCCCGACCTGGAGGCCCGCGGCTTCCGGGTGTTCGACGTCTCCACCGCGACCCGGGAGGGGCTGCGGGAGCTGACGTACGCGATGGCCGAGCTGGTCGACCAGTCCCGCCGCGCCGCGCCGCCGGCCGAGCCGACCCGGATCGTGATCCGCCCCAAGGCGGTCGACGACACCGGCTTCACCATCCAGGCCGAGGAGGACGGGTCCTTCACGGTCGTGGGCAACCGCCCGGAGCGCTGGGTCAAGCAGACGAACTTCGACAACGACGAGGCCGTGGGCTACCTGGCCGACCGGCTGGCCCGCCTCGGCGTGGAGGAGAAGCTGGCCAAGGCCGGCGCGCAGGCGGGCGACCTGGTCCGGATCGGCGACCGGGAGTTCGACTGGCAGCCGACCCTCTACGCCGGGGTCGACTTCGTTCCCGGCAACCGGGGTACCGACGTCCGGCTGGAGGACAAGTCGACCCGCGCCTCCGCCGCGGAGCGGCTGGCCGCCCGCAAGGCGCGCCGGGTGCGCCGGGAGGACGAGGTGGAGGCCGCCCCGCAGGACGACGCCGACGACGAGGACTGGGATTAGTTCCGCTCCGTCCGTGTTCGGGACGTTGGCCGGAAACCTCCGTGAAATCCGGTCGACCTACCGTGGCGGGATGCTGATCGAATCCCGTCCCGCCACCGATCCCGAGATCGCCGCCCTGGTCACCGCCCAGCAGCGCGAGCTGCGCGAGGCCGACGGCGGCCTGGACGGGCAGGTGACGGTCACCCACGACGACATCCACTACCTGGCGGTGGTCGAGGGTGGCCGGGCGGTCGCCTGCGGCGGCCTCCAGGCCCTCGACGCCGGCACCGGCGAGCTGAAGCGGATGTACGTCCGGCCGGCGTACCGGGGGCGGGGGATCGCCCGGCAGCTGCTGGCCGCCCTGGAGGAGCTGGCCTTCCGGCAGGGGCACACCACCGTGTGCCTGGAGACCGGCACCTACCTCCCCGCCGCCGTCGGCCTCTACCGGTCCTGCGGCTACCAGCCGATCCCGGTCTACGGCGAGTACGTCGACAACCCGTACAGCGTGTGCTTCGCCAAGCGGCTCCCGGTCGCCGCCTGAGGCGGATCCCTACGCGCCGGTCTCGGCGTGGGCCGCGGTGACCGGCTTGGACTCGGGGCTGGCGTGCTGGCGCAGCACGATGCTGAGCAGGATGAGCACGCCCACGGCGAGGAACTCGCTCTGCCAGTTCTGCATCGACTGGAACCAGAAGTCGCTGGTGCCGAGGAACTGCCACGCGCTGATCGGGGCGGCCCCGCTCTGCAACGCCTGCTCCTCGTTGTAGTTGGCCACGCCGCCGAACAGGTGGCCCAGGAACGAGCCCGCGAAGATCATGAACAGCGCGATGGAGAGGCTGTTCCGGTAGACCGCCAGCGGCAGGCCGCCGGCCCGCACCGGCCAGGGGGAGTCCGGGGTCGCGCGCCGCGGGTCGTCTTCGGGCCGATCCGTCTGACCCTCCGGCTTCGACTCGGCCGAGCCCTTCTGCACCAGGTACGCGGTGAGCAGCACGTAGCCGCCCATCTGGAGGAACTCCGACTCCCAGTTCTCGAAGACCGCCTCGGCGAAGTGCCCGGTGCCCAGGTACGTCCACCAGCTCAGCGGCGCGGACCCGTACTCGGCCAGTTCCTCGTTGTGCACCTGCCAGCCGAACACGCTCTGCAACAGCAGGAAGATCACGAACGCGCCGAGCATGGCGACCGTGAGCGCGTTGTCCCGCAACCAACGTGGCATCGCCGGACCTCCTCGTCCCACCGGGGTCACTCCCCGTGGTGGTCCTGGTGCCCCCACCGGTGAACGGGCAAACGTGGGCCCGGTGCGTCGCGGCCGATGCCGTCCGAACGGGTGACGGTACTGGTCAGGGCCGGTCGAGGGGGGTGTCCGGGCGCCCGCCGGTGCCCACCTCGTTGTTGAGCAGCAGGCCCACCGCCAGCATGCCGAAGCCGAGGAAGAGGTGCAGCCAGTTGTCGGCGTCGTTGAACGGCACGAAGTTCGCGGCGGTCTCCCGGTCGATGGCGAAGCCGTACAGCCAGAGGCCCAGGTAGGCGGCGCCCCCGCCGGCCAGGAACAGCCGCGCCCCGGCGACCCGGCGGGCCAGCACGAGGCCGACCAGGCCGAAGAGCAGGTGCAGCAGGTTGTGCAGGATCGACACCTGGAACAGGCCGATGAGCTTGGCCTCCGAGTGGTGGCCGGCGAACTTCAGGTCGCCGTAGTGGGTGGTGAAGCCGGGGACGAAGCCGAGCACACCGATCAGCACGAAGACGGCGGCCACCGCGAGGGCGACCTTCTGGATCGGCGGCCGGGACCGGGCCGCGGCGCGTCCGCGCACGTCACGTGCCATCGCTGTCACCTCCGTGGAGCTCACCGACGCCCGGAGCGGGCAGACCCTCCATTGTGTGACCAGGGCGGGGCGTCGCCGCAGAGAAATGACGAATCAGGCATGGACCCGGCGACCGGGGGTAGGGATTCCGACACGCCGGCAAGCAACGCCGGTGTGATCCCCCGAGCACAACCGCTACGAATTCCGAGCGGAAGGGACATCATGACTTACGATCTCTCATCTTCGTCCGGCACCTACGAGTCGACCAACGGCGGCGGGGTCCGTGACCAGGCCCGCCAGGTCGGCAACGAGGCCGCCAACGCGGGCGGCGCGGTCGCCCAGACCGCCAAGGAGCAGGGCCAGGAGGTGGTGGGCGAGGCCAAGCGCCAGGCCCGCAACCTCTACGGTGAGGCCCGGAACCAGGTGACCGCCCAGACCAGCCAGCAGCAGCAGCGCGCGGCGAGCGGGCTGCGTTCGCTGGCCGAGGAGATGCGCTCGATGGCGCAGAACGGCGGCGGCGCGGGCCCGGTCACCGAGCTGGCCCACCAGGCCGCCGATCGCGTGCACGGCGTGGCCGGCTGGCTGGAGCAGCGCGAGCCGGGCGACCTCCTCAACGAGGTGAAGAACTACGCCCGCCGCAACCCGGGCACGTTCCTGGTCGGCGCCGCCCTGCTGGGCGTGGTCGCCGGCCGGCTGACCCGGAACATCGCGGCCGTCGGCGACGGCAACGGCGTGCAGCCGTCGTACGACCCGGACCGGACCGCGGTCATCCCGACCTCGCGGGCGGTGCCGGAGCAGGTGCCGCCGGGCGGCTACCTCGACCCGACCCCCGGCACGTACGCCGAGCCGGACCCGGGCTACTCCGCGCCGGGCGCGACCTACCCGGCCGGCGGCGCCCCGAACACCTGGGCCGACCCGGAGGGTGGCACCGGCCAGCCGCTGCCCCCGCCGAGCCGGACCGACCCGCTGCCGGGTGTGCCGTCGAGCGGCGTCAACCGTCCGTGAACGGCCTGACCGGCAGAAGGGAGGCGACGGCATGAGCATGCCGACGCAGGGGTCCGGACTGGACTCCGGTTATACCGCGGCGGGCGCGCCGCACACCGCGGACGAGGTCCGGGGCAGCTCCATCGGCGAGCTGATGCGCCAGGTCACCACGGACCTCTCCACGCTGATGCGCCAGGAGGTCGAGCTGGCCAAGGCGGAGATCCGCCAGGAGGGGAAGAAGGCGGGCAAGGCCGCCGGCCTCTTCGGCGGCGCCGGCTTCGGCGGCTACATGGTGGCGCTCTTCGTCTCCATCGCGATCTGGCAGTTCCTGGACAACGTGATGGACTCCGGTCTGGCCGCGCTGATCGTGGCCGTGATCTGGGCCGTGGTCGCCGCGGTCCTCTACTCGATGGCCAAGAAGAACGCCGAGCGGATCCGCGGCCTCAAGCAGACCAACGACAGCGTGCAGCGCATCCCCGACGCGCTCAAGCCGCACCCGGAGGGAGTCAACCGATGAGCACCGACCCCGACCAGATCCGCCGGGAGATCGAAGCCACTCGCAGCAACCTGAGCTCGGACGTGGACGCCCTGGCGTACAAGGTCAGCCCGAGCCGCATCGTCGACGACCGCAAGCAGCGCGTCCGCAGCGCGCTGACGAACGTGAAGGACAAGGTGATGGGAACCGCTTCGGATCTCGGCCACAGCACCGGCCACGCAGCCCACTCGGTGGGCGACCACGCCTCCTCGGCGGCGTCCACCGTCGGCGACAAGGCGCACGCCGCCGCCTCGACCGTCGGCGACGCCGCCCACCGGGCTCCGCAGGTGCTGCGGGAGAAGTCCGAGGGCAACCCGATCGCGGCCGGCGTGATCGCCTTCGGCGTCGGCATGCTGGTCTCCTCGCTGATCCCGGCCACCCGCCGCGAGCAGCAGGTCGCCGCGCAGGTCAAGGAGAAGGCGGCCGAGCACGGCGGCGTGGTGAAGGAGAAGCTCACCGAGGTCGCCGGGGAGCTGAAGGAGGAGCTGCGCGAGCCCGCGCAGCACGCCACCGAGTCGGTGAAGGCCACCGCGCAGGACGCCGTGCACGCCGTCAAGGACGACACCAGGTCGGCCGCGCAGGACGTCAGGGACACCGCGCAGCAGTCCCGCGACCAGGTGCGGTACTGATCACCGACACCCGCACGCCGCAGCTCGCGGCCACGCCCGGCAGCACGCCGGGAAGTGGCCGCGAGCTGTCGCGTGCGGGGTCGCCCGCTCAGCGCGGCAGCCGCTCCGCCCGGACCGGGGCCGGCGGGACGCCGGTCTCCACCCAGAGCACCAGGTCGTCGGGGCGGCGCTCGGCGAGCCGCCGGCGCAGCGCCCGGGTGGAGTTCGCGGCCTGACCGGAGTCCCCGGCGCGCCCGCGGCCGCGTAGCCGCCGGCCCACGGCGAGCCAGGCGCCGGCCCCGCGTGCCACCAGCCAGAGCGGCGCCGCGAGCGTGGTGTGCGCCGGGAAGATCCGGGCGCCGCCGGCCCGTCGCCGGCCCAGCTCCGCCACGGCCACCGTCGCGGCGCCGGCCCGCACCAGCAGCCCCGGCCGGCGGGCGGCGAGCACGGCCGCCGCGGCCGGCAGCACCGCCAGCGCGGCCAGCCGCCATCCCGGCCGGGCCGACTCGTCGTACGCCCGCCGGGCCCGTCGCGCGGCGGTCGGCGGGAGCCGGCGCACGTACAGCCAGGCCGGGGTCGCCGTGGCGCCGCCGTACGCGCGGACCGTCCGGACCAGCTCCAGGTTCTCGGCGAGCACGTCCGGGTCGTAGCCGCCCATCGCCAGGAAGGTGCTCCGGCGCACCGCGAGGGTGCCCGGCGAGTCCCCGCCGACCGCCCGGCGCAGCAGCGTCCCGCCGGTGTCCCGCCACGCGCGCCAGGGCAGCGGGTCGACGTGGTTCTGCGGCCGGACCAGGTCCACCCGTTCGAGCAGGCCGTGCACGGCGCGCAGCCCCGCCAGGTCGTAGCGGACGTCGTCGTCGGCGATCACCACGTGCTCGTGACGGGCCAGAGCCACGCCGGTCAGCACGCCGAGCACCGTGGGGTTACGCCCGCGCAGCGCGGGATCGGGCGGGACGTGCCGCACCAGCCCGCGCCACGCGGCGGCGTGCCGGGCGAACCGCTCCGGCGGCGACCCGTCCACGACGATCACGTCCACCCAGCGGCTCAGCTCGCGCAGGTACCCGGTCAGCCCGCTGCCGCCGGTGTCGGAGTCCGCGGGCAACGGCAGGACGTACGCCAGCGGGAGCCGGTCCGGCGCGGCCGCCGCGCCGGGGTCGAGGCGGGCGAGCGCCTCCGGGTCGCCGCCGGGCGGCCGGTGCCGGCCGGGTTCGCTGGGGTCGAAGGCCATGGCGCGCCCCTCTCGGTCTGGCGGGACGGCAGCGTGCCCGAAATTTGGGTGATCAAACCGTTTTACCGTTTCGACGCCTCCGGGCCGGGTAGCGCACCGGCATGCGGGCGGTCCGAGGCGCCCCCGGTGGAGGAGACGTGATGAGCAGCAGCAACGCGACGAGGTGGGCGCTGGCCGGCGCCGCCACGGTGACCGCGCTCGGAGTCGGCCGGGTGGTGGCCCGCCGACGGCGCCGGCACCAACCCGACCGGGCGGACGGCTGGTACGTCGTCCACCGGGGGATCACGGTGGACCGCCCGGTGGACGCGGTGATCGGCTTCTGGACCGACCGGGCACGGCTGGACCGGGGTCTCGCCGAGTGGGCGACCCTGGAGCAGCTCGACGACAACCGGTGGCGCTGCGTGGCGAGCGACCCGGCCGGCGGCGGCACCGAATGGCGGGCCGAGATCACCGTCGACGGCCCGGGCCGGCTGAGCTGGCGGGTCACCGACGGGCCGGTGGCCCAGCAGGGGCGGGTCGAGCTGGTGCCCGCGCCGCAGGACCGGGGCACCGAGATCCGTGCCGAGCTGCGCTGGCGGTCCGGCCCGGTACGCCGGGCGCTCGGCCTGGTCGGCGGGGACGACCCGGACCTCGCGCTGCGCAGCGGCCTGCGCCGGATCAAGTCCCTGATCGAGACCGGGCAGGTGCTGGACACCCGGCACGACCCGTCGGGGCGCAGCCCGAAGCAGGAGCAGGCGACCGACCGGGTCCGGGAGAAGCTGATGGCGGGAGGCCGGCCGTGAGGGCGCTGTGCTGGGAGGGCGTCGGCCGGCTGGCCGTCCGCGACGTGCCGGACCCGGCCGTGCGGTCGGGCGGCGACATCATCGTCAAGGTGCGGGCCAGCAGCGTCTGCGGCTCCGACCTGCACCTCATCAACGGATACCTGCCGGCCATGCGGGAGGGGGACATCCTCGGCCACGAGTTCATGGGCGAGGTGGTGGAGACCGGCCCCGACGTGCAACGGATCAAGGTCGGCGACCGGGTGGTGGTCGGCTCCGTGGTGGCCTGCGGCGGCTGCTGGTACTGCCGCACCGAGCAGTACTCGCTGTGCGACAACTCCAACCCGCAGCCCGTCTTCACCGAGAAGCTCTGGGGCCACTCGCCGGCCGGCATCCTCGGCTACTCGCACGCGGCCGGCGGCTACTCGGGCAGCCACGCGGAGTACATCCGGGTGCCGTTCGGCGACGTCGGCGCGTTCACCGTGCCGTACGGGGTGCCGGACGACTCGGTGGTGTTCGCCTCCGACGCCATGCCGACCGGTTGGATGGCGGCCGACTTCTGCGGCCTCAAGGGCGGCGAGGTGGTGGCCGTGTGGGGCGCCGGCGGGGTGGGCCAGATGGCCGCCCGGTCCGCGCAGATCCTCGGCGCCGAGCGGGTGATCGTCATCGACCGGCTGCCGGAACGGCTGGCCACGGCCGCGCAGCGACTCGGCGTCGAGACGATCAACTATGCGGAGACCGACGTGCTGGAGGCGCTGCGCGAGCTGACCGCCGGGCGCGGGCCCGACGCCTGCATCGAGGCGGTCGGCATGGAGGCCCACGACGTCGGGCCGACCTACGCCTACGACAAGGCGAAGCAGAGCGCAAGGCTCCAGACCGACCGGCCCACCTCGGTCCGGCAGGCGATCATGGCCTGCCGCAAGGGCGGCACGGTGAGCATCGTGGGGGTGTACGGCGGCCTGGTGGACAAGTTCCCGCTCGGTGCGGCCATGAACAAGGCGCTGGTGCTGCGGATGGGGCAGATGCACGCCCAGCGCTACATCCCGATGCTGCTGGACCGGATCGCGATCGGCGAGATCGATCCCGGCTACCTGGCCACCCACCCCATGTCCCTGGAGGAGGGGGCGCGGGGTTACGAGATCTTCCAGAAGAAGGAGGACGGCTGCCTGCGGACCGTGCTGCACCCGCAGGCGGCCTGACCGGGCGCGATCGCCGGGACGTGCGTCGATTCGAAATCCCGCGGCAGGGTACAGCACCAGCCATGCCCCCCGAGATCGATGAGACGCCGTCCCGGCCCGCCGCGCGGGCCTTCGCCGGCAGCGCGGTCGCCGTGGTGGTGGCCGGCGCGGTCGCCCTGCTGACCCGGCAGCCGTGGCTGTTCCCCAGCCTCGGGCCGGCGATCATGCTGCACGTCGAGCAGCCCGGCAAGCCGGAGTCCTCGCCCCGCAACACGGTCGTCGGGCACCTGGTGGCGCTGCTCGCCGGGTACGCGTTCCTGGTGGTCACCGGGCTGGCCGACCGGCCGTCCGCCCTTCAGGAGGGGGTGTCCGGGGCGCGGATCGTGGCCGCGGCCGGCTCGCTCGCCGTGACCGCCGCGGTGCTGGTGCTGCTGAAGGCCGCGCACCCACCGGCCGGCGCGACCACACTGATCGTCAGCCTCGGGCTGTTGCACACCCCGGGCCAGCTCGTCGTCGCGTTCGGCGCCGTGCTGCTGATGACCGTGGTGGATCTGCTGTTCAACCGGGCGACCGGCCGGCCGATGCCGCTGTGGGCGGCGCCGAAGGAGGGATGAACCGTGGTGGACCGGATCGCGGACCCCTGGGGGCCGCGCACGCCGTACGGGCCGGGCGAGCGCTGGCCGGTGCGGGTGGACACCTTCCTCGCCGACGGGCACACCGAGGCCGACGTGCAGCGCTGGGTGCCCAGCGCCTCGATCCTGCACTCCAACGGCGACGCCATGGACATCGCCGTGCGCGACGACCGGATCGTCGGGGTCCGCGGCCGCGCCGGGGACCGGATCAACCACGGCCGGGTCGACCCGAAGGACCTCTACGGCTGGCAGGCCAACCACAGCCCGGACCGGCTGCGCCGGCCGCTCGTGCGGGAGGGGGACCGGCTGGTCGAGACCGACTGGGACACCGCCATGGGGCGGATCGTGGCCCGGTCGAAGGAACTGCTGGACGGCCCGGGCGGCTGGGGGCACTTCGGCTTCTACACCAGCGGTCAGCTCTTCCTGGAGGAGTACTACACGCTCGGGGTGATCGGGAAGGCCGGTATCGGCACCCCGCACATGGACGGCAACACCCGGCTCTGCACCGCCACCGCCGCCGCGGCGCTCAAGGCGTCCTTCGGCACCGACGGGCAGCCCGGGTCGTACACCGACGTCGACCACTGCGACGCCATCGCGCTGTGGGGGCACAACGTCGCGGAGACCCAGACGGTGCTCTGGATGCGGATGCTGGACCGGCGGCGCGGGCCGAATCCGCCGGCCATGCTCGCGGTCGACCCGCGCGCCACCCCGGTGGCCCGGGAGGCCGATGTGCACCTGGCGCTGCGCAACGGCACCAACCAGGCGCTGCTCAACGGCCTGCTCCGCGAGCTGATCCACCGCGGCTGGTACGACAAGGACTACGTCGAGGCGCACACGCTCGGCTTCGAGAAGCTGTGCCAGGTGGTGGAGGACTACCCGGTCGCGAAGGTCGCCGAGATCTGCGACCTGCGGGCCGCCGACATCGAGCGCGCCGCCGAGCTGCTCGGGCGGTCGGAACGGCTGCTCTCCACCGTCCTCCAGGGCTTCTACCAGTCCAACCAGGCCACCGCGGCCTCCTGCCAGGTGAACAACCTGCACCTGATCCGCGGCATGCTCGGGCGGCCGGGTGCCGGGCTCTACCAGATGAACGGCCAGCCCACCGCGCAGAACAACCGGGAGTGCGGCGCCGACGGCGACCTTCCCGGCCTGCGCAACTGGGCCAACGAGGAGCACATCGCGCAGCTGGCCCGGCTGTGGAACGTCGAGGTCGACAAGATCCCGCACTGGGCGCCGCCGACGCACGCCATGCAGATCTTCCGGTACGCCGAGCAGGGCTCGATCAAGCTGCTGTGGATCTCGGCCACCAATCCGGCGGTCTCCCTGCCCGACCTGGCCCGGATCCGCCGGATCCTGGCGAACCCGGAGTTGCTCGTGGTGGTGCAGGACCTCTTCCTGACCGAGACCGCCGAGCTGGCCGACGTGGTGCTGCCGGCCGCCACCTGGGGCGAGAAGACCGGCACGTTCACCAGCGTCGACCGGACCGTGCACATCTCCGACAAGGCGGTCGAGCCGCCCGGCGAGGCCCGCCCCGACCTGGACATCTTCCTCGACTACGCCCACCGGATGGACTTCCGCGACAAGGACGGGAACCCGCTGATCACCTGGACCGGGCCGGAGGAGGTCTTCGAGGCCTGGAAGGAGTGCTCCCGCGGCCGGCCCTGCGACTACACCGCCATGACCTACGACAGGCTGCGCACCGGCGGCATCCAGTGGCCGTGCACCGCCGAGCACCCGGAAGGCACCGAGCGGCTCTACACCGACGGGGTGTTCAACACCGACCCCGACTACTGCGAGTCGTACGGTCACGACCTGGCCACCGGGGCCGAGCTGCTGCCCGGGGAGTACCGGGCCAAGCAGCCCGGCGGGCGGGCGTTCCTGCACGCCACGCCCTACCAGCCGTCGCCCGAGGTGCCGAGCGGGGAGTTCCCGCTGCTGCTCACCACCGGCCGTACGGTCTACCAGTTCCACACCCGGACCAAGACCGGCCGGGCCACCCAGCTCGTGCACGCCGCCCCGGAGTCGTGGGTGGAGGTCAACCCGGCCGACGCCGTCCGGCTCGGCGTCGCCGAGGGGGACCTGCTCCGGATCGAGTCGCCGCGCGGCGTCGTCCGCGCCCGGGCCCGGATCTGCGGGGTACGCCCCGGCGTCGTCTTCCTGCCCTTCCACTACGGCTACTGGGACGCGGCCGACGGCACCGCCCCGGGCGAGGGGCGGCACGACCGGGCGGCCAACGAGCTGACCATCACGGCCTGGGACCCGGTCTCCAAACAACCGATCTTCAAGGTGGCGGCGGTGCGGGTGGTGAAGGAGGCCGACTCGGGCGGCCGGCCCTCGCCCGCCCCCACCGTGGGCGGCTCCGCCCCGCCGGAGGGCTCCGGAATCCCGGCCACGGTCGGCGGGCCGGCCGCCGAGGCGCCGTCGAGGGGGGAGTGACCATGCACCTGGCGCACTATCTCGGCCTGCTGCACAAGGCCCAGGAACGGCTCGGCGACGCGTTCACCGAGGTGGGCGAGGCGCACGCGGAGGAGCCGGACGTCTTCCACACCTGCGAGAAGCTGGCCATCCAGTGCCGTACCCACGCGGAGAGGCTGGCCCCCTTCGCCCGCCGGTACGCCGAGGAGGCACCGGCCGAGCCGGACCGGCTGCACTCCGAGCTGTTCTCCGGCACGCGTACCGGGCCGATCGGGCTGCTCCGCGACCTCCAGGACCTCTATCTCATGGCCGCCGAGTGCGACATCTGCTGGACCGTGGTCGGGCAGGCCGCGTACGGGGCCCGCGACGAGGACCTGCTCGGCGTGGTCAAGGCGTGCGAGCAGGAGACCGCGATGCAGCTCAAGTGGCTGCGTACCCGGATGAAGCAGGCCGCCCCGCAGGCGCTGGTGGTCGCGGAGTGACCGCCTGTCGCACCCCCGGGTGACACTGGCGCCGGCCCCGCCCGCCGGGGGCGGCCAGCGCGAGGAGGCGCGATGGCGCGGATGATCTGGCACGTCACCATGTCGCTGGACGGGTTCATCGCACCGCCGGACGACTCGGCGGAGTGGATGTTCGGCTACGGCTCCGCCGGCCCGCTCGGGGCGGAGACCATGCGCCGCACCGGCGCGATCCTCTCCGGCCGGCGCGGCCTGGAGCTCGGCAACCGACCGGGCGCCGGGGCCCGGGCCATCTACGGCGGCGCCTGGTCCGGGCCGGTCTTCGTGCTGACGCACCGGCCCGCCGAGCCCCTCGACGGGGTCACCTACCTCTCCGGCGACGTCGCGAAGGCCGCCGACCTCGCCCGGGAAGCGGCCGGTGACCGGGACGTGGGCGTGTTCGGCGCTGACGTGGCGCGGCAGTGCATCCGGGCCGGGCTCCTCGACGAGTTGGTCGTGCACCTCGTGCCGGTGCTGCTCGGCGGCGGCGTACGCCTCTTCGACAGCCCCGACCTCGGTGCGGTGGCGCTCCACAAGATCCGCTGCGACGATTCCGGGCAGATCACCGACCTCCGGTTCGAGGTGGGGCGGTGATCACGCGGTTCGGCGTACGCCGTCGACGACCAGGCGGCTGGGCGGCAGGGCGGGCATCCGGCCGAGGGCCAGGGCGAGGTCCTGCGGCGGCAGCCGGTAGCTCATCGACCCGGTGAGGTTGCCGACCGCCCGCTTCATCAGCTCGATCGTCACCCACTCGCCGGCGCAGCGGTGGCCCGTGAGGTGGTCGCCACCGCCCTGCGGCACCAGCCGGAACGGGTCACCCCGCCAGCCGTCGAACCGCTCCGGCCGGAACCGCTCGGGCTCCGGCCAGAGCTGCGGGTGGTGGTTGGTGCCGTAGAGGTCGAGCAGCACCCGCCGGCCCTGCGGGAAGGCGTACCCCTGCCACTCGAACGGGCGCCGGACCCGGGCCGCGGCCACCGGGAAGAACGGGTAGTAGCGCCGTACCTCCTGCACGAAGCTCTCGGCCGCCGCGTCGTCGCCGCGGATCCGGTCGCACCAGTGCGGGTGGTCGTGCAGCGCCAGCGCGGCGAAGACCACGAAGCGGTCCACGGCGACCGTCGGGCGGAGCACGTTGAGCAGCTCGACCGCGGCGATCCGGCGGGCCAGCAGGTCGCCCTGGTCGTCCCGGTGCTCGGCGACGACCCGCAGCGCGCTGCCCTCCGGCGCCGGCAGGGCGCCGGAGCGCACCCGCTCGATCACCTCGCCGGCCCACCGCTCGGCGCGGCGGCGGCCGAGCCGCCCCCGCCAGTGCGCCGGGCCGACCACGGCCGGTCCGTCGATCATCGCGTGCATCTCGGCGGTCCGGCGGGGCACGTCGGCGTCGGCCAGCGGCACCCCGGCCCAGGCCCAGACCGCCCGGGTCAGCATCCGGCCGACCTCGTCGTAGAGCACGACCGGCCCGGCCTCCGCCCACGCCGGGATCCGGGCCCGCCACTCGTCGTCGAAGAGTTGCCCGAGGTGGCGGATCGCCGACGGCGTCATGATCGACATGAACATCGCCTTGCGGCTCCGGTGCTCGGCGCCGTCGAGGCCCTGGACGCCGCCCACGCCGGTCAGGGTGCGCTGCGCCCGCATCGGCATGGCGCCGCGCCGGACGAAGCGCTCGTTGTCGTAGAACAGCTCCGCCGCCGGGCGGCCGCGCAGGCAGATCGTCGGTTCCAGCAGCAGCCGGGTCTGGAAGACGTCGGTGCCGAGGCGGTCGCACCGCGCGCCGACGAACCGGTAGCCCTCGCGGAGGAACGCCAGCGTGCTCTCCGGGCTGCGGTCGCTCGGGATGGTGCTCATCGGCTGCTCCTGACGCGGCTCGGCGACCCTGCGCGGTCGCTGCGGTACCTACCCGGGCCGGCACCGGCGAATCCTCGCCCGGTGACGCCGGGGGAGGGGGCCAGCGCCGAGTGCGGAAGCTGGCCCCTCCCAGGGCGCGGAAAAGCTGGTTCGCTTCGGTGCGGGGCCGGCGGCGGCCGGCCCCGCCCCCGCCGGCGCCACTCCGGCGGGGCGGCCACCGGCAACGGGGAGGACGGATGCGGGACAACAGGACGGCACACCGGCGGCACCGGCGGGCGGTGACCGGGCTGCGGCGGGGCGACCGGGAGGAGCCGCTGGTCGGGCCGCCCCGGCGTGCCGCGGCCCGGCCGCGCCGGCACTTCACCGTTCACCTAGGTTTCGAGGCGGCCGACCCGACCGTCGCGCGGGAGCTGGCGGTCGCGTACGCCGAGGCGCTCGGCCTGCTCCGCCCGGAGCTGGCGCTCGGCGCCGCGGCGCTGTCCCCGGCCGACGCGTGGCACCGCGCGGAGCGGCTGTTCTGCGGGGCGGTCGGCCCCGACGGCGAGCGCTGCGCGGACGTGGCCGGCCACCCCGGCTTCCACCACGCCCCCGGCCCCGGCGGGCTCGGCTGGGGCGACGGTGACTGAGCGGGCGGGCTCAGTCCAGGTCGAACTCGCCGTCCTGGGCGCCCGACACGAAGGCGTCCCACTCGTCCTGGGTGAAGACGAGCACCGGCCCGTCCGGCTCGGCCGAGTTGCGCATCCCGATCAGGTCGCCGACGAAGGCCACCTCGACCGCACTGTCCGACGTGTCGCCCTCGGCCCGCTGCCAGACCGCGCGAGACAGGTCGAAATCGCCCTTGGGGTGCTGACCCATCGTTGTTCCTCCATCGCCACGCGTATCGGGGGAGCCCGCTCGGGCCCCATCGGGCAGGATAAGCGGATGCCGAGCCTGACCCGTGTAGAGGCGACCGCGCGTGGCGCGTTGATTACCGTCGAGTCCTACCAGGTGGACCTCGACCTGACCGGCGACGCCGAGCGGTTCCGCTCCACCGTCACCATCCGGTTCCGGGCGGCCCCCGGCGCCGACACCTTCGCCGAGGTGAAACCCCTGCGCCTGCTGGGCGTACGCCTCAACGACCAGGATCTTGACCCGGCCCTGCTCGCCGACAACCGGCTGCCGCTGACCGGGCTGGCGGCGAGCAACACGCTGACCGTCAGCGCCGAGATGGCCTACTCGAACACGGGCGAGGGGATGCACCGCTTCGTCGACCCGGCCGACGGCGAGACCTACCTCTACGCCATGTCCTTTCTCGACGACGTGCAGCGCATCTTCGCGGCCTTCGACCAGCCCGACCTCAAGGCCCCGGTGACCCTCGCGGTGACCGCCCCGCCGGAGTGGACGGTGGCCGCCAACGGCCAGGTCGCCGACCGTCCGGCGCCCGGGCGCTGGGAGTTCGCGCCCACCCCGCCGCTGGCGACGTACTTCGTCACGCTGATCGCCGGCCCCTGGCACGTCCGGCAGGACGAGCACGACGGCATCCCGCTCGCCCTCTACTGCCGCCGGTCCCTCGCCGCGCACCTGGACGCCGACGCCGACGAGATCTTCACGGTCACCCGGCAGTGCCTCGACCGGTTCCACCAGCTCTTCGGCGAGCGCTACCCGTTCGGCAAGTACGACCAGGCGTTCTGCCCGGAGTTCAACGCCGGCGCCATGGAGAACCCGGGCCTGGTGACCCTGCGCGACGACTACATCTTCCGCTCCGCGGTCACCGACAGCCAGCGGGAGCTGCGGGCCACCACCATCGCGCACGAGATGGCGCACATGTGGTTCGGCGACCTGGTCACCATGCGCTGGTGGGACGACCTGTGGCTCAACGAGTCCTTCGCCGAATACCTGGGCACCCGGGTCACGGCCGAGGCCACCCGCTTCACCCAGGCGTGGACCACCTTCGCCATGCGCCGCAAGGCCTGGGGCTACGCGGCCGACCAGCGCCCCTCCACCCACCCGGTGGCCCCCGAGGAGGTGGCCGACGCCGCCCAGGCGTTGCTCAACTTCGACGGCATCTCCTACGCCAAGGGCGCCAGTGTGCTGCGCCAGCTGGTCGCCTGGGTCGGCGACGAGCCGTTCCTGGCCGGCCTCAACGCGCACTTCGCCAAGCACCGGTTCGGCAACGCCACCCTCGCCGACCTGCTGGAGAGTCTGAGCGCCGCCAGTGGGCGCGACCTGGCCGACTGGGCCGAGCGCTGGCTGCGCCGGCCCCAGGTCAACACGCTGCGCATGGAGACCGCGGTGAACGCCGACGGCCGGTGGACCGAGGCGGCGGTGGTGCAGACCGCGCCGGAGGCCCATCCGGTGCTGCGCCCGCACCGCATCGGCGTGGCCCGGCACGTCGCCGGCGCCCCGGTGCACCACTTCGAGGTGGACATCGACCCGGCCGCCGACCGGGGCCGCACCGTGCTCGCCGAGCTGGTCGGGCAGCCGGCCACCGGCCTGCTGCTGCCCAACGCCGGCGACCTCACCTTCGCCAAGATCCGGCTCGATCCCGCCTCGGCGGATGCCGTGCCGATGGTGCTCCCCGGGCTGGCCGACCCGCTGGCCCGGGCGCTGCTCTGGGGCGAGTCACTGGACGCGGCCACCGACGGCGAACGGCCGGTGACCTCGGTGGTCGCGCTGATCGCGGCGGCACTGCCCGCCGAGACCGAGGTGATCATCGCGGAGGACGTGCTCACCCTCAGCCGCAACCTGGTCGACCGCTACCTGGACCCGCTGGCCCGCGATGCGGCCCTGCTCCGCATCGCCGGGGCGTGCGCCACCCTGCTGGCCGGCGCCCCGGCCGGCGGCTCGCTGCAACTCGCCGCGGCCCGCGGGCTCATCGACGCCACCACCGACACCGGGCTGCTCGCCGGCTGGCTGGCCGGCGAGGGCGTGCCGGAGGGGCTCGCGGTCGACGCCGACCTGCGCTGGGCGCTGCTGCACCGGCTCGTGGTGCTCGGCGCGGCCGGCGAGCCCGAGATCGCCGCCGAGGCGGCCACCGACCGCAGCGCCACCGGCGCCGAGCGGGCCGCGAGCTGCCGGGCCGCGCTGCCCGACCCCGACGCCAAGCGGGCCGCCTGGGAGATCGTCATCCACAACACCGAGCTCTCCAACCGCCTCGTCGAGGCGACCGCGGAGGGCTTCTGGCAGCCCGAGCAGGCCGAGCTGACCGCCGGCTACGTCGAGCGGTACTTCGCCGACATGCCGGCCGCCGCGCGGCTGCGTACCCCCTGGACGGCGGACCGGGTCGCCGCCCTGGCCTTCCCCCGCTTCGCCGTGGCCCAGACCACCCGGGAGCTGGCCGCGGCGCTGCTGGCCCGCGACGACCTCACGCCGGGGCTGCGCCGGAGGGTCGTCGACCTGGACGACGACCTGCGTCGCGCCCTGGTCGCCCGGACCGCGGGGGCCGCCGCGGGCGCCTGACCCGGTGACCGCGCCGGGCGGGGTGCCCCGCCCGGCGCGGCCCGGGGGACGGCCGGCGGCCCCCCCCGACCGCCGGGGGGCCCCGGCCGACGATCGCGGGGTGGCGGAAGACATAC
>NZ_JBEXLM010000043.1:0-47464 GCF_040609975.1 Micromonospora sp. NPDC004551 | reverse complement strand
GCGGCCCGCACGTCGAGCAGCACCCCGGTGTCGGCGGCAGCCAGCCCGGCGGCCTTCCCCGCGAGCGCTCCGCCGGGCCGCCACGATCGGGTACGGGTCAGACCTCGAGACGTGCCCTCCGGCGCAGCCGGCTGAGCCCGATCAGGAGGCCGCCGGCCGCCAGGAGGCCGCCGCCCAGGGAGAGGGTCGGGGCCACGCTGTCTCCGGTGACCGGCAGCTCGGGCTTGCCACCCTTGCCGTCCCAGCCGCCCTTGTGGTCGTTGTCATCGTCCTTGCCGTGCTTGCGGTGGTCGAACTTGCCGTCGCGGATGCAGATCGTGACGGTGGCCGGGTCGGACACCACGGTCCGGTCGCGGTACCGGCCGCTCGCCCGGGCGGTGTTCACCACCTTGCCCTCCTTCACGTCGGCCCAGCTCACCACATACGGCTTGACGGCGTGGCAGTCGGTACTGGTGCCCGGTGCCAGCGTCGTGTCGTTGCAGTGCACGTACCCGGCGGTCGGGTCGTCCACCTTGACGTCGGTGATCTTCACCGTTCCGGTGTTGGCCACGCGGTAGGTGTAGAAGATCTTGTCGCCCTTCGCCGCGAAGCCGTCGTTCGCGCACTCCTCGTGGCAGTCCGACTCGACCCGCGCCTTCTTGTCGATGGACAGGCTGACCTGCTGCTCCCCGGGGTGGCCGGGGTAGCCCGGGTAGCCGGGGTCGCCTGGATCCCCGGGATCGCCCGGATCACCCGGGTCCCCCGGACCCCCTGGGTCGTCGGAGGCGGCGCAGGTGTGGGCGAGCACGAAGTTCTCGGCCGCCCCCGAGATCACCGCGGTGGCGCCGGTGAGGGTCCAGTCGGCCGGCAGCCGGATGAACGCCCGGCTCACTCCCTCGAAGTCGACGATCTCGCTGTTCGCCGAGCCGGGGATCGGCCGCGTGACGGTGCCCCCGGGGGTGCTGAAGGTCGTCGACAGCGACTGGAAGACACCGCTGGTCTCCGGGTCGCCGGACAGGTCGAACACCCAGGTCTCCTCGTCCGGGAAGGGCCCGCCGCCCGGATAGCAGAACTGGGGGGCGTCCGCCGCCCTCGTCGGCACGTCGTCCGGATCGATACTGATCGTCTGGGCGGCCAGGGCCGGCGTGCCACCCAGCAGCAGGGCGCCGGCCAGCAGGCCGAAAGCTCCCAGGCGCACGCCGATGCTCGCTCGCCTGCTCGGCGCAGAGGTCTTTCTCATGTACATCCCCCGTGTCGTGAATCCTTGACACGGGTCGAAACGACCATTAATGGGACATGTTACGCAAAGCGGACACGAATCCCCCGGACGATGGAACGGGCGAAGCGCCGGGCCCTACGGCGTCCCCATGGACACGGCCTCGCGAGCGCTGTCACTCTCTCGAGCCGCTACGAACCTGATGTCGTGAACGACTCACTCACCCCTTCCGTGCCCGCCCCGGCCTGAGAACCGGCACCGGCGACACCGGCACGGTCAGGATCTCGCGGTCCGTCCGATCCATCCACGTCATCAAGTTCGTAGCGGCCCACACCCACCTCCCCGGTTGGTGAAGACGGGCGTCACCCGCCAGCGCAGCGAGAGAACCCACACCCGGGCCGGATCGGTCGGTGGAACACCACGGGTGTGTCCGGACCGTGGAGACACCCGGGCGTTCCACTCACCGACGTGACGCGGGACGGAACCGGGCAGCAGGAGGGCAGCGACGAAGGTGCACGCAGACGGAGGCGCCGCGCCGGGGCCCGAGCCGCCCCGGCGCGGACGCCGGTCAGAGTCCCGCGCGCGCCGCCACGGCCGTGTCGGGCTGGTCGGCGAAGGCGCCGTCGAGGCCCAGGCCGTAGAAGAGCTCGTACTCGGCGGTGATGTCGCCGCGGGCGTTCGGGTCGGCGCCGATCCGGAAGTCGACCGGCAGGAACTGGTTCTCGGCGCGGAAGGTCCAGGCGTGCACCAGCAGCTTCACCCGGTGCGCGTCCTGGATCACCGAGGTGGGCGCGAGCAGCTTGCCGGCGGCGTCGCGGGGGACGATCAGGTTCTTGTTCAGGCCGACGCCGTCGGCGTACTCCGCCACCCAGGCCAGGCCCGCGGCGGTGGCCAGGTCGGCGTAGCGGCGCGGGTCGCCGGTGGCGGTGAAGTCGTAGGGCGCGCCGGTCGCGTCCATGAGCTGCACGAGCCGCACGTCGATCATCCGGTCGAGCTTGCGCAGGTTGGCGGTCTCGAAGCTCTGCACGAAGACCGGGTCCCCGCGGTGGGTCAGCTTGTTGGCCTTGAGCGTGGCGACCAGCGGCTCCTCCAGCGCCAGCCCGATCGAGGCGAAGTAGCTGGGGTGCTTGGTCTCCGGGTACACGCCGATGGTGCGGCCCCGGGCCTTCGACTCGGCGCGGGCCAGGTCGATGACCTCCTGGAAGGTCGGCACCGGGAGCTTCCCGTCGAAGGCGGCGTTGGTCACCCGCACCTGGGGCAGCCGCTCCTTGGCGCGCAGCGTCCGCAGCTCGGCCAGGGTGAAGTCCTCGGTGAACCAGCCGGTGACCGCGACGCCGTCGATGGTCTTCGTCGCCTTCCGCGCGGCGAACTCCGGGTGGGCGGCCACGTCGGTGGTGCCCGATATCTCGTTCTCGTGCCGGGCGACCAGCACGCCGTCCTTCGTCGAGACCAGGTCCGGCTCGATGAAGTCGGCGCCCTGACGGATGGCCAGGCGGTAGGCCTCAAGGGTGTGCTCGGGACGGTAGCCGCTGGCGCCCCGGTGCCCGATCACGATGGGCCGCTGGACCGCGCGGGAACGCTCGGCGCGAGGTTCCGGATCGGCCTGGGCGGCCACCGCCGGGGCCACCACGGCCGCCGCGAGAAGCGCGCCGGCCACGCCGAGGGCGGAAAGGGTACGTCGCAACGCCGTCTCCTGTCGTCGAGGGGTACGCACAGCAGACCGGGTCCGGTTGGCCGGCAGTTGGTCGGTTCCTGACCTGCCGGTGAATCTCCGGACGGAAGATGACCTGGTGCGCCGCCTGCTCCGGAACCCCGTACGGCTGGTGCCGTTCGGGTTCCTGGCGGTGATCCTGCTCGGCACCGGCCTGCTGATGCTGCCCTGGGCCACCAGCGAGAGCCGCTACACCCCGTTCGTCACGGCGCTGTTCACCTCGACCTCGGCCGTCTCGGTCACCGGCCTCGCGGTCAACGACACGCCGAACTACTGGAACGAGTTCGGCCTGGCCATGATCACCGTGCTCACCCAGCTCGGCGGCCTGGGCATCCTGACCGTCGCGGCGCTGGTGATCCTCGTGGTCTCCCGGCAGCTCGGCCTGCGCAACCGGCTGCTGGTGCAGGCGGAGACCGCCGAATTCGGCCTCGGCGACGTCCGCTGGCTGCTGGTCCGGATCGTCGCGACGGTCTTCGCCACCGAGGCGGTGATGACCGCGGTGATCACCGGACGGCTCTGGCTGGTCTACGACTATCCACCGGGGCGGGCACTCTGGTTCGCCGCCTTCCACGCGATCCAGGCGTTCAACAACGGCGGCTTCACCCTCTACTCGGACGGGCTGGTCGCCTTCTCCCGCGACCCATGGGTCGCGCTCCCACTGGGCCTCGGCGCGATCATCGGCGGCCTCGGCTTCCCGGCGCTGTTCGAGGCCGTCCGGGAGTGGCGGAGGCCGGACCGCTGGGCGGTCGCCACCAAGCTGACCATCTGGGGCAGCGTCGTGCTGATCGCGTTGGGCTTCGTCTTCCTGCTGCTCGCCGAGTGGGCCAACCCGGCCACCATCGGCGCGTACGACGGCCCCGGCAAGGTGCTGGCATCGTTCACCCAGATCGCGCTGAGCCGCACTGGCGGCTTCGACGTGATCAACGTGGACCGACTCAGCAGCCAGAGCTACCCGCTGCTCATCGTGCTCATGTTCATCGGCGGCGGCAGCGCGAGCACCGCGGGCGGCATCAAGGTCTCCACCTTCTTCCTGCTCGGGTTCGTGATCTGGGCCGAACTGCGGGGCGAGCCGGACGTGAACGTGGGTGGCCGGAGGGTCGCCACGGCCAGCCAGCGCCAGGCGCTCACCGTGACGCTGCTGAGCGTGGCGCTGGTGGTCCTCGGCACGGTCCTGCTGATCCTGTTCACCGAGAACCTGCGCAACTTCGCCGCGGTCTTCGAGGTGACCTCCGCGTTCAGCACCACCGGGCTCTCCACGGGCCTGGCCCCGGAGCTGTCGCAACCCGGCAAGTACGTGCTCATCGTGCTGATGTTCATCGGCCGGGTCGGGCCGCTCACCCTCGGGTCCGCGATCGCGTTGAACACCCGGCGACACCTGTACCGCTACCCGGAGGAGCAACCCATTGTCGGCTAGGAGGACGGACGACAGCAGCGTCGTGGTGATCGGCCTGGGCCGGTTCGGCTCCCGGCTGGCCGGCTCGCTGCTGCAACTCGACCAGGACGTGCTCGCCATCGACCACGAACAGGACCGGGTACAGCACTGGGCGTCGCGGCTGGACCGGGTGGTGCAGGCGGACACCACCGAGGAGAGCGTGCTGCGCCAACTGGGCGTCGCCGACTTCCGCCGGGTGGTCGTGGCCATCGGCGCGTCGGTCGAGGCGAGCGTGCTCACCGTGCTGGCCCTCACGGAGCTGGCCATCCCGCAGATCTGGGCGCGGGCCACCTCGGAGAAGCACGCGAAGATCCTGAACTCGGTGGGCGCGCACCATGTCATCTTCCCGGAGGCCGAGACCGGCGAACGGGTGGCGCACCTGATCGTCAGCCGGATGCTCGACTTCATGGAGTTCGGCCACGACTTCGCGATCGCCAAGGTCCGGACGCCCGCCTCGCTGGTCGGCCGGTCGCTGAGCGAGCTGGCCCCGACCGACCGGTTCGGGGTGATGGTGGTCGGCGCGAAGCCCCCCGGCGAACCGTTCCGCTACGCGGCCCCGGACACCGTCCTCCAGGCGGACAGCGTGCTCATCGTGGAAGGTTCGATCGACCGGGTGCAGCAGTTCGCCGCGCTCGGTTGACCGTCACCTCTTCTTGCCCTTACCGCCGTGCCCACCGCCCTTCGGCCGGTCTACCTGCCTTTTCCCTTACCACCGTCCTTGCCCTTGGCGGACCTGTCGGGCTTGGCCTTACCGGAGGTCTTCGCGGCGGCCTTCGTCGGCGCCTTGGCAGGTGCCTTGGCGGGTGCCTTGGCAGGCGGTCTGGCGGGCGCCGGCGGCGCCGTGGTCGGCGCGGACCCGGCGACGCCGGCCACCTGCACGCCGCAGGTGCTCCCGTCGACCTTGAACTCCACCGGCAGCGGGTTGCTCCCGGTGTAGCTGCCCGTCAGCGAGACCTTCGTCGAGGCGCCGGGCGCCAGCCTGGCACCGGTGGCCGGCGGCCGGAGCAGCACGTCGTTGCCCTGCTGGCGCACGGTCGGCTGGGCCGTGCCGACCTTCTGCCGGCCCGGGAAGGTGAAGGTCATGGTCCAGTCCCGCAGCTCGCGGTTGCCGGTGTTGGTGAGGGTCAGGTCCGCCGTGAAGTCCGTGCCGGAGTCGCGGCGCAGCGCATAGTCGACCGCGCAGGGGGTCGGCTCGGGCAGCCCGATCCGGGCCTCGGTCGGCTCCACCCCGCCGCTGGCCGGGCTCTTCGAGGTGACTCCCCACAGGGTGGCGGTGACCGCGATCAGGCCCGCGGCGGCCACCCCGGCCTCCACCTTGCGCCGGCGGGCGGCGGCCCTGCGGGTCTTCGTGCGGATCGCCGAGAAGGGCAGCGCGTCGGTCGCCGACGACCAGGGCAGGATGGTGGTGCCGGCGTTCTCCGTCAGCGCCGGGTCGAACTGGCCGAGCGCCGGGGAGACCGGCACGATCGCCGCGATCCCGGCGGCGTCGGCGAGCGTACGGGCCACCTCGGCGGTGGCCGGGCGGTCCGCGGGGCGCTTGGCCAGGCAGCGCCGGACCAGCTCGGCGACCTCGTCGGGGAGTCCCACCACGGGCGGCATCGGGTCCGGCTCGTTGTACATGTGGGCGCGGAGCATCTGCGTGGTGGTGTTCGCCTGCCAGGGCAGCCGGCCGGTGAGCATCCGGTAGAGCAGCAGGCCGACCGCGTAGACGTCGGTGGCCGGGGAGACCTGACCGTTGTCGAGCCGCTCCGGAGCCAGGTAGGCGGGCGTGCCCAGCAGCGCGCCGTCCGGGCCCTTCTCGCTCTCGCCCACCAGTGCCGAGATGCCGAAGTCGACGACCTTCACCCCGGTCGAGGTGAGCATGACGTTGCCGGGCGTGACGTCCCGGTGCACGACGCCCCGGGCGTGCGCGGCGGCCAGCGCGGACGCCACCTCCGCGCCGATCGTCATCGCCTCCCGCCAGGGCAGCTGCCCGCCCCGGCCGAGCCGGCTGCTCAGCGGCCCGCCGTCGACCAGCTCCATCACGACGTACGGGACGGTCAGCCCGACCTGCTCGGACTCCCCGTAGTCGTACACGTTGGTGATGTTGGGGTGGCAGAGCCGCGCGGCGGCCTGCGCCTCTATCCGGATGCGGTGCCGGAACGCCTTGTCACTGGCCAGCCGCGAGGCCAGCACCTTGATCGCCACCTGCCGACCCAGCACCTCGTCGTAGCCGCGCCAGACGACCGACATGCCCCCCGCGCCGAGCTGCTCGACCAGCCGGTACCGCTCGCCGAGCAGCTGCGCGCCGTTCCTGACCGCTGCACCCATGGTCGGTCCAGTTGCCCGGGGGTGGCCCTCGTACACCTCACCGGTCGAAATCGGTCAGGGAAGTCACCCGATCAGGCGGTCGCGAGGAGCTGGTCCACCGGCGCGTAGTCGTCGGTGAGCACCAGCGCGTCACCGACGAACGCGGTCACCTTCGGGCCGTCCAGCAGCTTCGCCGGCTCCGGCAGGAGCCGCATCCGGGCCGGCACGTCGGCCAGCGGCAGCGGCGCGTCCGAGGCCACGATGAGGAAGTTCGCACCGTGCTGCCCGGCGATGGCACCAGGCGGGGCGATCAGCGCGACGTGGCGGAACTCGGCCGCCACGGTGGCCAGCTCGGCCCGGATGAACCGGTCCGGCGGATAGTCGATCACGTTCTGCACGTAGATCCCGTCCGGGCGGAGCACCCGGCGGATGTCGGCGGCCATCTCCCGGGTGGCCAGGTGCCAGGGCACCACCAGGTGGCCGAAGGCGTCGCCGACGATGAAGTCACGGCTGTCCGTGGGCTCGGCGCCGAGCAGCACCCGGGCGTCCCCCACCCGGGCGCGCAGCTGCGGCCCGGTGCGCACGCCCAGCTCCCGCCGGTCCAGGTCGACCAGGCCGCCGTCGATCTCGAAGACGAGGTTGTCGCTGCCCGGGCGGGTCGCGGCCAGGTAGCGCGGCACGGTGAAGCCGCCGCCGCCCAGGTGCAGCGCGTCCATCGGCTGCTTCGCCGGCCGCGCCAGGTCCGCGACCAGGCCGATCCACTGGGTGTACGCGTACTTCAGGTGAGTCGGGTCGGCCAGGTCGACGTAGGAGTGCTCGGCGGAGTTGAGGTAGAGCGTGCGCCCCTGCGCCCACTGCCCGTCCACCTCGACCCGGGCGCAGTGGTAGGCGGTCTCCACGTCGCACGGGTTCGGGGCGACCGCGGAGAGGCCGGCCGCGGCGAGGCCGAGCACCGCCAGGGCCGCCTTGGCGCGGGCCGGACCGGGCAGCGCCGCCCCGGCCTGCCGGCGCAGGTACGCCCCGAGCACCAGCCCGGTCACCCCCAGCACGCCGGCCAGCGCCAGCACGATGACCGTGCTGGGCAGCGCCGCCACCAGTACGAAGCCGGTGACCAGGGTGGCCGTGATGCCGCCCAGGGTGCCGATGCCGGACAGCCGGCCGACCACCTGCCCGGTGCGGCGCAGGTCGGCGAGCTGGAGCTTCACCACGAGCGGGGTGACCCCGGCCAGCAACGCCGCCGGCAGCAGCACCGCCAGCGCGGTCAGCAGGAGGACCGCGCTCGCCGCGCCGCCGCGCAGGGCCTCACCGGCGTAGCGGACGACCGACAGGGTGACCGCGGTGGCGATGCCGGCCAGCACCAGGGCCGGGGCGAGCAGGGTGCGCGGATCCCGCCGGTCGGCCAGCCAGCCACCCATCCACGCCCCGTACGCGATGGCGCCCAGTGCCATGCCGATCACCGAGCTGGTCACCTGGAGGGTGACCCCGACGTAGGGGCCGACCAGGCGGAGCGAGACCGTCTCCAGCACCAGCACCGCCCCGCTGGAGAGGAAGACCAGGAACGCGGCGAGCCCGTTCGGCAGGGCCCGGGGCGGGACCGGCGCGCTCGGCGCCGGCTCCGCAACGACGTCGGACGATGTGCTGCTCACCGTGGCGATGCTACGCAGCGTTCCGCGACCGAGAGGTCAGTACATCGAGATGTGAACATGGTTTGTGTGGTCCGCGGCGGGACTGCCGCCCCCGCTGTACGCCCGCCAGCCGGTGTTCGGCATCCAGATCTGCCGGTACCAGATGACGTACATGATGCCGAGCCGGCTGGCGTTGTTCTTGGCCCAGCTGGCGAGGCTGTCCCCGTACGCCTTGTCGCCGCCGGTGGCCGAGACGTCCTCGAAGCCGTTGGTGGCGGCGGCGAAGTCGCAGGCCCGGCCCTTGGGGTGCTCGCCACCGCCACCGCTGCGGTGGCAGGAGGCGTAGCGCTTGTAACCGGCCGCCTTGGCCTGTTCGAGCATGTGCAGCGTGCGCGGGGTGATGCAGCCGTCGGCCGGCGTCGGGTCGTTCACCGAGCAGGACTCCGACGGCCACGAGCCGTCCGGGTTGCGCGGCGCCGGCTTGGCCGACGACGAGCCGCCGCTGAAACCGGAGCCGGCACCGGAGCTGACCTTGGCGAGGGCCACCTCGGCGTCCCGCTTCTTCTTGGCCAGCACGGCGAGCTGCTTCTTCTGCTCCCGCACCTCGGTGTCGATGGCCACCTTCGCCTCGGCGGCCTGGGCCTTCGCCTCGTTGAGGTCGTGCAGCCGCTTGCTGTCCCGCTGGGCCATCACATCCAGCTCGGCGGCCCGCTTGAGGAAGGCGTTCGGGTCGGAGCTGGCCAGCAGCATCGACACCGGGGTCAGCCGGCCCAGCCGGTAGGACTGCGCGGCCACCTCGCCGACCTGCGCGGACAGCTCGACGAGGCGGACCTCGACCTGCTTGAGCTGGTTGGCCAGCGCGACCTGGCGACGCTTGGAGTTGTCGAGCCGGTTCTTGGCCTCGATGTGCCCCTTCGCGGCCGCCTCCAGGGCCTCGCGGAGCTGCTTGCTGCCGCCCTCGTCGGGGGCGTTCGGGGTGGGCGCGGCCGCGGCCGCCGTGCCGGGGGCGAGGCCCGCGCCCAGCAGCAGGGCCATCGCGGCGAGCAGGGCGAGCAACGACCGGCGGACGGGCCGGCGGGTGAGCCTGGTCCTGGGCACGTGAGGTCCTTCCGTCGACCGCCGGCCCCCGAGTCGACCTTGCGCGGCGGCGGCTCCGCCGGCGCCGGGCGGCGGCCTGCTGGCGGAGACCGCCGGTCACGATACCGGACCGCGGACCCCGCGCATTGCCCCCGACCTCGGACGACGCGGTTCGTCGACGGAGCGTGCCGCGGCGGTCGCGGACCGCTCGGTCAGCCGTCCAGCAGGGCGGCCCGGACCTCTTCCCAGGTCTCCTCGCTGGCCGCGACCAGCAGGCCCCGGCCCTCGTCGGCCGGGTGGTAGTCGGTGCCGTCGAAGCGACGGGCCACCCCGCCGGCCTCCCGCACCAGCAGGGTGCCGGGGGCGTGGTCCCAGGGCAGGGTGCGCCAGAAGAGCACGAACTGCTGCGCGCCCGTGAGGATGTCCAGGTATTCCCGGCCGGCGCAGTGCTGGCCGGGCAGCAGCTCGCCGAGCCGCTCGCCGCCCGCCTCCACTCTCCGCCGGAAGTCCGGGGGCAGGAAGCGCGTCATCGCGGTGCCGCGGAGCGCGCCCACCTCCGGCTCCCGCCCGGCGGTGCGCACCGGCGTGCCGTCCAGCCGGGTGCCGTCGCCCACCCGGCAGGTGGCCAGCGTGCCGTCGAGCGGATCGTAGACCCAGGAGGCGGCCGGCGCCCCGTCGGTCAGCAGCGCCACCATCAGGGCGAACGGACGGCGGCCGGCGGCGAAGTTGGAGGTACCGTCCACCGGGTCGACCAGCCAGACGTCACCGCCGCCGCGCAGGTGCCGCAGCAGGGCCGGGTCCTCGGCGACCGCCTCCTCACCGACCACCACCGAGCCGGGGCGCAGCGCCCGCAGCCCGGCGGAGATCAGCGCCTCGGCCTTCCGGTCGGCGACGGTGACCACCTCGCCGGGAGCCTTCTCGGAGATGTCGGCGTCGTCGAGGCGGCGGAACAGCGGCACCACGATGTCGGCCGCGGCCTCCCGCAGCAGCGCGCCGACCTCCTCCAGCAGCGGCTCAGCCACGCGGCGGCAGCTTGACCACGCTGACGAAGAACTCGTCGATCTGGCGGACCACCGAGATGAAGCGCTCGAAGTCCACCGGCTTGGTCACGTAGGCGTTGGCGTGCAGCTGGTAGCTGCGCAGGATGTCCTCGTCGGCCTGGGAGGTGGTGAGCACCACGACCGGGATCCGGCAGAGCTGCTCGTCCTTCTTGATCTCCTCCAGCACCTCCCGGCCGTCCCGGCGGGGCAGGTTCAGGTCGAGCAGGATCAGGTCGGGGGTCACGGCGTCGCCGTACTGGCCCTCGCGGCGCAGGTAGGCCAGCGCCTCGGCGCCGTCCGAGACGACCGTGAGGCGGTTGCGGAGCTTGTGCTCCTCGAACGCCTCCTGGGTCATCAGCACGTCGCCCGGGTCGTCCTCGACGAGCAGGACCTCGATCGGGCTCTTGCCGTCCGCCGGCGCGGTCATCCCACCGTCTCCTTCATGCCACCCGTTGTACCGTCTGGGGCCGCCCCCTCGGGCGTCTCTTCCCGTGCCGGGCCGTCCGGCTGCCGCGCCACGCTCACCGCGGCGTCCTCGGCACCGTCCCCGTCCCCGGTCGCCTCGGCGTCCCCGGCCGGCTCCTCGACCGCGTCCGGCTCCGCCGCCCGCGCCGCCGCGACGTCCTCGGGCAGGGCCGGGAGGGTGAATCGGATCGTGGTGCCCTCCGTGCTGTCGGTGTCCACCCAGACCCGGCCGCCGTGGTACTCCACGATCTTCTTGACGATGGCCAGCCCGATGCCGGTGCCCGGGTAGGCGTCCTTCGAGTGCAGCCGCTGGAAGATCACGAAGATCTTGTCGGCGAACTCCGGCTCGATCCCGATGCCGTTGTCCCGGCAGCTGATCTCCCACTCGTCGTCGACCAGCCGCGCCGAGACGTGCACCTTCGGCGGCACGTCCGGCCGGCGGAACTTGATCGAGTTGCTGACCAGGTTGGCCAGCAGGTTGGTCAGCAGCGGCTCCTCGCCGCGGATCACCGGCAGCCGGTCCCAGGTCAGCTCGGCGTCGGCGTACTGCCGGGCCGCCTCGGTCTGCCCGGCCACGTCGCCCATCACCTTGTTGAGGTCGACCTCGGTGAAGCCGGTGGTGAGCCGGCCGATCCGGGAGAACGCGAGCAGGTCGTTGATGAGGCGCTGCATCCGCTGCGCCCCGTCGACCGCGAACGCGATGTACTGGTCGGCCCGCTCGTCGAGCTGGCCGGCGTAGCGCCGCTGGAGGAGCTGGCAGAAGCTGGCCACCTTGCGCAGCGGCTCCTGTAGGTCGTGCGAGGCGACGTACGCGAACTGCTCCAGGTCACGGTTGGACCGGGTGAGCTCCTCGGCCTGCTTCTGGAGCTGGCTGTTGACCCACTCGATGCGCTCCCGCGCCTCGCGTACCTCGTCCAGCTCCCGGGCGATCTTCTGCCGCATGAGGTCGATGTCGTCGGCCAGGAGGCGGAACTCGGGCGGGCCGGACCCCTCGATGTGGTGCCGGTAGTCGCCCTCGGCCACCTCGCGTACCTGGTTGACCAGGCCGGCCAGCGGCCGGATCAGGATCCGGTCGAGCGAGAGCAGCAGGACCGCGCCGGCCACCGCCACCACCAGGGCCGCGATGATCAGGAGAACGACCAGCACGTTGCTGGTCGAGTTGACCTTGTCGGCGGTCTTCTGCCGGACCTCCAGGATCTCGTCCTGGAGGCCGTTCACCGCCGCCCGGATGCCGTCGAACTGCTGCCGGGTCTGGTCGGTGATCAATGCCCGGCCGGCGGCCGGGCCGCTGCGCTCGGTGGTGGCGATCACCGGCTCGGCGACGGCGGACCGCCACTGCGCCGCCCGCTGCTCCACGACGGCCACCTCGCGCAGCACGTCCGGATAGTCGACGGCCAGCTTGCGCATCTCGGCGACGGTGTCCTGCTCCCGGCGCAGGCCCTCCTGGTAGGGCGCCAGGTCGTTACGGTCGGCGTTCACCGCGTAGCCCCGGACGGCCGTCTCCTGGTCGAGCAGGGCGCTCATCAGCTCCTGCGCCTGGACCCGCAACGGGCCGGTCTTGAGCAGCACGTCATCGATGTTCTGCCGGTTCTTCGCGGCGAGGGTCGCCTCGGCCGCGGCCAGCCCGAGCAGCAGCACCAGCACCACACCGAGCAGCGCGACGACGCGCCGTCGCAGGGTCCACCCCTGCTGGTACGCCTTCACAGCAACGTCTCCGTTCGCGACTGCGGGGCTCGCAGACCCGGCTCACTCCTCGCGCTCACCGAACCGTCTCCGTTCGCGACTGCGGGGCTCGCAGACCCGGCTCACTCCTCGCGCTCACCGGCCACCGCCGCGGGTGACCAGCAGCATCGCGACGTCGTCGGCGAGCGGGCCGCCGTTGAGCTGCTCGGCCCGGCCGACCAGCCAGGCGGGCAGCTCGGCCAGGGGCACCGCGCGGTTGGCGGGGTCGGCGAGCAGGTCGGTCAGCCCCGGCACGTCCAGCCGGTCGTCACCGGTGCCCACCCGACCCTCGATGAGGCCGTCGGTGTACATCAGCAGAGACCAGTCATCGGTGTCGAACTCCAAGTCGAAGGCAACGGGCCGGCGCGGCCGTACGCCGAGCAGCAGACCGCCCCGGGCCGGCACCGGGGCGACCTTACCCCCGCTGAGCAGCAGCGGCGGCGGATGACCGGCGAGTCGAACGGTGGCCCGGTTGGCCGCCAGGTCGAGGCGGGCGGTGGCCACCGTGGCGAAGATCTCCTGGAGCCGGCGCTCGCTCATGAGCACCTGCTCCAGCGCGGGCAGCACCTCGTCGTCCGGCACCCCGGCCAGGACCAGGGCCCGCCAGGCGACCCGCAGCTCGACGCCGAGGGCGGCCTCGTCCACCCCGTGGCCGCAGACGTCGCCGACGATCAGGTCGATCCGGTCCGGCCGGGTCTGCACCACGTCGTAGAAGTCACCGCCGATCAGCGCGGCGTGCCGGCCGGGGCGGTAGAAGGTGTGCACCGCCACCTGGTCGGTGGTCATGAGCGGCTGGGGCAGCAGGCCGCGCTCCAGGCGGGCCGACTCGGCCTGGCGCAGCTCCACCTCGCGCAGCCGGCGGGCGTTCTCGTCGGCGCGCTTGCGCTCCACCGCGTAACGCAGCGCCCGGGTCAGCAGGACGCCGTCGACCTGGCCCTTGACCAGGTAGTCCTGCGCGCCCTCGGCGACCGCGACGATGCCCAGGTGCTCGTCGGAGCGGCCGGTGAGCACGCAGACGGCCGCACCGCTGGCCATCTCCAGCACCCGGCGCAGCCCGTCCAGGCCCTGCGCGTCGGGCAGGCCCAGGTCGAGCAGGACGCAGTCGACCCCCATCACCCGCTGCCGGGCCTCGCTGAGACTGGTGGCGACCAGCAGGTCGATCATCGAGTTGGTCTCGGCGAGCAGCTCGCCGACCAGGAAGGCGTCACCCTCGTCGTCCTCGACCAGCAGGACCCGCAGCCGCTCGCCGGGCGGCACGCTGAAGTGGTGCCCGAGCCCGGCCTGCGGCGCGACGGGGGCGCCGGGCAGACCGGTCCCCCGGTGCGGCCGGGTCACCGCCGCGAGACGCGGGAGTTCGCTGGTGATGTCGGGGCTCCTTCCGAATGCCCTGCTGATCCTGTATCAGACAACGGTCGCACACAACACGACCGGAGTCGGTGTGGGCGGGCGAGCGGGCCCACCCGACCAACAGCGGCTCGGCCAACGCCCGATGTTACGCCGCGACCGGCGTCCGGCCCGGAGCGCACCGGCCGGTGGGAGTGCCGCCGCAGGCCGCGGGGGTGCAGGATGATGCCCACCCCCGAAGCACCCCGAGGAGTCATCCGTGGGCGTATCCCGCACCCGCCCCGTGCCGGCCCGGCCGGGCCCGTTCCGCGCCCGACCGGCCGATCGGGCGCTGGCCCGGCCGCGCCGACGGCTGCTCGCCGCGCTGGCCGCGCTGGCCGCGCTGCTCGCCGTCGGCGCCGGCGTCCTGGTCGACCTGTCCACCCCGGCGCCCCGCCCCGCCGACGCGCCCGCGGACGCGTTCAGCGCCGAGCGGGCGTACCAGCAGGTCAAGGTCATCGCGGCGCGGCCGCACGTGGCGGGCAGCGCCGCTAACGACCGGGTCCGGGAGCACGTCGTGGGCGTGCTGCGCGGGCTGGGCCTGGAGACCGAGGTGCAGGACACCGTCGCACCGGAGGCCGGGCAGCTCAGCGGGGCGGCCGGCGGCGCGACGCTGGCCCGGGTCCGCAACGTGGTGGCCCGGCTGCCCGGCACCGACTCCACCGGGCGGGTCTTCCTGGTGGCCCACTACGACTCGGTGCAGTCCGGGCCGGGTGGCAACGACGACGCCGCGGGCACGTCCACCATCCTGGAGGTGGCCCGGGCGCTGGCCGCCGGCCCCCGTCCGCGCAACGACGTGGTGCTGGTGCTCACCGACGCCGAGGAGGCGTGCCTGTGCGGGGCCGCCGGCTTCGCCGCCGACCACCCCCTGGCCGCCGACGGTGGGGTGGTGCTCAACCTGGAGGCGCGCGGCTCCACCGGCCCGGTGATCATGTTCGAGACCTCTCGGAACAACGCGAAGCTCGTGGAGGCGTTCGGCCGGGCCGCCCCGCACCCGGTGGGCACCTCCTTCGCGGTGGAGATCTACCGGGCGCTGCCCAACGACACCGACTTCACCGCCTTCCTCGACCACCGGTTCGTCGGGCTGAACTCCGCGTACATCGACGGGGGCGCGGTCTACCACACCCCGCTCGACGTGCCGGCGGCGATGAACCGGGGCAGCCTCCAGATGCACGGTGACAACGCGCTCGGGCTGGCCCGCGAGTTCGGCCGGACCGACCTGCGCGACCTGCGCTCCGGCCACGACGACACCTACTTCCCGGTGCCCGGCGGGCTGGTCCGCTACCCCGGCTGGCTGACCCTGCCGCTGGCCGTGGCCGCCCTCCTCGCGGTCGGCGTGCTCGGTGCACTGCTGCGCCGGCACGGCCGGGCCACCAGCGGGCGGCTCGTGGCCGGCGTCGGGCTGGCCCTCGTGCCGGTCGTCGCCGCGCCGCTGGGCGCGTGGCTGCTCTGGACCGCGGTCACCACCGTCCGGCCCGGCTACGCCGAACTGCTCGACCCGTACCGGCCGGTCTGGTACCGGCTCGCCGTGGTGGCGCTCGCCGCCGCGATCCTCTTCGCCTGGTACGCACTGACCCGCCGCTGGGCCGGCCCGGCCGCCCTGGCCTTCGGTGGGCTGGTCTGGCTGGCACTGTTCGGGGTGCTCCTCGCCGTGCTGGTGCCCGGCGGCGCGTACCTGACGACCCTGCCCGCCCTGGCCGGCGCGCTGGCCGGCCTGGCGGCGCTGGCCACCCGGCGCGACGGTCCCTTGCCGGTGGTCGCCGTGACCCTGGCCGGCGCGGTCGCCGTGGTGATCCTGCTGCCCACGGTGGTGCTGCTCTTCCCGGCGCTCGGCATGGGCATGGGTGGCGTGGCGGCGCTCTTCGCGGTGCTGCTCGGCCTGGCCGCGCTGCCCGTCGTGGACCTGCTGCACCCGCAGGCCGGCGGCCAGCGGGGCCTGCTCGCGCTCCGGGCCCGCCGGCTCGGCACGCTGCCCGCCGGCGCCGCCGCGCTCGCGGCCGTGGTGCTCGCCGGGGTCGGCCTGGCCGTCGACCGCTTCGACGCCGCGCACCCCGTGCCGACCCACCTCATGTACGCCCTCGACGCGGGCACCGGCAAGGCGCAGTGGCTCAGTCACGAGGAGGACCCCCAGCCCTGGACCGACGGGTACGTGGACCGCGCCGTCTCCGTGGCCGACGACTTCCCCGGGCTGGGTGACGCGGAGCTGCGGGCCGGCGCGGCCCAGGCCGCGAACCTGCCCGCCCCGAAGCTGGAGACCCTCTCCGACACCCGCTCGGGCGATCAGCGGGTGCTGCGGGTCCGGGTGCTGCCGCAGCGACCGGTCCGGCTGCTCTCCCTGCACGTGGACACGTCCACGGCGCAGGTGCGCTCGGCGAGCGTGGCCGGGCGGGACGTGCCGGTCAAGGCCCGCGGCGGACGGTGGGGCTTCGGCGTCGTCTTCCACGCCCCGCCGCCGGAGGGTGTCGAGGTCACGCTGACCCTGGTGCCGAAGGCGGGGCAGGTGAACCTGCGGGCCATGGACGCCAGCGACGGGCTGAGCGGCCTGCCCGGGTTCCGGCCCCGGCCCGCCGACGTCGGCGTGGTCGGTTCACACAGCTCCGAGATGCTGGCGGTGGCCCGGACGTATCCCCTCTGATCCCCTCTGAAGAAGTTCCGGGACGGATGTCGAGAGGAGCGTCCCAGCTTCTACTCCCGGGTGAAGGCAGGCCCACGATCCCGAGGAGCAGATCGATGACGAAGGTGACGACCGGAGCCACCATGTCGCTGGACGGCTACATCGCCGACGCGTCCCACGGTGGGTTCGAACACCTCTTCCAGTGGTACGGCAACGGCGACGTGGAGACGGCGACCGCCACCCCCGACATGACCTTCCGCACGTCGGCGGCGAGCGCGGAACACCTGCGCGAGCTGACCGGACGGACCGGCGCGCTCGTCGTCGGCCGGCGGCTGTTCGATATGACGAACGGCTGGGGCGGACGGCACCCCATGGACGTGCCCGTGGTCGTGGTCACGCACCAGGTGCCGGAGGGCTGGGACCGGGAGGGCGACTCGTTCGTCTTCGTGACCGACGGCATCGAGGCCGCGATCGAGCGGGCGAAAACCCTCGCCGGCGACAAGGAGGTCGGCGTCAACGGCGGCACCATCGCGACCCAGGTGCTGGAGGCCGGCCTGCTCGACGAGGTCCACGTCGATCTCGTACCGGTCCTGCTCGGCGACGGCATCCCGTTCTTCGCCGGCCTGCGGATCGCCCCGGTCCAGCTGGAGGGACCCACCCGGGTCGTCCAGGGCAAGGAGGTCACCCACCTCGCCTACCGGGTCCGCAGGGAGGGCTGACGCTCGCCGCCGCGCCCGTCCCCGGGTCAGCCGGGACGCCCCCGCAGCAGGCGACGGGTCAACCGCCCGCCCATCGCGTCGCCGGTCACCACCCCCGCCAGCATCAACACGACGAGGGTGGTGACCAGCACCGGCGGCCACTCGCCCACCCACGGCATCGCGACCAGCAGGATCAGCAGCCAGAACACCCGGTGCCACGGGATCGTGCCGACGATCCGCCAGGTGAACAGGGTGCGGCCGAGCAGGAAGAGGGCGGGCCCGCCGAGGATCAACGCGATCCACCGCCGCGGCGTGTCGCCGGTGGGCCGCTCGACGACCAGGTCGAAGGCGGCGGCGGTGCAGACGATGCCGGCCAGCATGACCAGGTGGGTGTACGGCGCCAGCCGGGTCGCCCGCCGGAGCACCCGCGGGGCGTTGGCCCGCACGATGTCGCCCGCACCCAGGACGTAGATCTGCCAGAGCAGCAGCATCGCGGCGAAGGCGGTCACGAAGGCGGCCGACCGGGCCGGGGTGAAGTCGGCCCGGCTGATCTCCAGGGTCGGCACCAGGATGACGTCGCCGAGCGCCAGGATCACGAACTGCTGGTAGCGCTCGCCCAGGTGCTCGGTCGTCTTCTCGTACTGGCCGAGCGGCACCCGGCCGAGACCGGGCGTCGGGTAGCGGGCGCCGGCCGAGACGTAGTCGATCGTCACGGCGACGGCCCAGAGCGCCAGCGGCCACCCGCCCGGCAGCAGCGCCCCGCCGACCCAGAAGAAGCCGGAGACCACGAACCAGAAGAGGAAGCGGGCGGCCCGCTGCTCGGCCATGCGCTGGCGCGGGTGCAGCACGGTCACCAGCACCACCCCGCGCACCAGGTGCGGGGTCACGTAGCCGATCGCGAAGACCAGCGCGTGCGAGTCGACGGCCAGCCCCGCCGCCGTCACCACGGCGCCGAACATGGTCACCATCAGGATGGCCTGGATGGGTAGCTGGTCCGGGTCGTAGAAGTCGGTGGTCGTCGAGGTGATCGACCAGGTCCACCAGACCGCCATCAGCATGATCACGACCGGCACGACGCCGGCCCACGAGGCGCGTTCCGCGAGCAGCATCGAGACCAGCGCCAGCGCCGCCACGAAGACGACGTCGAAGAGCAGCTCCAGCAGGGTGGCGCGGGTCGACCCGTTCGGCGGGCGCACCAGCTCGCTGCTGCCTCCGGTCGTCATGCCCGGCCTCCCGCCGCCCGTCGACGACAGGTCGCGGGCGACGCTGCGTCCGCCAGGATTATCGGCCCCGACGGGGCGGTGCGTCCCCGGATCGGCGCCGGCCGGGCCGGCCGGGCGCTAGCCCAGGAACTCCAGGAGCTGCCGCGTGGTCTCCTCGGGGGCCTCCTCCGGAATGAAGTGCCCGACCGGGACGGGGCCGCCACGCACGTCATCCGACCAGTCCCGCCAGATCCCGAGCGGGTCGTCGTAGAGCTTCGCCACCTGACCCCGTTCGCTCCACAGGAACAGCACCGGGCACCCGATCTTCCGGTTGCCCCGGTCCGCCTCGTCCTGCTGGTAGTCCACCGTCGCGGCCGCGCGGAACTCTTCGCAGACCGCGTGGACCGTGGCCGGGTCGGTGAACTGCCGGACGTACGCGGCGCGCACCTCGGCCGGGAACGCGTCCGGCACCTCGGGCCAGTTGTCGAGCATGTAGTCGACGAGCACGGCGGGCGCCGCCTCGATGAACCGCTCCGGCACCGGCGCCGGCGCCGCCAGGAAGGACCAGACCCAGTAGGAGAGGCTGAAGGCCCGGTCGGCACGGTCGTAGACGTCGCCGATGGGAACGACGTCCAGGACGGCCAGCCGGGTGACGACGTCCGGTGCGTCGAGCGCGAGACGGTAGGCGCACCGGGCACCGCGATCGTGGCCGACGAGGTGGAACCGCTCGTGGCCCAGGCTCCGCATGACCTCGATCTGGTCGCGGGCGATGGCCCGCATGCTGTACGGCTCGTGGTCGGCGCTGCTCGGCGGCTTGCCGCTGTCGCCCCAGCCCCGCAGGTCGGTGGCGACCACCGTGTAGTTCTCGGCGAGCCGCGGCGCCACGCGATGCCACATGAGGTGCGTCTCCGGAATGCCGTGCAGGAGCAGAACGGGCGGACCGCTTCCGCCGCGACGCCCGTGGATGGTCGCACCGGACGTGGGAATGTCGAACTCTTCGAACCCGTCGAACACAGCCGGAACCCCCGCAGCTCCCCTGGCGATCCGACGCTAACAGCTCAGGGAGCCGGGGCTCTCACTTCCAGCGGAAGTGGACGAAGAGGCGGCCGAAGTTCTTCGAGTCCTTCTCGACGCGGTGATAGAGCTGCTTGACGTCCTTCTGGTCGAGGAAGCGCAGCACCTTCTTCTTCAGCTGGCCGGAGCCCTTGCCCGGGATGATCTCCACCATGCTGGCCTTCTTGGCCACCGCCTCGTTCATGATGTCCCGCAGGGCGCGGTCGATCTCGTAGCCCCGGTTGTAGATGTCGTGGAGATCGAGCTTGAGCTTCACCGGTCCATCCTAGGTACGCCGAAGGGCAGCCCGGGAGGGCTGCCCTTCGGCGTCAACCGTCAGCGGCCGCCGACCTTGCCCTCCACCCGGCGCAGGGCCGCCGTGTAGTCGGCGTTGGTCGAGTACATGGCCGCGGCGATACGCAGGTGCCGCAGCGCGTCCGCGGGGCGGTTCATCCGCTCCAGCGTCCGGCCGAGCACGTGGTGCGCGTAGTGGTCGCTGGGGTCCCGGTCGACCAGCTCGCGCAGCTGTTCCTCGGCCCGGTTGAGCTGGGCCGACTGGAAGTACGCGCGGGCCAGCAGCTGCCGTACCGAGGAGTTGCCGGGCTCGGCCTCGACGATCGGTTCGAGCAGCCGGGCCGCTCCGGTCGGGTCACCCGCTTCGAAGAACATGGTCGCCCGCCGGTACTCCGCCAGAAGATCCACTCGACCCACCTCCTCGTGTCGCGCCAGCCCTTTCTCCGACGCTGGCACAACACCAGCCGTACCGCGAGTGTTCCTTCGGGGAAGATCGCGCTCAGGAGGTCGGGTCGTACCGGTCCCCGACCAGCTCCCAGGCCCGGACACCACCGACGATTCCGGCCGTGTTCGGGACGACCACGACATCGTCCCCCATCCGGGCCAGCTGCTCCGGCCGGATCAGGCGGGAGTTGCCACCGCCCAGGTAGAGCCGGTCCCAGCGGAAGACCGGCCGCAGGCCGTCCACCACCTGGCGGATCCGCCGCGACCAGAACGCGTCGCCGAGGCGCCGCCGTTCCGGCTCCCCGACGTACGTGTCGTAGGTGGTGTTCCAGCGCACCGGGGCGTGCGACAGCTCCAGGTGCGGGGCGAGCACCCCGCCGTCGAAGAGCGCGCTGCCCAGCCCGGTGCCGAGGGTCAGCACCAGCTCGCAGCCGGCCCCGGCGACCACGCCCGCGCCGTGCACCTCGGCGTCGTTGAGCACCAGCGCCGGAATGCCGAACGCTTCGGCCAGGGCGGTGCGCGCGTCGTACCCGGACCACTGGGCGACCAGGTCGGGGTCGACGCGGCTGCGGGGGCCGGAGCGGGTCACGTAGTGCGGGGTGGCCACCACGACGCCGTGCCGGATCATGCCGGGCATGCCGACGGTGAGCCGGTCCGCCGGGGGCAGCCGGCCGCCGAGATCCAGCAGCGTCTTGACGAACAGGGCGGGCGGCAGCGGGTACGGGGTGGGGACGCGCAGCGGCCGGGCCCGCATGGTCCCCGCCGCGTCCAGCACGGAGGCCTTGATCCCACCGCCCCCGCAGTCGATCGCCAGAGTGGTCACCACGGCTGTGAGTCTCCCTCACCCCGGCCGGGCCCCGAGCGCGGGTCATCCGATTCGCCGCGCCGGTAGGCTCGATCCCCTCATGAGCGCCACATTGATCGCCAAGGACCTCACCGCCGGGCACGGCGACCGTCTCCTCTTCACCGACCTGGACCTGGTGGTCGCACCGGGCGACGTGGTCGGGCTGGTCGGGGTCAACGGTGCCGGCAAGTCCACGCTGTTGCGTACCCTCGCCGGCCTCCAGCCGCTGGAGCAGGGCTCGGTGGCGTTGAATCCGCCCACCGCCACCGTCGGCTACCTGCCGCAGGAGCCGGAGCGCCGGCCGGGCGAGACGGTTCGCCACTTCCTGGCCCGCCGCACCGGCGTGACCACGGCGCAGGCGGCGCTGGACGCCGCCACCGAGGCGCTGACCGCCGGGGCCCCGGGCGCGGACGACGCCTACGGCACGGCGCTGGAGCGGTGGCTGGACCTGGGCGGGGCCGACCTGGACGAGCGGGCCGAGCAGGTGGCCGCCGAGCTGGGTCTCCACGTCGACCTGGACCACCCGATGACGGGCCTCTCCGGCGGTCAGGCGGCCCGGGCCGGGCTGGCCTCGCTGCTGCTCAGCCGGTACGACGTCTTCCTGCTCGACGAGCCCACCAACGACCTGGACCTGGCCGGCCTGGACCGGCTGGAACGCTTCGTCACCGGGCTGCGCGCCGGCACGGTGCTGGTCAGCCACGACCGGGAGTTCCTCACCCGCACGGTCACCCGGATCGTGGAGCTGGACCTGCACCAGGGCCAGGTCAACCACTTCGGCGGCGGCTACGCGGCCTACCTGGAGGAGCGCGAGGTGGCCCGGCGGCACGCCCGCGAGGAGTACGAGGAGTACGCCGGCACCCGGGCGCAACTGGAGGCGCGGGCCCGGACCCAGCGGTCCTGGATGGAGAAGGGCGTGAAGAACGCCCGCCGCAAGGCCACCGACAACGACAAGATCGGCCGCAAGTTCCGGTCCGAGTCCAGCGAGAAGCAGGCCGCCAAGGCCCGGCAGACCGAGCGGTTGATCGAGCGGCTGGAGGTGGTCGAGGAGCCGCGCAAGGAGTGGGAGCTGCGGATGGAGATCGCCGCCGCGCCCCGCGCCGGCGCCGTCGTGGCCGCGCTCCGGGGCGCCGTGGTACGCCGCGGCGACTTCGCCCTCGGCCCGGTGGACCTCCAGATCGACTGGGCCGACCGGGTGGCGATCACCGGGGCGAACGGCTCCGGCAAGAGCACCCTGCTGGCCGCGCTGCTCGGCCGGCTGCCGCTCGACGAGGGGCACGCCGCGCTCGGCCCGGGTGTGGTGGTGGGCGAGGTGGACCAGGCCCGGGGGCTCTTCCTCGGCGACCAGCCCCTGCTGGACGCGTTCGGCGCCGCCGTACCCGAGCTGAGCCCGGCGGACGTGCGGACGCTGCTGGCCAAGTTCGGCCTCCGGGCCGACCATGTGCTGCGGCCCGCGGCCACCCTCTCCCCCGGCGAGCGCACGCGGGCCGCGCTGGCCCTGCTCCAGGGGCGCGGGGTGAACCTGCTGGTGCTCGACGAGCCGACCAACCACCTGGACCTGCCGGCGATCGAGCAGCTCGAATCGGCCCTGGCCGGCTACCCGGGAACCCTGCTGCTGGTGACCCACGACCGGCGGATGCTGGACGCGGTGAGCGTGAACCGGCGGCTCCGCGTAGCGGACGGACGGATCGCCGAAGACTGATCCGTGCCGACCCGGTCGCGCGGGGTGAGAATGACCCCATGCTCAAGTGGGAGTACGCGCTGCTGGTCCGCCGCCGCCAGGCCGCCACCACCGACATCGGGTGGGAGGTCGTCTTCATCTGGTACGGCCCGGACGGCTCCATGATCGACGTCACGCCGTACGGCGACACCGCGCTGGCCCACCTGAACCGGGCCGGCGACCAGGGCTGGGAACTGGTCGCGATGAGCGAGGACCCGTCCCTGCCCGGCAACAACGAGTTGCACCGCTACCACCTGAAACGGCCGAAGGCGGCCGCCCCGCAGCCGCGCCAGCGGATGCGCGGCTCCCGCACCGCCCGCCGCACGATCGCCGGCTGACCCCCGCACCAGCGCAGCGAACCGGCGGCCGGGCTCGGGCTCGGGCTCGGGCTCGGGCTCGTGAGGCATATCGGGCGGTGATGCGGGTATCGCGCCGCCCGGGAGGTGGGCGCATGGTGGCGGTGGGGCAATCCGCACTCTCCGGCGAGCGGCTGCGGGAGGTCGACGGCTTCCTCGCCGAGGCGTGGGCCGATCAGGCCCGGCACGACGAGCGGCTGCGCGGGCTGACCGTGGAGGTGCGCTTCGACCGGGGCGTCGCCCACCTCGACGGCGCGGTCTCCGACCCGGCCCAGCTGCGGCTGGTCCGGGACCTCGTGGGCCGGCTCGACGGGGTGCTGGGCGTCTGGTGTCGGGTGAGCGTCGCCGGCCGGGCGCCGGTGGTGGTGGACCTGGGCTGCGGGGCGACCAAGCAGTGGCCGGGAAACCTGGGTCTGGACATCTACCCGGCGCCCGGAGTGAACGCGGTGGCCGACCTGTCGGCCTCGCTGCCGCTGGCCGACGACTCGGTGGACGTGCTCTTCGCGGTGCACATCCTGGAGCACCTGATCGACTTCCTGCCGCTGCTGGACGAGTGCCACCGGGCGCTGCGCCCGGGCGGCGTGCTGCACGTGATGAGCCCGTGGTGGCGGCACGTGAACGCGGTCGCCGACCCGACCCACGTGCGCCTGCTGGACGTACAGACCTTCAAGGGCATCTGCGGTCAGCGCCCGCCCGGCACCCCGCGCTGGTACCCGCTGCACGTGGGCTGCGACGGCGCCTCGATCTTCGCCGACCTGACCCCTCTCCCGCCCGACGCCCCCGCCCCGGCATCTTCCCACCTGGCCCGCTTCTTCGACTGACCCGCGCGCCCTCCCTGTTGATCATGAGGTTTGCGGCACTTCAGGAGATCGACTTCGCCGCCAGCCCCATGATCAACCTTGTGGGGCGGACTCGCGGAGGGCCAGGCGGTGGGGGGCCACCAGTTCCCGGGGCGGGGCGTCCGGGTCGGAGGTCAGGCGGTTGGCCAGGAGCTCGACCGCCAGGCGGGCGATGCGCTCCTTGTCGGGGGCCACCGTGCTCAGGGTGGGGATGGAGAAGCGGCCGTCCTCGATGTCGTCGAAGCCGGCCACCGCAACGTCGTCGGGCACCCGCAGGCCGGCCTCGTGCAGGGCGCGCAGCGCACCGAGGGCCAGGGTGTCGTTGAAGCAGAAGACGGCGTCGGGGCGTACCCCGGTGGAGAGCAGGTGCCGCATGGCGGCCGCGCCGTCCGCGCGGTGCCAGGCCGGCGCGGGCGCCACCAGGCGGTCGTCGTAGGCGATGCCGGCGTCGGCCAGCGCGGCGGTGTAGCCGGCCAAGCGGAGCCGGGCGCTGGCCCCCTCGGGCGTGCGCTGCGAGCCGATGGCGGCGATCCGGCGGCGACCGAGCCCGACCAGGTGGGCGGTGATCTCCCGGGCGGCGGCCACGTTGTCGACCACGACGTGGTCGGCGGGGCCGTGGTCGACGCGCTCGCCGAGCAGCACCATGGGCATGCCGTCGAGGCCGGCGAGGTCGTCGGCGGTGAGCGCGAGCGGGCTGAAGATCAGACCGTCGATCATGTGGTCGCCGATACCGCTGGCGGCCTTGCGTTCCTGCTCCGGGCCGCCGCCGGTCTGGTCGATCAGCACCGTCCAGCCGTGACCGGCGGCGGCGGAGACCACGTGCCGGGCCAGTTCGGCGAAGTAGGGGATGTCCAGCTCGGGCACGGCCAGGGCGATCACCCCGGTGCGCCCCTTGCGCAGGTTGCGGGCCGAGAGGTTGGGGCGGTAGTTGAGCTCGGCGATGGCCGCCTCGACCCGCGCGCGAGTGTCCGCTCGGACGTGCTGGTAGCCGTTGACCACGTTGGAGACGGTCTTCACCGACACGCCGGCCCGTTCCGCGACGTCCTTGAGCCTGTGCCGCACTGGACTTCCCTCCCGGGTGACTGCTCGGGCGCACTCTACCGCGTCACGACGCCGTAACGATCCCTTTACATCGCTGCTTACAACGTTGTACAAACCAGGGACACGAGTGACCGAGGTCACCCGGGGACAGCACTGAGGAAAGGGTGGCACCCGTGCCGAACGCGCAGCTCACGATCGACCCGACCTTCACCGTCGGCGCGGCCGACCGCCGCCTCTTCGGTTCGTTCGTCGAGCACATGGGTCGCTGCGTCTACGGCGGCGTCTATGAGCCCGGCCATCCGAACGCCGACCCGCGCGGCTTCCGGCGGGACGTGCTGGAGCTGACCCGCGAGCTGGGCGTCTCGGTGGTCCGCTACCCGGGCGGCAACTTCGTCTCCGGCTACCGCTGGGAGGACGGCGTGGGCCCGGTCGGGGACCGTCCCCGCCGGCTCGACCTGGCCTGGAAGACCATCGAGACCAACGCGTTCGGGCTGAACGAGTTCATGACCTGGGCGGCCGAGGCCGGCGTCGAGCCGATGATGGCGGTCAACCTCGGCACCCGCGGCGTCCAGGAGGCATGCGACCTGCTGGAGTACGCCAACCACCCGGGCGGCACCCAGCTGTCCGACCTGCGCCGCAAGCACGGCGCCGAGGAACCGTACGGGGTCCGGCTCTGGTGCCTCGGCAACGAGCTGGACGGCCCGTGGCAGGTCGGCCACAAGACGGCCGACGAGTACGGCCGGCTCGCCGCCGAGACCGCCCGCGCCATGAAGATGATCGACCCCTCGATCAGCCTGGTCGCCTGCGGCAGCTCCAACCGGGGGATGCCGACCTTCGCCTCCTGGGAGGCGACCGTGCTGGAGCACACCTACGAGCACGTCGACTACATCTCGGCCCACACCTACTACGACCCGTCCGACGGCGACCGGGCCAGCATCCTGGCCTCGGCCGTGGACATGGACAACTTCATCCGCGAGGTGGTCGCCACCGCCGACCACGTGGCCGCCAAGCAGCGGCAGAAGCGCAAGCTGAAGATCTCCTTCGACGAGTGGAACGTCTGGTACCAGTCCCGCCTCCAGGCCGACCTGGACCGGCGCGGCTGGGTCGAGGCCCCGGCCCTCATCGAGGACGACTACAACGCCGTCGACGCCGTGGTGGTGGGCGATCTGCTGATCACCCTGCTCCGGCACGCCGACCGGGTCGGGGTGGCCTGCCAGGCGCAGCTCGCCAACGTGATCGCGCCGATCCGCACCCGCAACGGCGGGCCGGCCTGGCGGCAGAGCATCTTCCACCCGTTCGCCCTGACCGCCCGGCACGCGCGGGGCACCGTGCTGCGCACCGAGCCGGTCGGCCCGACGTACGAGACGAAGCGGTACGGCGAGGTGCCGGTGCTGGACACCGTGGCCGTGCACGACGAGGAGAGCGGTGAGCTGGCCGTCTTCGCGGTCAACCGCGGCCCGAACGAGCTCCCGCTCGACCTGGACCTGCGCGGGCTGCCCGGCCTGCGAGCCGCCGGACACACCACCCTCGCGGCCGGCGCCGATCCGGCCGCCACGAACACCGAGGCGGAGCCCGAGCGGGTGACGCCTCGGGAGGTCACCACCCCCACCCTCGACGGCGGCCGGTGCTCTGTGGCGCTGCCCGCCTGCTCCTGGAACCTGCTGCGCTTCACGCCTCAGCCGTGACCAGGCAATACTGCATCCCGTCCCCCCAAGGAGTACGCATGATCCAGAACGAGATGAGCCGGCGTCGCCTGCTCGGCCTCGGCGTCGGGCTCGGCGCGGCGGCCACGCTGACGCTGGCCGGCTGCGGCGGCGGCAGCAGCACCAAGGGGTCCACGGCGGCCGGCAACGGCGGCAAGGACTACACCGGCCCGAAGGTCGACCTGAAGCTCTGGAACGGTTTCACCGGCGGCGACGGCGACATCTTCAAGAAGCTGGTCGAGCAGTTCAACAGCGAGCACCAGAACATCGCCGTCAGCGTCATCACGTACGAGTGGCAGGACTACTACAGCAAGCTGCCCGGTGCGGTCACCAGCGGCAACGGCCCGGACATCGCGGTCATGCACATGGACCAGCTCGCCACCTTCGCCGCCCGCGGCGTGATCACCGAGCTCGACGACGTGGCCAAGGCCCTGGAGCTGAGCGAGGGCGACTTCGCGCCGACCGTCTGGAAGGGCGGCATCTACCACGACAAGCGGTACGGCATCCCGCTGGACATGCACCCGCTGGGCCTCTACTACAACAAGGGGGTCATGCAGAAGGCCGGGCTGGACCCGAACAAGCCGCCGACCACGAAGGACGAATACACGGCCGCGCTCACCGAGCTGAAGAAGTCGGGCATCCAGGGCTTCTGGGTCAGCCCGTTCCAGTTCACCGGCGGCATGACCTTCTACAGCCTGCTGCACCAGTGGGGCGGGACGCTGTTCGACGGTGAGGTGGCGAAGGCGACCTTCAACTCGGACCCGGCCGTCGAGGCGTGCACCTGGCTGGTCGACATGATCAAGCAGGGCTTCTCCCCCGCCAACGTCGGCCAGGACGCCGACTACCTGGCGCTCAAGAGCGGCAAGAACGCCTTCAACTGGAACGGCATCTGGCAGATCAACGACCTGAAGAAGAGCCCCTCGGTGCAGTGGGGCGTCGCCCCGCTGCCGCAGATCGGCAGCCAGAAGGCCGCCTGGGCGAACTCGCACAACTTCACGATCGTCAAGCAGCGCAGCGCCGACAACAACAAGGTCTCCGGGGCGAAGGTCTTCATCAACTGGCTCAGCCAGCACTCCCTCGACTGGGCCAAGGGCGGCCAGATCCCGGCCCGCAAGGCGGTCCGCGAGGGCGCCGAGTTCAAGGCCCTGCCGGAGATCAGCTCGCTCGCGCCCGAGCTGGAGTACGCCGCCTTCCCGCCGGCCGCGCCGGGCCTCGGTGAGGTCATGACCACCTTCTACAACGCCTTCAACGAGGCGGCGCTCGGCAAGAAGTCGCCGAAGCAGGCGATGGACGACGGCGTGGCAAAGGCGAACAAGCAGCTCGAGGACAACCGCAAGAAGTACGGGAGCTGATCCGCCGTGGCGGACGTGATCGAGGTCGGGGCGGCGCGTGATGACGCGCCGCCCCCGGCGGGCCGCCCCCGCCGCCGGGGCGCGACGGAACGGGGGCACCGGGCGACGCCCTACCTCTTCCTCGCGCCGTACCTGGTTCTCTTCCTGGTCTTCGGGCTGGCGCCGATCGTGTTCGGCGTCTGGATCAGCCTGCACCAGTGGGACCTGCAGCTGCCGAACCGGCCGTTCGTCGGGCTGGAGAACTACCGCGACCTGTTCTCCAGCGACTCGGCCGACTACGCGGACTGGTGGTCCAGCGTCCGGGCGACCGCGATCTTCACCGTGCTGTCGGTGCCGCTGCTGGTGGTCGTCCCGCTGGGCCTGGCCCTGCTGCTGAACGAGAAGTTCCCCGGCCGGACGTTCTTCCGGGCCGCCTTCTTCGCCCCGTACGTGCTCGGCGTCGCGGTCATCGGCCTGCTCTGGCGCTTCCTGCTGGACGCGAACCTGGGCCTGGTCAACCGGCTGCTGGGCGCGGTCGGGCTGCCCGCGGACACCCCCTGGGTGACCGACGTGCCGTGGGCCTGGGTCTCCCTGGTCGGCGTGACGGTCTGGTGGACCTGCGGCTTCAACGCGGTGATCTACCTGGCCGGCCTCCAGGACATCCCGGCCGAGCTGTACGAGGCGGCGAAGGTCGACGGCGCGAACGCCTGGGACCGGTTCCGCCACGTCACCCTTCCCGGGCTGCGCCCGGTGCTGCTCTTCGTGCTCACCACGACGATCCTCGCCTCGGCGAACGTCTTCGGGCAGTCCTTCCTCATCACGCAGGGCGCGCCGGGCGAGCAGACCCGGACCGTGGTCTGGCGGATCGTCGACGAGGGGCTGCGCAACTACGACGTCGGTCAGGCGTCCGCGATGAGCGTGCTCTTCGCGCTGCTGCTGGCGGTCGTCAGCATCGTCAACTTCCGGCTGTTCCGCTACCGGGAAGACTGAGGGGGCGACCATGACGAACGTGCGCCGGGCGGTGCGCTACGCCACGCTGCTCCTGATCACCGCGGTGTTCGTGACCCCGCTGGTCTGGATGGCCCTGACCTCGCTGAAGACGTACGACGACGCGCAGCAGGACCCGCCGAGCTGGCTGCCGAACCCGTTCTCCACCTACGGCTACGACCAGATCCTCGGCAACACCGCCAACCCGGTGCTGCGCTGGTTCCTCAACAGCATGCTCGCCGCCGGCCTACACACGCTGCTGGTGCTGGTGACCGCGTCGATGGCCGCGTACGCCCTGGCCCGGCTGCGGTTCCGGGGGCGGAGGGTGAGCTTCGCGCTGATCGTCGGGACGCTGTTCCTGCCCCCGACCTCGTTGATCATCCCGAACTTCGTGATCGCCGACCGGCTGGGCTGGCTCGACACCCTCACGGTGATCGTCGTGCCGGGCGCCGCCAGCGCGTTCGGGGTCTTCTTCCTGCGCCAGTTCTTCCTCTCCATCCCGGCCGAGCTGGAGGAGGCGGCCGTGCTGGACGGGGCGAACCACTGGCAGGTCTTCTCCCGGGTGCTGCTGCCGCTGTCGAAGCCGGCGCTGGCCACCCTGGCGGTGCTGTCGTTCCTGACCAACTGGAACGACTTCCTGTGGCCGGTCTACGTGCTGTTCAGCCCGGAGCGGCTGACCCTGCCGGCCGGCCTGGGCCTGCTTCAGGGCGCCTACGTGACCGACTATCCGGTGATCATGGCGGGGGCGGTGCTGGCCAGCGTGCCGGTGCTGATCCTCTTCGTGCTCGCCCAGCGGCACATCATCCAGGGCGTGTCCCGCAGCGGCCTGAAGGGATGACCGACCGGCGGATACGGCGACGCGGCGCGGCGGCCGTGGCCGCCGCGCTGCTCGTCGCCGGTTGCGGCAGCGGAGGAACCCCGTCGAGTACGCCGGAGGGCGCACACGTGTACACCAACCCGGTCATTCGGACCGATGCCCCCGACCCGCAGGCGATCCGGGTCGCGGACACCTGGTACCTGTTCCACACCAACTCCGGCGGCCGGAACGTCCCGGTGCTCACCTCGCCCGACCTGGTCGAGTGGACCGACGCCGGTGACGCCCTGCCCGCGCTGCCGCCCTGGGCCGACGCCGGGAAGACCTGGGCGCCGGAGGTCATCCAGCTCGCCCCGGCCCGCTTCGCCCTCTACTACACGGTGGCCGACCGGGACTCCGGCCGGCAGTGCCTCGGCCGGGCGGTGGCGAGCACCCCGCTCGGGCCGTACCGGGACGACGCGGCGGGGCCACTGGTCTGCCAGGCGGAGCTGGGTGGCTCGATCGACGCCAGCCCGTACCGGGACACCGACGGGAGCCTCTGGCTGCTCTGGAAGAACGACGGCAACGCCATCGGGGTGGACACCTGGCTCTGGTCGCAGCGCCTCTCGCCCGACGGGCTGCGGCTGGTCGGCGCGCCGACGAAGCTGCTCAAGCAGACCGAGCCCTGGGAGGGCACGCTGATCGAGGGCCCGTTCTTCCACCGGCACGACGGGAAGCTGCTGCTCTTCTTCGCCGCCAACGCCTACGACCGGGCCACCTACGCCGAGGGCTACGCGGTCTGCGAGGGCCCCACCGGGCCGTGCGTGAAGGCCGCGGAGAACCCGATCCTCGCGTCGAACGCGGTGGCCTCCGGCCCGGGCCACGCGTCGATGGTCGAGAAGGACGGCCGCACCTGGCTGCTGTACCACGCCTGGCCGCCCGGCCAGGAGGGCAGCACCGACCCGGGCCGCCAGGTCTGGCTCGACGAGGTGGTCTGGACCGACGGCCGCCCGGTGGTGAAGGGCCCGACCGCGGAGCCCCAGCCGCGCCCGTGAGCGCGAAGGAGGGGCCCCCTCCCGCCGGTATCCCTCCTTCGCGCGGGTCAGCGGACGGCGGGCGCCGGTTCCTCCGTGGCCGCCTCGCGGCGGGCCAGGCGGTTCTTCCGGTAGCCGTAGCCGAAGTAGATGAGCGCGCCGAGCAGCATCCAGGCGAGGAACCGGATCCAGGTCTCCACCGACAGGTTCAACATCAGGTAGAGGCAGGCCAGCGCGGACACGACCGGCAGCACCGGCGAGAACGGCACCTTGAACGGCCGCGTGAGGTCCGGGCGCCGCCGGCGCAGGATCGGTACCGCGATCGAGACCAGCACGAACGCGCAGAGCGCGCCGATGCTGACCAGGTCGGCCAGCGCGGAGAGCGGCAGGAAGCCGGCCAGCAGGGCCACGCCGATCGTCATGATCGCCGAGATCCGGTACGGGGTGCCCCAGCGCGGGTGGATCTTGGCGATCGACGGCGGGATGAGCCCGTCCCGGCCGATGGCGAAGCCGATCCGGCCCATGGCGACCAGGTCGACCAGGATCACGCTGGTCAGGCCCGCGACGGCGGCGATGGAGACCAGGACGGCGGCCCAGTTGGCGCCGACCGCCTCGAAGGCGGAGGCGATCGGGGCGCCCTCGTCGATGTCGGTGTAGCGCACCATGCCGACCAGGACGAGCGAGACGCCGATGTACAGCACGGTGGAGATGCCCAGCGTGCCGAGCAGGCCCAGCGGCAGGTCGCGGCGGGGCTTGCGGGTCTCCTCGCCGAGGTTCGCCACGGCCTCGAAACCGGTGTACGCGAAGAACACCACCGCGGCGGCGGTCAGCACCCCGGCGAAGCCGAAGACGGACGGCTCCAGCCCGAAGAGGGCCTGGGTGACCGGCTGCCGGATGCCGTCCTCGCCACCCCCGGCCGGCTCGGCGGTCGGGACGAACGGGCTGAGGTTGGCGGCCTTCACGAAGAACAGCCCGGCGACCACGATGAAGACGCAGATGGCGACCTTCACGAGGACCAGCAGGTTGGTCACCCGGGCGGACTCGCGGATGCCGACGATGCCGATGGCGCCGAGGATCAGCACGATGGCGATCGCGCCGAGGTTGACCACGCTGCCCTCCTCGGCGAACCAGGCGCTGGGCAGGCCGAAGAGCTGGGCGAGGTAGCCGGACCAGCCGCGGGCCACCACCGCCGAGCCGAGCGCGAACTCCAGCAGCAGGTCCCATCCGATGATCCAGGCGACGATCTCGCCCATGGTCGCGTACGCGTAGGTGTAGGCGCTGCCGGCGGTCGGCACGCTGGACGCCAGCTCGGCGTAGCAGAGGGCGGCGAGCAGCGCGACCACGCCGGCGATCGCGAACGAGATCACCACACCGGGGCCGGCGTGGTTCTTCGCCTCGATACCGGTGAGCGTGAAGATGCCGGTGCCGATCACGATGCCGATGCCGAAGCCCATGAGGTCGATCGCGCCGAGGCGGCGACGCAGCCCGGGCCGGCCGTCCTCGCCGTCGGCGTCACCCTGGGCGAGCACGTCCCGGATCGGTTTCGTCCGCAGGACGGACATGATCACCTCCCACCGAGCGACCACCACGGTGGCGGTCCGTGACCGGGCAAGCTACCCAGGCGCTTCACCGGCCAATCCGATACGCGTGGTGTCGGACGGGTCACTCACCGGACTGTGGCCCGGTTCACCCTCGGACGTTCGGCCCCACCTGCGCATCGATCCGCCCCCAGGTCTTGCGCGGTGTCCGGATTGATGAAAGTTTTCTACCGGGGACAGTTACTGTGCGGCGAATCTTGCCGGATGCGCCGCACGTCCGCCGCCAATCCGACACCGCCCCCTGTGAGCCCCAACGAAGGGACCGCACCGCATGAAGGCAACTCGGCTCGGAGCCGCCGGGCTGGCCGTGGCCCTGCTCGGCGCGCTCGTCGCCGGCACACCCGCGAGCGCCGCGGAGAGCAGCACGGCGACCGACTCCACCGCGACCACCTGCGTCACCGACCCGGCCGTCCCGAAGCGGCAGTTCCGGGCCATGTGGATCGCCTCGGTGACGAACATCGACTGGCCCAGCAAGGACTCCTGGACCGCGCCGGACCAGGTCGCCAAGCAGAAGGCCGAATACCTGGCCTGGCTCGACCTGGCACAGAAGCTCAACCACAACGCCGTCGTGGTCCAGGTCCGCCCGACCGCCGACGCGTTCTGGCCCTCCGAGGTCGAGCCCTGGTCGGAGTACCTGACCGGCGTCCGTGGCCAGAATCCGGGCTGGGACCCGCTGGCCTTCCTCGTCGAGGAGTCGCACAAGCGGAACCTGGAGTTCCACGCCTGGATGAACCCGTACCGGGTCTCCATGCCGGCTCCCGGCGGCGCGGGCGCCGACATCTCGAAGCTCGCCCCGAACCACCCGGTGCGCCAGCACCCGGACTGGGTGTTCGCCTACCCGCCCGCCGGGGTCGCCGGCAGCCGGCTCTACTACAACCCCGGCATCCCCGCGGTCCGCGAGTTCGTGCAGACCGCGATGATGGACGCGGTCAAGCGGTACGACATCGACGGCGTGCACTTCGACGACTACTTCTACCCGTACCCGAGCGGCACGTACCAGTACCCGGACGACGCCACCTTCGCCCAGTACAACCGGGGCTTCACGGACAAGGCCGACTGGCGGCGGGACAACATCAACCTGCTGATCCAGGAGATGAACGCCAAGATCAAGTCGGTCAAGCCGTGGGTGAAGTTCGGCGTCAGCCCGTTCGGCATCTGGCGCAACAAGTCGGCCGACCCGAACGGCTCGGACACCACGGGCTCGCAGTCGTACGACATCATCTCCGCCGACACCCGCAAGTGGGTCAAGGAGGAGTGGATCGACTACATCGTGCCGCAGCTCTACTGGTACATCGGCCAGTACCCGGCCGCCGACTACGCCCGGCTCGTGCCGTGGTGGGCGGAGACCGTGCGGGGCACCGACGTCCAGCTCTACATCGGGCAGGCCGACTACAAGAGCGGTGACCCGGCGTACGGCTCGTTCTGGATGAACCCGCAGGAGCTGTCGAACCACCTGACGCTCAACCGGTCGTACCCGGAGGTGCTCGGCAACGTGCACTTCTCCGCGGTGCAGGTGCGGGCGAACCGGCTCGGCGCCACCGACATCTACGCGGCCGAGCACTACTCCCGGCCTTCGCTGGTGCCGGCCATGTCGCAGCTCCCCTCCAAGCCGCTGCTCTCCCCGGTGGTGATCGGCGCCGACCGGCAGGCCGACGGCGTGCGGCTGACCTGGCGGCAGCCGGCCGACGGCAAGGGCCCGTTCGGCACGGCCACGTCGTACGCGATCTACCGGTTCGACGGCGCCGGCCTGGCCGACCGCTGCGACTTCGCCGACGCGTCCCACCTGGTCGCCACCGTCCGTGCGGACGGCGACGTGCAGTCCTGGGTGGACACCACGGCGACGGACGGCGCGCACACCTACTACGTGACCGCGCTGGACCGGGTCTGGAACGAGAGCCCGGCGAGCCCGCCGCGCTTCGTGCGCTGACCCGCACGACAAGGGACGCCCGGGGCTCGTGCCCCGGGCGTCCCGGCGTTCTCAGGCCGCCCTGTGCAGCCGCACCTCCAGCCCGACCAGCCCCTCCCGGTCCACCTCGGCGCCGCCGAAGGCGCTCTCCGCGGCGAGCCGGGCGAACACGTCGGCGGTGACCGCCCGCCGCCGCAGCATCCGCAGCGCCGAGCGGGTCCAGAAGGCGTCCAGCCCGCCCAGCCCCATCCGGGCCACCTCCCGCTCGATGTCCTCCGGTGCGACGTCGGCGCGCAGGTCGTGGATCACCGCCCGGCCGCCCGGCCGGAGCACCCGGTGCACCTCGTCCAGCGCCCGTACCGGGCGGACGAAGTTCTTGAACGCGGCCTGGCAGACCACCAGGTCGAACGAGCCCGCCGGGAACGGCAGCTCGTGCACGTCACCCTGGCGGAAGGTCACCTCGACGCCGGCGCGCCGGGCCGCCTCCCCCGCCAGCTCCACGAACGTACGGCTGACGTCCAGCCCGGTGATCCGGTACGCCCCCAGCCGGGCCAGCTCGATCGCCAGGTAGCCCGGGCCGGGCGCCACCTCCAGCACCGCCGCCCCGGCGGGCAGTCCCTCGGCCAGCCGGGCGGCCTGCCGCCGGTACTCGGCCAGTTGTGCGGCGGAGCCGCGATTCCGGGCGTACCAGCGGGCGGTCCGCCCCTCCATCTCGGGCAGCAGCTTGCGCTTGGGCGCGCGCAGGTCCTTCGTGCTCATCTCTTCCTCCGGTCTCGGGTCGTGTCGGGCACGAACCGGCCCGGGGACGGGAGCCCGGTTATCGTTGCGGTTGCCACCTTGCGGCCGGGTTGCCGTTCCCGCGGTCTCGGTTCGAGAGGTCAGGACCCCGGCGGCGGTGTTCCCGCACCCCCGCCGGGGTCCGCTGTCAGTGCGGCTCGGTCCCCCTTTCCGTCAGGTCCGCCAGGTCCGCCCACTCCGGCGGCACCGCGCCGGTCTCGTGCCAGGCCCGCCACTCGGCCAGCCCCGGCAGCGCGCCGGTGGTCAACTCGTCGAGCAGGCCGCGCACCCAGGTCGCCTCGGCCTGCCGGACGGCCAGGTCGTACTCGGCCTCGATGAGGAAGACCCGGGGCACCTCGCGGGCGTGCCCGGCCAGCGCCGCCCGCTGCGCTGCGAGCTGACCCTCCAGCCGGTCGAGGCGCAGCCGCAGCAGGTCGAGAGCCTCGTCGGGCGCCAGGACGCCGAGCACCGAGAGGCCGGCCTCGAACCGGGGCTGCTCCCGCTCCGGGACGGCGACCAGCTCCCGCGTCCAGTCGACGAGCTCCGCGCGCCCGGCCTCGGTGATGCGGTAGACGGTCCGCTCCGGGCGCCGCCCCTGCCGGGCGCTCTCCACCGCCGCCACGAGGCCGTGCCGCTCGAGGTTCGCCACCACCGTGTAGAGCGAGCCCCACTTGATCGGCATGTCCTGGTCCTTGCCGCGGGCGCGCAGCACGGCGGCGATCTCGTAGGGGTGGCGGGGCCGCTCGACCAGCGCCGCGAGCACGGCGAGGGCCAGCAGGTTGCCGACCGGGCGTCGCTTCGCCACCGCCGCCTCCTCGTCACCGATTACTCGTAGGCGAGTATACGGCCGAGGGCGTCACCGACCAAGGCATTCGTCTGTTTCGACGCATGTCACCAACACGTCGCCCGCGGCATCGCTCACGGATCCCCAGTTGATCGAAAATCATCGACATCTGACCCACACCCCCCGGGGAGGTACCGGTGTCCCGACGACTCACCACCCTGCTCGCCGCCGGCACGATCGCCCTGCTCACCGCCATCGGCGTGGCCACCCCCGCCGCCGCCGCGGTGAGCACCGAACAGAAGCTCGCCGTGCTTTCCAGCTGGACCCAAACCAGCGCCACCAGTTACAACGCCTGGAACGCCGGCCGGCTGAACAAGGCCGCCTGGACCGAGTACGCCTTCGACTGGTCGACCGACTACTGCTCGTCCAGCCCCGACAACCCGCTCGGGTTCAACTTCAGCCTCTCCTGCTACCGGCACGACTTCGGCTACCGCAACTACAAGGCGATGGGCCGCTTCTCGGCCAACAAGTCCCGCCTGGACAGCGCCTTCTACGAGGACCTGAAGCGGGTCTGCGCCACCTACAACTCGATCGTGCGGCCCGCCTGCTACAGCCTCGCCTGGACCTACTACCAGGCGGTCAGCGTCTTCGGCTCGGTCGCCGCGGTGCAACAGGCCGACCTGGACCGCGCCGCCCGCATGAAGGCGAGCGCCGAACGCGCCGCCGCCCGGCACTGACCCCCGCCCCCTCGTTCGTCCCCACGTCGACCAAGAGGTTCGCGTCGCCGGAGGCCCGGATCACGACGCGAACCTCTTGGTCAACTCGCCGTGGAGCGGCGCGGGGCGGGCGTGGTGAAGCGGGGCGAGTCGGGAGCGCTCAGGTCGGGGTGTTCGAGATCCAGAGCCAGGGCGGCGGCCTCCTCCAGACGGAGGGCGGCACCGGTGCCGTAGGCGGTGTCGAACGCCGAGTCGCCGAGGGCGCGCCGCAGATCCGTCTGGCGGGCCAGCCAGTAGGGGCCGTAGATGCCCGGGGTGGCCCGCAGGCTGGCCCGGGTGGCCTGGGCCGCGCCGAAGAGCCGGGCCGCCGTCACCGGCTCACCGCCCAGCGCGCAGCGCACCGCGATCGCGTTCACCGTGTCGCACGCCCGGCCCAGGTAGCCGTGGCTCATCCGTGAGCGGAGCGCCACCAGCAGGTGCTCGTGCGCGGCGACCAGGTCGCCCCGGGCCAGCGCCACCAGGCCCAGCAGCATGTCGACCGAGCGGCGGCCCCGCTCCACCGGGCGGGCCGCCTCCACCGGGCGGGCCGCGCCGAGCACCTCGGCCGCCTCGTCCAGCGCGCCCCGCCGCCAGAGCAGCTCGGCCAGGTTGTACACGGCGAGCAGCGCGTCGGAGACCACGTCCTGGTCGTACGCCCAGTCGATGACCTCCCGGCAGACCCGTTCCGCCTCGACGAACTGTCCCATGTCGACCAGCGGTGCGGCCCGGCCCGCCAGCACCCGGGCGAGCAACCCCAGGTCGCCGGCCTGCCGGGCGGCCGCCTCGGCCCGCTGCGAGTAGCGCAGCTCCTCGGCGAACTCGCCGTCGGCCCCGGCGTGCAACGAGTGCATGTGGTACGCCGCCGCCAGCTCGGCCTCCGGGATGGGCTCCCCCGTCTCGGCGATCCGCCCGTAGAGCCGGAACAGCCAGAGGCGCCCCTCCCGGGCCAGCCCCCGCTCCCGCCACCACTGGTCCAGCCCGCCCGCCAGCCGCAGACCGGAGCGGGCGCTGCCACCGGTGGCGCACCACCGCAGCGCGGCCCGCAACTCCCCGGCGAGCGGGTCGAGCGCGTACAGGGAGAGGGTGACCGGGCGGCCGTCCGGGCCCAGGTGGGCGCGTTCCAGTGCGTGCCGGGACCAGGCGACGTGCCGGTCCCGGGCGGTCTGCTCCTCACCGGCCCCGATGAGCCGCCGGGCCGCGTACGCCCGGATCGGGTCCAGCATCCGGTAGGTGCTGCCCGAGGCGTGCGGCTCGGCCAGCACCATCGACTTGTCCACCAGCACCGACAGCGGGTCGAGCGGGTCGTCGTCGAGCAGCCACTGCACGGTCGGCAGGTCCACCGGGCCGGCGAAGACGGCCAGCCAGCGCAGCAGCCGGGCCGAGCGCGCACCCAGCGTCCGGTACGACCAGGTGACCGTGGCCTGCATGGTCAGGTGCCGCTCGCTCGCCGAGCGCTGCACCGCCCGGCTGGTCGGGGTGGCCGGAGCGGCCCCGGTCGCGGCGGCCACCAGGTCGACCGTGTCCTGCTGGTTGCCGGTCCAGCCGGCCTCCACGGCGGGCGGCTCCAGCTCCTCCCGCCCGGCGTCCAGCGTGCCCAGCATGTCGTCGAGGCGCTCGGCGAGCTGCCCGGCGGAGAGGACCCGCAGCCGTGCGGCGGCCAGCTCGATGGCGAGCGGCAGCCCGTCCAGCCGGCGGACCACCCGGCGCAGGTCGGCCTGCTCGGCGGGCTCCGGCGTCCGGCCGCCCCGGGCCGCCGTGGTGCGGGCCAGCAGGAGGGCCACCGCATCGCTCGCCCCGCCGTCCGGGCCCGGGTCCACCGAGAGCGGCGGGATGCGCCACACCACCTCGCCGGGCACGCCGAACGACTCGCGGCTGGTGGCCAGCACCCGCACGCCCCGGCCACCGGCCAGCAGCCGGGAGATGACCTCGGCCGAGGCGGCCGGCTGCGCGTCGCAGGTGTCCAGCACGACCAGCATCCGCCGGGCCGCCGCGTACTCGACGAGGGTGTCCACCATGGGGCGGCCGGGCTCCGGGCGGAGCCCGAGCACGGCGGCGATCTCGAACGCGACCAGCCCCGGATCGGTCACCGCGGCGACGTCGACGAACCACACCCCGTCCGGGTACGCCTCGACCACGCCGGAGGCCAGCTCCACGGCCAGCCGCGTCTTGCCGGCACCGCCCGCGCCCAGCACGGTCACCAGCCGGTACGTCTCGACCAGCCGCCGCAGCTCGGCCCGCTCGGCCTGCCGGCCGACGAACGAGGTGACCTGGGTGGGCAGGTTGTGCGCCACCGCGTCGGCGGTACGCGGCCGCGGGAAACTGCGCTCCAGGCCGGGCGCGACGAGCTGGAACAGCCGTTCCCGGTCGTCGAAGCCGCGCAGCCGGTGCAGGCCGAGGTCCAGAAGGGACGCCCCGTCGGGCAGCGGATCGGCGTGCCGGGCGGTCGCGGCCGAGCAGAGCACCTGTCCACCGTGGGCGGCGGCGGCCACCCGGGCGGCCCGGTGCACCTCGGGGCTGGCGTACTCGCCGTCGCGGGGTTCGGCGTAGCCGGTGTGCAGCCCCATCCGCACCCGGGGCGCGGCCTCCGGGGTGGGCCAGTCGTGGCCGGCCAGCGCGCGTTGCGCGGTGAGGCAGGCGTGCACCGCCGCGGCCGCGTCCGGGAAGGCGAGGAAGAACGAGTCGCCCTCGGTCAGCAGCTCCGCCCCGTCCGTGCCGGCCAGCGTGTGGCGCAGCAGCCGGCGGTGTTCCCGCAGCACCGGGCGGTAGCCCGGACCGAGCAGCTGGGCCAGTCGCGTGGAGCCCTCGATGTCGGTGAAGACGAAGGTCACCCAACCGCTCGGGAGGTCGATCCGTGGCGACATGCGTGGAACCTCCGCCCCGTGACGTCGGCTTCATGCTGCCCTATGGTCACGCGGTCACGCATCGTGAGAACGGCCGGGCAGATCCCGACTCAAGGTGCCAAAGGATCACACGGCCGGCAGGCCGGATCGGCCGCCGGGCCGAGGGCGGTCAGCAGCCGCAGGCACCGCCGCAGCAGCCGCCCCCGCTCGGGGCGGACGCCCCGCCGACGGGGCCGGACCCGCCCCGGCCGGTGACGGCGACGGTGGAGAGCAGCTTCACGGTGTCGGCGTGTCCCTGAGGGCAGGAGGCCGGCTGGCCGGCCTCGGCCATCGGGCGGTTGACCTCGAAGGTGTCGCCGCAGGCGCGGCAGCGGAACTCGTAGCGGGGCATGCCATCAGCGTACGGCCGGACCTGACGCCCCGGCAGTCATGGGTGATACTCGACGGGTGGTGGACGGCGAGCAGCGATCGACGGTTCGACCCCTGCGACCGGCCGCGCCGCCCGACGGTGGCTCCGGCCCCGTCCCCCGCCCTCGCCGCGACGCCGCGAGCGACCCGGCCACCGGGCCGATCGGCTCCCCGGCGGAGTCAGCACGCTCGAAGGTGGAGCCGGCGGATCCGAAGCCGGGCGACGCGAAGGCGGAGCCGGGGGGTGCCGAGGCGGAGCCCGTCGAGGCGACGGCGGAGCCGGGCGGTGCGCAGGCCGGTCGTCGGCGGCGGGTGCCCTTCGCGCACGCGGTCCGGATGCCGCCGCGGCAGCTCGCCGCCGGCGCGGCCCGGGCCACCCGCGCCTGGTCGCGCCGTCCCAGCGGGCGTACCACCGTGCCCGGGCTCTTCCTGCTCGCCCTGGTCGCGGCCACCGCTGCCGCCGGCGCGCTGCTGGTGCCCGCGGCGGTCCGCAAGCCGCAGCCGGTTGCCGTCGACGCCACCACGAACGCCCCGGTCCATGGCGTGCCCCAGACCGGCGCGGTGCCCGGGGCGACCAGCGGGCCGGTGGTCCCCGGCGCGACCGGGCTGCCGGGCACCCTCGGCCCGACCGGCACGGCCACCCCAGGCGGCAACACGCCGACCGGCCCGGTCGCCGGCCCGGGAGTCCCCGGGCGCCCGGCCGACGCGCTCGCCGGCTGGGCGCAGCGGATCAGCGCCACCACCCGCATCCCGCCGGTCGCCCTGCAGGCGTACGGCTACGCCGAGCTGGTGCTCGCCCAGACCAACCGCAGCTGCCAGCTGAGCTGGACCACGCTGGCCGCGATCGGCTACGTCGAGTCCCGCCACGGGTCGTACGACAACGCCACCCTTCGGCCGGACGGCGTGGCCGTGCCGGAGATCCTCGGCGCGCCGCTGGACGGGCAGGGCGGCCGCTCCCGGATCCTCGACACCGACCAGGGGCAGCTCGACCACGACCCGGTCTACGACAAGGCGCTCGGCCCGATGCAGTTCATCCCGAGCACCTGGCAGCAGATCGGTGCGGACGCCGACAACGACGGCGTCAAGAATCCCCACGACATCGACGACGCGGCCCTGGCCGCCGGCCGCTACCTCTGCCAGGGCGGCCGGAACATGAGCATCCCGGGCGACTGGTGGGGCGCCATCCTCTCCTACAACGATGTACGCCGCTACGCACAGGACGTCTTCGACAAGGCCGACGAATACGGACGCTTGAGCGGCACGTGACGTGACCGGTTGCATACATTCGCGGACTTGACCCTTCCCCCGGGCTGCTGTTGACGGCAAGCTAGACAGGTGATGGTGCGCGAGTGGGACCCTCGGACCGCGTCGTCCGCCGAGATCGCGTCGCTGCTGGACACGCTGAACGCGGTGCTGGCGGCCGACCTGCCGCAGGATCCGCCCTGGCGGGAGAGTTCCCTGCGGGAATACCTCTCCGAGGTCATGCCGGGTGAGCGCCGGATCTCCTGGGTCGCCCAGGCCGACCCGGCCCCCGACGGCACGCCGGGCCCGATCCTCGGCCACGTGAACGTGCTGCTGCTCGGCGGCATCGGCGTGCTCGAGGTGCTGGTGCACCCCACGGCCCGGCGCAGCCGCCTCGGCCGCGAGCTGGTCCGGGTGGCCGCCCGCCGGGTCTGGGACGAGGGCTTCCAGTCGATCGGCGTGGAGGTGGTCGGCGACACCCCGGCCGTGGCGTTCTACGAGGCGCTCGGCTTCACGAGGGAATACGTCGAGACCCGCAGCGTGCTCGACCTGGGCGCGGTCGAGTGGCCGGTGCTCGCCGAGATGGCCACCGAGGTGGGCGCCGGCTACCACGTCGAGTTCTGCCCCGGCGGGCCGCCCGACGACCTCATCGAGGCGTACGCGCGGGCCAAGGCCGAGGTGCGCGACGTGGACGACGGCGAGCTGCGGCCCAGCTCCTACGACCCGGAGCGGCTGCGGGACAGCCTCGACACGCTGCACCGGCGGGGCATGAAGCCGTACATCGTGCTGGCCCTGCACGAGCAGACCGGGGAGGTGGCCGGGCTGACCGAGGTGGTGGTGCCGGCGCAGCACCCGACCCGGGCCGACCAGTACGACACCATCGTGGTCCGCGACCACCGGGGCTACGGCATCGACCGGGCCATCAAGGCCCGGATGCTGCTGGAGCTGCGCTCCGCCGAGCCGGAGCTGGCCGAGGTGCAGACCTGGAACGCGCAGGCCAACGAGGCGATGCTGAAGGTCAACGCGGAGCTGGGCTACCGGCCCGACCGGGACTGGTGCGAATACGGCGTGGACGTGGCCGAGCTGGTGCACCGGCTCGACAGCCAGCGCTGACGGATATTCATCAAACGGCTGCCCGGGGGATGGACGGCGGACCGGAACGCCACTTAACGTGCGTTAGTTCCTGTCCACCCATCGTGGAGGCTCCATGCGCACGCGCCGCACCTTCGCCGCGCTCGCGACCACCGCCGCTGTCTCCGTCACGGCCATCGGTATCGCACCCCCCGCGGCCAGCGCCGCGCCCACCGACCTGTTCATCTCCGAGTACGTCGAGGGCTCGTCCAACAACAAGGCCGTCGAGCTCTTCAACGGCACCGGCGCGCCGATCGACCTGGCCGCCGCCGGCTACCAGCTCCAGCTCTTCTTCAACGGCGCCACCACCTCGACGAACGTGCCGCTGACCGGCACGGTCGCCACCGGTGACGTCTTCGTCTTCGCCGCCTCGACGGCCGCGCCGGCGATCCTCGCGCAGGCCGACCAGACCTACGGCGGCTCGCTCTACAACGGCGACGACGCGATCGTGCTGCGCAAGGGCACGACGGTCATCGACTCGATCGGCCAGGTCGGCGTCGACCCGGGCACCGAGTGGGGCACCGGGCTCACCAGCACGGCCGACAACACGCTGCGCCGGCTCCCCTCGGTGAGCGCCGGTGACACCGACCCGACGAACGCCTTCGACCCGGCCGTGCAGTGGGAGGGCTTCGCCACCGACACCTTCGACGGGCTGGGCAGCCACCGCATCGACGACGGCGGCCCGGTCGACCAGGCGCCGACGCTGACCTGCGGCGGCACGCTGACCGTCGAGGCGGGCGCCACCGCGACCCGCCAGGTCACCGCCACCGACGCCGACGACACCGTCACCGACCTCGCGGTCACCGCGGTCACTCCGGCGCCGGCCAGCGGCTCGATCAGCCGTACCGCGTTCACCCCGGCCACCGCGGCCGGCGGCACGGCCACCGCCACGCTGACCGCCACCGGCCTGCCGGCCGGCGCCTACTCGGTCACCGTGACCTCGACCGACGCCGAGGGCGGCACCGCGACCTGCACGCTGACCGTGCAGGCCACCGCCGTGCTGTCGGTGGGTGAGGTGCAGGGCCGCACCGCTGACGACGAGGACGGCCGCACCGACCGGTCGCCGTTCGCCCCGGCCAGCGGCAACGGCACCAGCTCGATGCTCTACGACGTGCGCGGCGTGATCACCCAGAAGTCGCTGACCCGCACCTCGGCCGGCGCCGACCAGTGGGGCTTCTACCTCCAGAGCCGCACCGGCACCGAGGACGGCGACGCGCTCACCTCGGACGGCATCTTCGTCTTCATGGGCTCGTTCACCACGCTGATCGGCGGCTACGCCCCGACCGTCGGTGACGAGGTGGTGCTGCGCGGCCGGGTCTCCGAGTACTTCAACCAGACCCAGCTCTCCAGCGCCTCCCTCGTGCGCAAGCTCGACTCCGGGCTGAACGTGGACACCGCCGTCCGGGTGGACGACGCGCTGCCGCCGGCCGACGCCGCCGCGGCCGGCCTGTTCTGGGAGCGGCACGAGGGCGAGCGGATGCGGGTCCGCTCCGGCAGCGGGGTCTCCGCCCCGCGGCACATCTTCGCGTCCACCCTGGACTCCGAGGTCTACGTGCTGGACCGGGAGGACCCGATCATGAAGCGGTCCGACCCGTACGCCCGCCGGGTGTTCCGGGACGCGCACCCGCTGGACGACATCCCGGGCACGCTCTTCGACAACGGCAACTACCAGCGCATCCTGCTGGGCGCCGGTGGCGTGAAGGCGACCGCCGCGGACTCGACCGCGCTGCTGCCCGAGGCCCGCACCTTCGACACGCTGACCGAGGACGCCTTCGGCGCCATCTCGTACGCGTTCAGCAAGTACAGCGTGCAGCCCGAGCAGCTCACGCTGACCGGCGGCGCGGACCCGGCGGAGAACAACCCGCCGCAGCCGGCCGACCGGAGCGGCGAGGTCGCGGTCGCCACCTACAACGTGGAGAACCTGTACGACTACCGGGACGACCCGTTCGACGGCTGCGACTTCACCGGCAACTCGGGCTGCCCGGGCGTGAGCCCGCCGTTCGACTACGTGCCGGCCAGCGAGGCGGCGTACACGGAGAAGCTGGGCGTGCAGGCGCGGCAGATCACCGGCGCCCTGCACAGCCCGGACCTGGTGCTCGTGCAGGAGGCCGAGGACCAGGACATCTGCACGGTGGCCGACGGGAAGCTGGTCTGCGGCGACACGAACAACGCCGACGGCGCGCCGGACACCGTGCAGGAGCTGGCGCTGGCCATCGCAGCCGCCGGCGGTCCCGCCTACGCGGCGGCGTACGACCGGACCGGCGCGGACGCCCGGGGCATCGCCTCGGCGTTCCTCTACCGCACCGACCGGCTGACGCTGGCTGAGGCGAGCGCCGCCGACCCGGTGCTGGGTTCGACGCCGACCGTGCAGTACCGCTCGGCGGCCCTGCCGTCGAACGCGGACGTGCAGAACCCGAAGGGGTTCAACGCCGTGCTGCCGGCCGACGTGGACCGCTCGACCGGGGTGGACGGCAGCAACGTCTACACCCGGGCCGTCCAGCTGGCCAAGTTCACCGTGGCGGCGGCGCCCGGCTCGCCGGAGCACTTCACGCTGTGGGCGGCCACCAACCACTTCTCGTCCGGCCCGGACACCCGAGTCGGGCAGCGGCGGGAGCAGGCCGCGTACGGGGCGGCGCTGGTGCAGGCCGTCGAGGCGGCCGACCCGAACGCCCGGGTGGTCTACGGCGGCGACCTGAACGTGTTCCCGCGCCCGGATGACCCGATCGCCACGGCCGCGAACCCGACGCCGTCGGACCAGCTCGCCCCGCTGTACCAGGCCGGCCTGCACAACCTCTGGGACGACCTGGTGGCGGACGTGCCGGCGGCGGCGTACTCGTACACCTACGACGGCCAGGCGCAGACGCTGGACAACCTCTTCGTCAACGACCCGATGCACGAGGACCTGGTGCAGGTACGCACGGCGCACATCAACGCCGACTACCCCACCGACGCCGAGGGCCTGGGTGACCGAGGGGCCAGCGACCACGACCCGCAGGTGGCGAGGTTCCGCTCCCGCGCGTCGCTGAGCGTCTCCGACGCGGCGGTGGACGAGGGCGACAAGGGCGACACCACCATGACGTTCACGGTGACCGTCTCCCGGCCGCTCTCGGCGCCGGCCCTGATCTGCGCCACCACCTACGGCACCACGGCGCAGGCCGGGTCGGACTACGACCCGTACGTGGGCTGCAAGACCCTGGCCGCCGGCCAGACCTCGCTGACCTTCCCGGTGACCGTACGCGGTGACCGGAAGCGCGAGGCGGACGAGCAGCTCACGCTCTACGTGGCGGGCGTGCCGGGCCTCCGGCTCGCCGACGTGACCGGCATCGGCACCATCCGCAACGACGACTGACAGCGGTACCGCGAAGCGGCCCGCCGCCCGGCTCACCAGCCGAGCGGCGGGCCGTTGCGATATCCGCACCGCTGAGGGTCGGGCGGCGGAGGCACGCCCCGGTACTTGGCCACCCGCACCTCCCACTGGCTGCGCCGGCGGAGGGCGTCGCGGTATGCCCGGTCCCGGTAGAAGGTCTCCGGCGGGCGGGCCAGCCCGTAAAGATCGGCCCACCACTCCCCCGGCTCCGGATCGGCGATCACGTCCAGGTGGGACGGGTATCGGCGCTCGGCGCCGTCGCGCAGGTCGTCGCGGTCCCGCATCGGCGCGAGGACACGGCCGAACTCGTCGACCACGGCGAGACGGAACCCGGCCACGCCGATGATGCGACGCAGCATGGCGATGCTCGGGGTGAGCGTGCCGGCCTCGATCCTCCCGATGGTCGTCGGATGGACTCGGGCGACTCGGGCGAGTTCCCGCTGGCTGACGTCGGCCCGGCGGCGGACCGCGCGGACGATGCCCGGGGCGGGCCAGGGGATGTCGAATGGCTCGGTGAGCATCGTGCGCGGCTCGACAGGTTCATCGGCCGGCTCGTCAGGAGTCAACGGGGTGCTCATGAGCCCACGCTCTTCTCACGCACCCGAACGCGGCAACCCCGGCCGTTCCGGCTGTGGACGACCGAGGTGCCTGTGGACAGTGCACCGCTTTCCGATGAGCTGCGGCACCCCCGGTCCCGAGTCCCGAGGCCGGAGACCGTGACCGAGCAGGAAAGGGGCGGGGCGTCACTCAGCGTGGCTCGGCTTGACTGCCCGTCAGGGCGATTCCCGCCAACGAAGTCCCTGTATCGGGACAGAGGAGGCACGCTCGCCCGGGCGCCCTCACCCCTCTCCACCCCGCTTTGCTCTGCAGCCACATGGGCACCGGACACGGAAGGTTGCCGCTGCGCCGGTGGCTGCAGAGCAAAGCGTGCGTGGGTAAGGGTCGGGGTCATGAATACTCGGGACGCAGAGTGACTCTGAGCGCCAGCCGTTCCATCACCGCGATTACACGGGAACGAAACCCGCCTCCGGAACGTGTACCGGACATGGGAAGCCACCCGTCGGCACCGCCCGGTCCGCCGGACGTGCTGCCGCGCGACCGCGCCACGTCCTCGCACCTGCCGTTCGAGCAGTTCTACCGGGACCACGTGGATCGCATCCACCGTGCGCTCGCGCTGGCCGTCGGGGACACCGCGGTGGCCCGGGAGGCGACCGACGAGGCAATGGCCCGGGCGTACGCCCGCTGGGACCGGGTGCGCCGTCTGGACAACCCGGGCGGCTGGGTGTTCCGGGTCGGGCTGAACTGGGCCACCTCCTGGTGGCGGAAGGTGCGCCGGGAGCGGCCACCGGCCGACGACCGGCACCCGGCGACGGCCGCACCCGACCCGGCCGGGATGGCCGCCCGGTCGGCCCTGGAGCGGCTGCCCACCGGCCAGCGCACCGTGATCATCTGCCGGGTGCTGCTGGACCTCTCCACCGCCGAGACCGCCGCCGTGCTGGACCTGACCGAAGGCACCGTCCGGAGCCGCCTCTCGCGAGGACTGGCCGAACTGCGGGCCGTGCTCGCCGAGGAGGAGTGACCGTGGACGTCGTACCCGACGGTCTGGCCGAACTGGTCCACCGCGCCGCACGCGCGACCGCACCGTACCCGGCGGATCTGCCGGCGTTGCGCCGCCGGGCCCGGGCCCGGCGGGGCCCACCGGCCCCGCCGGGCCCGGGGGGGGGTAGGGAGAGGGGGGGGGTGGGGAAGAGGGGTGGTTGCCCGGGG
>NZ_JBEXLM010000042.1:0-47576 GCF_040609975.1 Micromonospora sp. NPDC004551 | reverse complement strand
CCTCGCCCCGCCGACCCGACCCCGGTCCGGCTCGCGGTCGCGGGGCCTGACGCCTGTCGGCGTCAGGCCCCGCCGGCCGTCCGGGACCCGGCGCGGCGGATGTCGAGCAGGTGGTGCTCGGCCTCGTGGACCGTGTGCCGGCCGAGCCAGAGCAGGGTCCGCACCTCGCGTTGCGGCCACGGGTAGACGCCGGTGCGGGCCAGGTCGGCCTCGCCGAGCGCCCCGAAGCGGGCCGCGAACCCTTCGGCGGCCGTGGCCAGGTCGGCGAGGACCACCTCCGGGTCCTGGGCGTTGTAGCGCTCGGTGACCACCAGCTCGTCGCGGCCCATCGGCGTGAACTCGGGCTCCGCCACGCGCAGCGCCAGCGCCAGCCGCTCACCCTGCACCCGGAACACGTCCCGGACGTGGCAGGCGTACTCCAGCGGCGACCACACCTCCGGTGCGGGCCGCCGGCGCACGTCCGGCGCCCCGTGCAGCGCGGCCGGAAAGTGCCCGGCCAGGTCACGCAGCCGCCCCGGCAGCTCGCCACTGTCGAGCGCGGAATAGACGAACAGACACTCGTCACACCGATCCACGCGTTCAGGGTAGGTGCTGTACTGCGTACCGGTGGGGCGTGCTCCTGCCGCCCCGGGGAGGGCGGCGCGCCGAATCCGCCACCGGGCGCGGACGTGGCGGCGGAGGATGGGCGGAGCGGACGCACGTCCGGGTGCCGCCGCAGGGAGAACGGGAGCCGCCGATGACCGCCAACCGGGAGATCGTGGCGGACGCCTTCGCCGCCTGGTCCGCCGGCACCCGCGCCATCACCGACATCTTCGCCGAGGACATGCGGTGGGAGATCATCGGCCGCTCCGTGGCGGGCGGGCTCTACCAACCCGCCCGGCAGTTCATCGAGGAGGCGCTGACGCCCTTCGGGGCGCGCTTCACGGCGCAGGATCCCTTCCGGCCCGTGCTCATCCGGGGCATCTACGAGGACCCGAGCGCCGACATGGTGATCGTGGCGTGGAACGGCGCGGGCACCACCACGATCGGCACGACGTACACCGACACGGTCGCCTGGTTCCTGCGGATGCGGGACGGCAAGGTGGTCGAGGGGACCGCCTTCTTCGACAGCATCGCCTTCAACGAGCTCTGGCAGGACGTGCCGGCCTAGCCGCCGGGTGCCGGGTCCCGGAGGACGTACGCCAGGATGGGCGCGTGGACTTCGAGCTGCACCGGGGTGAGCTGCTGGCGTACTGCTACCGGATGCTGGGCTCGTTCCACGAGGCCGAGGACGTCGTGCAGGAGACGATGCTGCGAGCCTGGCGGGCCAGGGACCGCTACGACCCGGCGCGCGCCTCGCAACGGACCTGGCTGTACCGGATCGCCACGAACGCGTGCCTCACCGCGCTGGAAGGGCGCGCGCGACGGCCGTTGCCGTCCGGGCTGGGCGCACCGAGCGACGACCCGGAAGCCCCGCTGACACCCTCGATGGACATCCCGTGGCTCCAGCCGTTCCCCGACGACCGGATCGAGGTGGAGACGCGGATCGACCTGCGGCTCGCGCTCGTGGCGGCCACGCAGGTGCTCCCGGCCCGGCAGCGGGCCGTGCTCCTGCTCCGCGAGGTGCTGGAATTCAGCGCCGCCGAGGTCGCCGCGCAACTGGGCACCACGGTCGCCGCGGTCAACAGCGCGCTCCAGCGTGCCCGGGCCGCTCTCACGGAGGTCGGCGACGCCGGCGAGGTGGCCGAACCGGACGATCCGCGGGTGCGGGCCGTGGTCCAGGAGTACGTGCGGGCGTTCGAGGCGGCCGACGTTCCCGGGCTCGTGCGGCTGCTCGCCGACCAGGCGGTCCTGGAGATGCCGCCGGTGCCGCTGTGGTACCGGGGCAGCCGCGACTACGGCCGGTTCATGGATCGCGTGTTCCGGACCCGCGGCGCCGGCTGGCGCCTGCGACGGCTGAGCGCCAACGGGCAACCGGCCCTCGCCGCGTACGCGCCGCAGCCGGCCGGTCCGCACCGGCTGCACACGTTGCAGGTGCTCACCGTCGTCGGCGGGCGCGTCACGCACAACGTGGTGTTCGCCGACCCGCGCGTCTTCGACGCGTTCGACCTGCCCCCGACGATTCCTGCCGAGGAGTTCCGCCCGGCGCGATGAGTCCGGCCGGTGCCGCCGGTACGTACCGGTGAGCACCTACCGAAGGGACATCATCGTGAGCGTCACCGTCATTCAGTTCATGACCCTGGACGGGATCGTGTCGGACCCGGACGGATCCGGGGGCACGCCCACGGGCGGCTGGGCCTTCCGGCACGGCCCGGAGAGCGTCGCCGGGGACAAGTTCCGCCTCGGCAGCCTGCTGGACGAGGGGGTCCTGCTGCTCGGGCGGACCACCTGGGAACTGTTCGCCGGGCTCTGGCCCGGACGCGACGACCCGTTCGCGGCCCGGATGAACGCGGCGTCCAAGCTGGTCGCCACCCGCTCGCTGGGCGACGTCTCGGCCTGGGCGAACTCCGCGATCATCGGCGGCGACCCGGTCGAGGCGGTCGGACGGGAGCGGCGCGATGTCATCGTCACGGGGAGCCTGAGCGTCGTGCGCCGGCTGGTGGCCGAGGACCTGGTCGACGAGTACCGGCTCCTCACCTTCCCGACGATTCTCCGCACCGGCGAGCGGATCTTCCCGGCGGACGGTCCGCCCACGTACCTGCGGTGTCTGTCGGTGGAGCAGGTGGGCGCGGCGGTCCTCGCGCGGTACCGGCGGGCATGAACGGTGCGGTCGAAACTGTTGCGCCAGCGCCGTTACATTGACGTTAACTGCTATACCAATCATCGGTACCCGGCTATATGATGCCGATCAACAGGTCCGCAACGCCTCACACAATCGCTGCTCCGGCACATTCTCCGCACCTGCCGACCGTCGCGCGTCCGAATCCACCCACGCCCGGCGGCCGATTCCCGCTGCCTGCGCAGGCAATTCGCGGACGCTGCGGAAAGGCCTCACGAAAAGGGTGGAACGGAAGGGCGGATGATGACGGGGGTGCCGTCCTTGGTCATCGGTATCGCGTCCTCGGCCGCGGAACGCCGGCAGCTCGCGCAGCTGATCGGCGGCACCGAGACGTTCCTGATCGTCTCCAGCGCGCACCAGGCACGACGGTTCCTCGATCTGCTGCGCACGCCCGGGGCGGCGCGACCCGCTCCCGCCCGTGACGCGGTCGTCGACGAGCCGCCGCCGGACGGCGCGCCGGTGTCCGAACTGGACGTCGACTCCGACCGCCGCGTCCTACGGTGGCGGGAGCGTGAGGTCGGGCTGACGCCGCTGGAGCACGACCTCCTGGTCTGCCTCGCCGGCACCCCCGGCCAGGTGTGGACGTACGCGCAGCTGCACCGGGCCGTGTGGGGCAACGACCATCTGGGGCGTGGTTCCGACATGCACTCGGTGGTGCGCCGGGTGCGCCGCAAGCTCGGCCGGGTGGGCGCGGCGCCGACCATCCACGCGGTGCGCGGCATCGGCTTCCGCCTCGCGCCGTCCTGATCCGCGTTCGCCACCGTCGCCGTCCGCCGGGGCCGGCACCCCGATCCGGGCCGTGAACGCGGTCCGGCCCGCCCGGTCAAGACACCGGGCGGGCCGGACCTCACGGTCGACGGTCAGTCGTCAACAGCGGATGGGGGACAGGGTGAAGTCCTCCACGGTGGGCGTGGTGTTGTTGATCTTCGTCTGACGGGTCTGGGGCTTCCAGCCGTCCTTGGCGACGATGATGCTGAGCGGGTTGTTGCGCCGGTCCATCCAGTAGGCGTACCTGCCGTCGGCGTCGGTGGCGAACGTCCAGGACATCGCCCACGAGTCGACCTGGACCACCGCGCCGGGAAGCGGCGCGACGGCGCCCTGGCAGCTCCGGCCGGAGACGGTGCCCATCAGCTTGCCCCAGCTGGTCGGCGGCTGCGCGATCATCGTGACCGCCACCGGCGGCACGGTGTACGGCGTGTTCTCCTTGATCGCGACCGACGCCGAGTAGGTGCCGGGCTGGTCGACGTTGGCCGTCATGCCGACGGTCACCGTGACCTTCTCACCCGGCGCCAGGGTGACCTTCGACTGGTCGATGGTCAGCCAGCTGACGTCCGCCGGCCCCTCGGCGCACTCCTCGAAGCCGGGCAGCACCTCGCTGTCCTTCGTGGCGTTGAAGCTGCCCGAGGAGCCGCCGATCTTGTAGAAGCCGCACGCCGCTCCGCCGCGGTAGCGGGGGGTGTTGGCGTTGGGCAGGTTCGCCCACGAGTCGGTGGCCGGGTCGTACGCGAAGCCGGCGTTGGTGATGGCCCCGCCCTGCGAGCCACCGACCACCAGGAGCTTGCCGTTCGCGACGGCGAACGAGCTGGCCCAGTTGTCGGCCGGCGCGTCCGCGACGGCGGTCCAGGCGTTGGCGCCGGGGTCGAAGGCGTAGCTGGCCTTCTGCGAGACGGACCCGTCGTTGCCGCCGGTGCAGTAGACCGTGCCGCCGATCCCGCCGCAGGACGCGAACGCCACCGACTTCGGGTAGTTGGGCAGGGTCTCCCAGGCGTCGGCGCCCGGGTCGTAGCGGACCACCGAGTTGGACATCGGCAGGCAGCTGGAGGTGGTGCAGCCACCGATGGCGTACAGCTTGCCGTCGGCGACGGCCTGGCCGGCCGCGGCCCGCGGCGCGGGGTTGTCGGCCTTCCTGGTCCAGGTGTTGGCCGCCGGGTCGTACGACCAGGTCGTGCCGTCCGGTCCGGCGGCGCCCCAGCCACCGGTGGCGATGATCCTGCCGTCGACGACCCCGACCGTCATGGCGTTGCGCGCGGCGGGGAGGTCGGCGATCGCCGTCCAGGTCTGGGCGATCGGGTCGTACACGTAGTTCTTCGCGCTGGACGTCGAGCCGTCACCGCCGGCGATCGAGTAGACCTTGCCGTCGAGGTTCACCACCCGGTTGTCCATCACGTTGGCCGGGTAGCTGGCGATGCCCGTCCACGGCGCCGCCTGGGGACCGGTCGGCGTGGCGGCCGCGGTGGCCGACTTGCCGGACGGACGGGCGGCGAGCGACGTCGGGGTGGTGAGCCGCTGGGCCGGCGCGCCGGGCGAGCCGAGCAGCTGCTGCTCGGACAGCTGGGACCCGTCGGCCCGCTGCAGGACGAACCCGCCGTCCTGCTCGCTGAACTCGACGGCGACCGGGGCCCCGCCGGTGTTGGTCACCGTGAAGGTCTTGCTGACCTTGCCGGTGGGCATCCGGACGGTGCCGGTCACCGACGTCGGCTGCACGGCCAGCCGGCCCGCGGCCAGCTGGAAGTTCGCCGCCGTCGCCCAGTCGGCCTCGACGGCGACCTGCTTGGTCTGGCTGACGTAGTTGCCGGCCTTGGCTGTGAACGGGTGCTGGCCGGTCAGCGACGAGAACATCCAGTAGAAGCCGTCGGCGAGTTCGGTGTCGTCCGGCGTCGCCACCGAGGTCGCCTTCTCCGCCGGGCGGTCGTCACTGGTGACGGTCGCGCCGTTGACGTAGCCGTTGTCGTTCTTGTCCCGCACGTGACCCAGCACCAGGCCACCGTCGACCGGCTTGCAGACGAGCTTGCTGCCGATCAGCACGTTGTCGACCTGCCACCACCATTCCCAGGAGGCGTCGTAGTAGTGGAAACGGACCCGGACCTGCGCCTGGCCCGCCGCCTGCGGGATCGGCACCTCGGTGACCCGGGGCCCGCGCACGTCGGCCGCCTGGCGGAGCACGTTGCTCCAGGTGGTGCCGCCGTCGAGGCTGAGGTCGACGTCCGCCCGGTCGGAGCTCAGCCAGTTGAAGTCCTGGTTGAACCGGATCACCGGCGCGGTGACGTCGGTGAGGTTGACGACGGGGCTGACCAGCGAGGTGTCCTGCCGGCCACCGCTGCCGTAGTCGTCGCTGTCGATGATGGCGAAGCCACCGGAGCCGCCGGTCAGGTTGCCCCGGTCACCGCTGTCGGTGAACTTCCAGACCTGGCCGGTGCCGGCGTTGTCCACGACGGACCAGCCGTTGGGCACGCTGGTGCCGTCGAAGGTCTCGTACACGCCGTCGGAGCTGTTGGTGTAGCCGGGCGCCGTGGTGCACGCGTTCGGGTCGGCCGGTACGGCGATGTTGCTGGTGGTGTTGCCCGAGCCGACCACGACCTCCTTGGTCACGGCCGGGTAGCCCGGGTACTGCGACTCGACCTTGAGCCGGTAGGTCGCCCCGGCCGGGAGCTTGAGGCTGTAGCGGCCGTTGGCGGGCGTGGTGTAGTCGGAGACGGGGAGCCCCTCGGCGCTCACCTTCGCGTAGAGCGGCCAGCCGTGCCCGGAGCCGTCGGTGACCTGACCGCTGACGGTGACGCTCGGCACCGCCGTCAGCGCGACGTTCAGCGTGGTGGTCGTGTTCGTGGTCACCGTCGCCGAGAGCGTCCTGGTCTGGTAGCCGAACGCCGAGACGGTGACCTGGTAGTCGCCGGCCAGCAGCAGCGACGAGTACGTCCCGTCGGCGGCGGTGGTCAGCGAGCGGGTGGCCGCGCCGGTCAGCGCGATGGTGGCGCCGGCGATCGGGGTGCCGGTGGCCGCGTCGGTCACCTTGCCGGCCAGGGTGCCGTTGTCGCCGATCGGGGCGGCGTTGAGCAGCGCGAGCGCGTCCAGCCGGCCCTCACCGTAGACGTTGTTGTCGTCCGTGGTGCCGCCGCACTGGGTGTCGGCCTTGTCGACCGCCGTGTCGTTCAGCAGCGCACGGGTCGCCGCGACGTCGCCGACGAGCGTGGGCGCCGCCGACCAGAGCAGCGCGATCGCCCCAGCGAGGTGCGGCGCGGCCATCGAGGTGCCGCTGTAGCTGGCGTAGGAGTTGTCCGGCACGCTGGACCGGACGTTGACCCCGGGCGCCGACAGGTTGGGCTTGATCTCGCCGTTCTGCCCCGCGCCCCGCGAGGAGAAGCTGGCGATGTTGTTGTTGATGTCGTACGCGCCGGCCGAGTAGTTGCTGGCCAGGCTGCCCGGCGAGCCGCTGGTCTGGCAGGCGGGCCCGTTGTTGCCGTTGGACCAGGTGCCGAAGATGCCCGAGGCGGTCCAGGCGTCGGTCACGTCCTCCATGAACGGCTCGTTGGAGGGCAGCGTGGTGCCCCACGAGTTGTTGATGATGTTCGGCCGCTTGCTGGCGTCCGGGTTCTGCCCGTTGAGGTCGGTGGGCTCCAGCATCCACTGGCCGGAGGAGATCAGCGCGGCGTCGGTCGGGCAGCACCCGTTCGCGGCGATCCACTTGACCCCGGGGGCGACACCGATCTGGTTGGCGCCGTCGGAACCGGCCATGGTGCCCATCGTGTGCGTGCCGTGGCCGTCCTCGTCACACGGTGCGGTGGCGCAGGTGCCGGCGGCGTCGAACCAGTTGTAGTTGTGGTCGAAGGTGCCGTCACCGTTGTTGCCCCGGTAGGAGCTGACCAGCGCGGGGTGGTCGAACTGAACGCCGCTGTCGATGCTGGCCACGGTGATGCCGGCGCCCTTGACGCCGTACTGGGACCAGACGTCGTCGGCGTTGATGTTCGCGATGCCCCACTCCAGGGCGTTCACCGACTTCTCGTCGGTGCCCTTGGTGACCTCGGGGAGCTTGTACTCGACCGGGGCGTACAGGCCGTCGACCTCGGCGTGGGCGGCGAGGTTCTGCGCCATGGTGAGGGAGCCACCGCTGACCTTGATGGCGTTGGTCGCCCAGAACGTCTGGTACTTCGCGCCGGAGCGGTCGAGTTCGGCGCGGACCTTCGCCTGGCTGTCCTCGGCGGTCTTCTTGAGCGCCTCCGCGACCGCGGTGCCCCGCGCGGCCCAGTCCTTGTTCGCCCCGGCCTTGCCCAGGTCGGCCTTGGCGCCGAAGTGGATCCAGAAGTCGCCCTCGCTCTTGCCCTGAAGTTGCCGGGTGAGTTCGGGACGGATCTTGTCGCCGGCGGATGCGCCGGTTCCCGTTCCGGTCTGCGCAGCCTGTGCGCCTGTGCCGGTGGCGGCCATGGTGGTCGCGGCGAGAACCAGGGCCGCGCCCGCACTCACCAGCCGACCGGCCAGGCCCCTCCTGTGTGGACGTCTCAGCATCGGTGCTGCCTCCTCCAGAACGACCCGCGGATGTTCGAGCCATGGCGGAAGGGCGCAGGGAACTCCTCTCCCGTCGGATCACACCGGTTTGAACGAACCCCCCAAGCCCCCTAGGCGCCGTGCGGGTCTACGCCGGCTGCCTGAGTGGACACTATGATCGACAGGAAAGCGCGATCAAGCACCGTACGTGAGCAACTTGTCACCAACAGGTTCCCTCCCGGTGGGCCTGGTTGACATTTACTGTCACGGCGATTCCCATAAGCGGCAATTTCTGCCGCTGGTACCTCCGGGCGGGGGGTAACGTGACCGAGCAGGAGACGAGCACAGCGGAGCACCCGTTCCCGCTGGTGATCGGGGTGACCTCGGCGCCGGCCGAGCGCATCCGCCTCACCGAGCTGCTCGACGGCGTCGCACCCCTGCTCCTGGTCGCCGACCTCGACGAACTGCGCCGGCTGCTCGCGACGCCGGGGACACCGCCGGCGGACCTCGCCACCCCGCCCCCTGCGACCCCGGCGCCCCCACCACCGGACGACACGCTCGTCATCGACGCGGCCCGCTCCGTCGCCCGCTGGGGGGACCGGGAGATCGTCCTCACCCGGCTGGAGCGCGACCTGCTGGCCTGCCTGACCACCGAGCCGGTGCGGGTGTGGACCTACGCCGAGCTGCACCGCTCCGTCTGGCACGACGAGGGGTTGCAAGACAAGGCGGACGTGCAGTCCCTGGTCAAGCGGCTGCGCCGCAAGCTCGACCAGCTGGGCACCGGTGTCACCGTCGTCGCCGTGCGCGGCGTCGGACTCCGGCTGACCGACCACCGGCGGCCCCGGGCGCAGGGCACGGGCCACTCGCCGGGTGGTCGCTAGCGCCGGACGCCGCCCGGCCCTCCTGCCGGAGGGCCGGGCGGCGGTCGGTCACCGCACCCGGTAGGCGTTGATGATCTGCTCCGTGACGGTGCCGCCGGCGGTGTCGGTGGCGCTGGCCCGCAGCGACACGTGTCCCGGGACGTCGTGGCGTACCCGCGCCGTCCAGCCGTCCGGTGTCGCGCTCAGCGGCGCGTCCTGCCAGTTCGCGCCGCCGTCGTAGGAGACCTGCACGGTCAGGGCCGCGACGTCGGCCCGCGGTGACCCGGGCTGTCGCTCCACCCGCACCGGCAGGTCGAGGGTCTGGCCGGCCGCCACCGCCTCGCCGCCGTCCAGCCGGGGTTCGAACCGCACCACCATCAGCGGCAGCCGGACGGGCGTGCCGCCGTCGGCGTGCCCGGACTCGAAGGTCCAGCTGGCGCTCACCTCGGTGCTGAGGTCGGTGAACGTGCGGGTGGCCCTCGTCTCCAGCAGGTAGCTGCCGGGGTCCGGTGCGACGGGGAACGATCCGTAGCCCGCTTCGGTGGTCTCGCCGACGAGCTTCCCGTTGCGGTAGAGGGCGGTGCGGGCGCTGGTGGTGCGGGAGATGCTGGGGTGCCCGGCGGCATCGCCGTGCAGAGAGAGGTCGACCTGGAGCGTGTCCCCCAGCCGGGTGGTCCCGCTGGCGGGCCAGCCGAGCGCTGCGAAGGACGGACCGAAGGGGGCGCGATGCCAGGTGTCCCGGTACGTCCTGCCGGCCCGGTAGCCGGTGGGTGCCGACTGCAGGATCTCCTGCCAGTCCAGCCACCCGTCCGCGGTCGGCACGCCGATGTCCAGCCGGGACGACCACCGCACCCCGCTGTTGTGGTATTCGATACGCCGGCCGGGCAGGGCGGTGGGCAGGGACGCCGCCGGGGCGGGCGTTTCGAAGCTCAGCTCGGGGAAGACGGCCCGTTCTCCGGCCTGCCCGGGGGCGCCGTGGAACCGCTGGGTGACCGTGGCCAGGTCGCCCGTCCGGTAGTCGCGGCTGAAACCCGTCGGCATCCGGCCGGACACGGTCTCGCTGACCGCGTACAGGTACGGACTGTTCGGGGCCTGTGAATGCGCCCACTGACCGCTGACCCAGCCGAGGAACTCGTCGGCCGGCACCGCCGCACCGAGCTGCCCGCTGAAGACGCCGCTGAACGTCTCGGTGGTGACAGCGAAGCCGTACAGCAGGTTCTGCGGGAGGAAGACCGCGCTGAGGTCGGCCAGAACGGGTGCGGCGGACGGCTCCGGCACGGTCATGCGGATCGGTTTCGCCCGACGGGCGTCGACGGTCAGGTGCGTGTCGCCGGTCAGGACGAGTTCCGGCTGCGCGAGCAGCGAGACGTCCGACGTGTCGCCCGCGCCGGTCCAGACGGAACTGGCCAGGCCGTAGCGTCCCTTCGGCAGGCGCAGCTCCACGGTTCCGTCCGCGTCGTACGGATCCCGGGTCAGATACCCGTCCAGCCCCACCAGCGAGGTGTGGTAGTCCGCCGTCGCGGTGCCGCTGCGGTCGAGGTGGGTCAGCGTGAGCTGGTAGCTCTCCACCTCCTTCTCCACGGCGATCGGGGTGCCGGCGACCGTCGCGCCGGCGCGAGCGACCAGCCGGCCGCTGAACAGCCCGTCCGGCCCACCGACCCGGGTGTCCACCGTGACGGTCACCGCCGCCCGCCCGCCGGCCGGCACCGTGACCCGCTCGGGCGTGAAGCGGAACATCCCGTCCGGGGCCCGGACACCGTCCGGGCCGGTGACCTCCGCGGACAGGTCCAGGCCGAGGTCGGTCGGTCCGGAGTTGAGGTACGTCAGCGTGCGGGTGATCGGGGTGTCGTCGGCGTGCGGCCAGAGGGCGCGACCGAAGGAGATGCCGGCCGGTTCCGCGGTGAGGGTCTGTCCGATGGCCCGGGCGACGTCCACGCGGCCGGCGCCCTGCTGGTAGACCGTCTGCCCGGCCTGTGCCGCGGCGGAGGCCATCAGGGCCGCCTTGAACTGTGGGGCCGACCAGTCCGGGTGCTGCTGGGCGAGCAGTGCCACGGCTCCGGTGACGTGCGGGGTCGCCATCGACGTGCCGGACACCGCCACGTACTTGTCGCCGACCGGGTTCCCGAGCGTCGTACCGGCGGCGCGGGCCGCCACGATCTCCACGCCGGGCGCGGTGAGGTCGGGCTTGATCCCGCCGTCGCCGGTCCGCGGGCCCCGGCTCGAGAACGCCGCGAAATGGTCGTCGCGATCCACCGCGCCGACGGCCAGCGCCGCGTCGGCGCTGGCGGGTGAGCCCACCGGGGCGAGCTCACCGTCGTTGCCCGCGGCGACGACGAAGAGGGTCCCGGTCTGCGCGGTGAGGCTGTCCACCGCCTGCTCCAGCGGATCGAGGTCCGGGGTGTCGGGCCCTCCGACGCTGAGGTTCACCACCCGGGCGTGCTTCTCGACCGCGGCCCAGTGCATGCCGGCGAGGATCGCCGACTCGGAGCAGAAGTCCGTGCAGACCCGGCCGGACAGCAGGGTGGCGTCCGGTGCCACCCCCCGGTACCGGCCGCCCGACGCGGCGCCGCTGCCGGCGATGATGGACGCGACGTGGGTGCCGTGCCCCACCCTGTCCACCGCTTCGGAGCCCCCGGTGAAGTCGCGCGCCTCCACGACCCGGCCGGCCAGGTCCGGGTGCCCGGTGTCCACCCCGCTGTCCAGCACGGCGACGCTGACGCCGCGGCCGGTGTACCCGGCCTGGTACGCGGCGGGGGCGCCGATCTGTGGCACGCTGCGGTCCAGCAGGACCTGCCGCCTGCCGTCGAGCCAGATCCGGCTCACCTCCGGCGCCAGGTCGGTTCCCTGGCCGGAGCCCTTCGTGCTCAGCATTGCCCAGACGGAGGTGGCACGAGCCTTCGGCGCAACGACGGCGGCACCGGCGATCGCCGGCAGGTCGCGGGTCGTACGGGCGCCCGTCACGGCCGTCCGTCGTGCCCCCGCCCGGTACGACACGAGCAGCGGCAGCTCCTTCGCGCTCGCGTCGTCGTAGCCGGACCGGATCAGCTCGGTCACGTCGAACAGGCGCCGGTCCACCTTCCCGTCGCGGATCAGCGGATCGACGTCGTGCGGAACGACCTGCACGCGCCCGCCCTCCCGGCGGACCAGGAATCGCATGCCGGTACGCCCGGCGCCCGGGCGTACGCTCAGCGCCTCGCCGGTGATGGTGACCCGGTCCCCGGTCAGCAATGTGACGGTGGCCGGTCGGCCGCCACCGGCCCGTGTCGTCATCTCCGATCGCAGGGGCGCGGTGCCGCCCGCCCCGCCGGCGGGGGCCGCCCAGCTCGCCGCCGTGGTGCCGTACAGCACCACCGCCGTGAGACCGGCGACCGAAAGTCGTCGTAACTGCCGCAACTGAACCTCCCGATCGATGTCGTCGCCTGGTTCGACTCGCGGCCGGGCCGGCCGGTGACATGTGAACGGGCCCGGCGGAATCCTCGCCCCGCGCCGTGGTGCCCGCGGTGGGGTCTTTGGCGAAGCGGGGGAGGACAGGCCGGTGCAGCCCCTAGGCTGGCGGCAGGAGGTGGCAGCGGTGAGTGCTCGCGGTCGGGGCCGGTCGACGGCGAGGCGCAACCGCCTGCTCCTGGCCGGCCTGCTGGCGGTGGTCGGGCTCATCCTGCTGCTGCTGGGCCTCACCGTCGCCAACGGCGCGGTCGCCGGCGTCGAGGTCGTGCTGGCCCTCCTGCTCCTGATCGGCAGCTACGCGATCCAGTACGCGGCCCGCCGCGACACTCTCTACCGGGACGAGCGGCCGCGGTGATCGGGTCGGACCGGGAATCCCGTTAGGCTGACCGGCGTGGATCAGGAAGACCGGATCGCGCTGTTCCTCGACTACGAGAACCTGGCGCTCGGCGTGCGGGACCATCACGGCGGCCGGGCGTTCGACTTCCGCCCGATAGCCGACGCCCTCGCCGAGCGCGGCCGGGTGGTGGTGCGCCGGGCGTACGCGGACTGGTCGTACTTCGACGAGGACCGGCGGATGCTCACCCGGTCGCACGTCGAGCTGATCGAGATTCCGCAGCGGATGGGTGCCTCGCGGAAGAACGCGGCGGACATCAAGATGGCCGTCGACGCCGTCGAGCTGGCCTTCGAGCGCGGCTACATCTCGACGTTCGTGATCTGCACGGGGGACAGCGACTTCACGCCGCTGGTGCACAAGCTCCGCGAACTCAACAAGCGGGTGATCGGGGTCGGTGTGGAGAAGTCCACGTCGGCGCTGCTGCCGCCCGCCTGCGACGAGTTCCTCTACTACGACCGCCTCGAAGGGGTCGACGTGCCGCCCGCGGCCGGCCGCCGGGGCCGGGCGGGCCGTCCGGCCGAAATCGAGACACCGCCGCCGGCCGAGCCGCCGGCCGAGGTCGCCCCGGCCGTGGAGGAGCGCGCGCGGGACGTCGACACGCTCGCGGTCCTGGTGGCCCAGACGGTGGCCGGCATGCAGGGCAGCTCCAGCGGCGAGGTGACCGCCTCCGGCCTGAAGCGCACGCTGCTGCGCAAGGACCCGACGTTCAGCGAGTCCGACTACGGCTTCCGCACCTTCGGGGAGCTGCTGCGTCACCTGGCCGGGCACAACGTCGTCGAGCTCGCCGAGGGACCCGCCAAGGGTGACCCGGAGGTGTCGCTGCCCGAGCGGGGTGACCGGGAGGTGGCCTTCGCGCTGCTGCGGTCCGTGGTGGTGGACCTGGCCGGCGAGGGCGGCGCGGTGGCGCTGTCCGGGCTGAAGGACCAGCTCCGCCGGGCGCGGCCTGATTTCAGCGAGAAGAAGCTCGGCTACCGCAGCTTCCTCCAGTTCGGCAAGGCCGCCGCCACGAGCGGCGCCGTGGAGCTGCGGTGGAGCCCGGAGGCCGACGACTACCTGCTCACCCCGCACAGCGCCTGAGGACGGGCGCGCCCCCGCTCAGCTCAGGCGGCACCGCGGCGGATGCGGATCCGGGCAGGCGCCCGGCACGGAGGCTCTCGGGGACGGCGAGCCGGTCGGCGTCGCGGTGGGGCTTCCGGTCGGTGTCGCCGTCGAGGACGGGCTCGCGGTCGGGTTCGCCGTCGTCGGAGTCGCCGGCGGCGGGGTCGGCGCGGGCGTGGTGGCGGGGGACGGCACCGGCGGCGCGACCGGCTCCGTGCCGACCGGGGTTCCCGCGACGGCCGGCCGCCGGCCTCCGTCGGCCGGCTGTGGGAGCCGGGTGGGGCCACCGGCCGGCGGCCGGGCCGGATCGTCGCCGGACGTGCCGGGTGCGCCGAGGACCGGGTCCGGCCCGGTGTCCTCGCCGGGGACCGGGGCGGGACCGTGCGTGGCCGTCCCGGGACGGTGCGCCGGCCCGGCCGTCGCGGGCCAGGTGCCCGCCGCCGTCACTCCGAGGAGCACCGCGACCGCCACGGCGCCGGCCGCGGCCAGGCGCTTCGGGCGCCGCCGTGGCACCGGGGCGTCCGCGACACCGAGCGGTCGCGGTGGCCGCGGCCGGGCCGCCCGGTGCGCGGCCAGCAGGGCGTCGAGCTGCGTGGCGACCGCGTCGCGGGTCCCGGTGGCGGTGGCGTACGCCAGGGTGAGGTAGAACCGGACGTTCGCCGCGCCGGTGACCGGCACGCGCAGGCCGGACGGGCGCCGGCCGTCCCCGGGGTGCAGGAGGGTGACCGGCAGGTCGGGGTGGTGCCCGAGGCCGAGCAGGTCGCCGTGCGCCCACTCGCGCCCGCCGGCCCGCCCGACGAAGACGACCCGCCGGTCGGTCACCACGGCGGCGCCGGTGTCGACCACCCGCAGCCCGGCCGGCAGCGCGCCGTCGGCCGGGTCGAGCAGGTCCCCGGTCAGCGCCGGGCCCGGCGCCGGGAGCCCGGGCAGGTGCCGGGCCTCCGCCTCGACCAGCTCGACGACCGGCACGATCCGGTAGACCACCTCGCCGTCGTCGAGGCCGACCGGCAGCTCGGTGTCGGGCAGGGCGCAGCCGTGGAAGCCTGCCGCCTCGATCCGGAGCCGCTCCAGGTGCTCGGTGCGGCGGCGCCACGTCCGGGCCGCCGCCTCGTACGCACACCTGCGGCGCTCGTTCTCGCGCCGCGTCCATGCGATCTGCCGTCCCAGCTCGGGGTGACGCCCGGCCGGGGTGGACCGTCTCGTCGTCACGCCCGGTACAACGTCCTCCACGGAGGGTGGACACGTGAGGGCGGCTATCGTCCGCTTTGGTTCCGGTACGTCCGTGCGACAATCCGCAGATGGCGCAGATCGTCCAGTTGCTGGCCTCGCCGGTGCACCGCTACGTGGGCCGGCCGGCCGACGGCCCGGCGCCGGCGCCGCCCGGCGAGCTGGTCGAGGAGGTGCGGATCCGGTCCGGCCTGGGCATCGTCGGTGACCGCTACTTCGGCAAGCCGGCGCACCGGGAGGCGAGCGTGACCCTGATCGCGCAGGAGTCGTTGCCTCCCGGCGCCGACCTCACCCAGGTCCGGCGCAACGTGCTGACCCGTGGCATCGCCGTGGACGAGCTGGTGGGCCGGGTGCTCACCCTGGACTCCGGCGACGGGCCGGTCAGCCTGCGCGTCCACCGGGCCGCCCCGCCCTGCGCCTGGCTGGACGTCACCGTCGCGCCCGGCACCTGGAAGGCGCTGCGCGGCCGGGGCGGCGTGCGCTGCGCCCCGCTCACCGACGGCGTCCTGCGGGTCGGGCCGGTAGAGGTGACCGTCGATTTTTGAGCGCGCCCCGGGAACTTTCCGGCCCGGCCGGCCGACCAACACATGACCGTCCGGCCGGCGGCGGGGTGACAGGGAGGACGGCGGGATGAACCGAGCGGGGCCCGCGCCCGTACCGTGGATCATGACGGTGGTGGACCGGCGGGCCGGTCGCGGATGAGCACCGAAACCGACGACGAGCAGGTGACCCGGTGGGCGCACCGGGCCGGTCGGGGCGACCAGCAGGCTGCCGCCGCGTTCGTCCGGGCCCTCCAGGGCCCGGTGTGGCGGTTCCTCGCGCACCTGGCCGGTCCCGCCGAGGCCGACGACCTCACCCAGGAGACGTTCCTGCGCGCGCTGCGCAGCCTGCCCGGCTTCGCCGGCCGGTCCGCGGCCCGCACCTGGGTCTTCACCATCGCCCGCCGGGTCGCCGTGGACCACGTCCGCGCGGCGACGGCACGCCCCCGGGTGGCCGCGCTGCCCGACTGGCAGGCCGCCGCCGAGGCGGCCGGGGCGGTCACCCCGGGCGGGGACGACGCGGTGACCCTGCGTGGCCTCATCGCCGGGCTCGCCCCGGAACGGCGGGAGGCATTCGTCGCCACCCAGGTGGTCGGCCTGTCCTACGCCGAGGCGGCCCAGGTGTGCGGCTGCCCGGTCGGCACCATCCGGTCCCGGGTCGCCCGGGCCCGCGAGGACCTTGTCGCCGCCTGGCAGGGTGACGCCCGGCCGGCTCGCCGGGGCAGCCGGGTGGTCTGAGCGCGCCCGCCGGTCACGCGGCCCGGCGGTCGCGGGCCTGCGCGGCGTACGGCGTGGGGGGCAGCAGCCGCAGTGGCGCCGGCTCGGACGGCTCCTCGGTACGCAGGGACCAGCGTGACCCGCCCTGCCGGCCCTGCCGGGGCGGCGTGCCGCCCGGGCGCCACCGGGGCCGGGCGAGCAGCACCATCACCACCCAGCCGACCAGCAGGAAGCCGTGGCTCACCAGCCGCTGCACCGCGACCTGCCCGGTGATCAGGTCATTCACCGACAGCAGCAGCAGGGTGGCGACGAACGCGCTGAGCATCGGCAGCAGGCCAGCCGGGGCGGAGCGCCGCAGCGCCACGTAGAGGAAGCCGGCGCCCACGGCCACGTTCCACGCGGCCGACTCGTGCCAGAGGTGCTGGCCGCCGGTGTGCGCGTGGTCGATCACGGCCTCCCGGCCGACCTGGGCCAGGCCGAGCACGAGCTGCACCGCGCCGAGCAGCCCGAGCACCCCGCGCAGCCCGAGCGCCGCGCGCTCCCGCCACCCGGGCCGGACCGGCGGGGCCGCGGCGAGGATCGCGTCGACCAGGTCGGGCACCGGCGGCGCGAGCTGCGTACGGGCCCGCCGGGTCACCGCGGCGGCCGCCTCGAACCAGCCCCGGCAGCCGGCGCAGCCCGCCAGGTGCGCCTCGGCCGCCGCGCTCTCCGGCCGGGTCGCCTCCCCGTCCAGCTGCGCCGAAAGGATCTCCCGCCACTGCTCACACGCCATGTACAGATAGTCGTCCGCAGGGGCCGCCTGGTTCCCGGCGCCCCGGGTCGAGCCGCCGGTCAGAGCCCGAAGAAGTCCAGGTAGGCCTCGATCTGGTGGGCGAGCATGGGCTCGCCCGGGTGCGCCGGCAGCCCCCGGTCGCGCGCCGCGCGCAGCAGCGCGGTCTCCGCCGGGGACATGATGATGTCCGCGACGACCGCGTGCGCCGGCAGCTCCGCCACCGGGAACGGGGGCGGGTCGTCGGGCCGCAGCCCCAGCGGGGTCGCGTTCACGGCGAGGTCGGCGTCGGCCAGCCGCGGCCGCGTCCCGGTCCCGACCCGTCCCGGGTACGCCGCGGACAGCCGCCCGCCCAGGGCGGCGAGCCGGTCCGGGTCGGTGTCGGCCAGGTGCAGGCCGGCCACGCCGGCATCGAGCAGGGCGACCGCGATGGCGCTGCCCGCGCCGCCCGCGCCCACCAGGCAGACCTGCCGGTCGCGCGGGTCGTGTCCGGCCGCCAGCAGCCCGCGGACGAATCCGTCGCCGTCGAAGGTGTCCGCCGACCAGGTGCCGTCCGGCTCCCGGCGCAGCGCGTTGACGCTGCCGGCCAGCCGGGCCCGGTCGGTGGCCCGGTCGGCCAGGGCGAGCAGCGCCGCCTTGTGCGGCACCGTGACCAGCAGGCCGTGCAGGTTGGTCACCTGCCGCAGCCCGGCGATCACCGGCCGGAGGCCGGCCGCCGGCACGTGCACCGGGACCAGCACGGCGTCGCTGCCCCGCCGGGCCAGCACCGGGTTGAGCAGCCCGGGGGCGCGGACCTGGGCGATCGGGTCGCCCAGCAACGCGTACAGCCGGGTGGCGCCGGTGATCGGGATCACCGGACGGCCTGCGGGCGTCGCAGCCCGCGCAGCGCCCCCGCCCACGCCACCACCTCGTCGAGCACTGTGCCCACGGTGGCCTCCTGGTGCGGGCCGGGCCGGAAGTCGCGGAACTGCGCGAAGTCGGTGTGCAGGGACAGCGTCACCTGGGAGCGGACCACCGGCACCGACACCTGCCCCAGCACCAGCCGCAGGTGCTCGGCGGCCCGGGTGCCGCCGTGCACGCCGTAGCTGACCAGGCCGGCGGGCTTGTGGTGCCACTCCTCGTAGAGGAAGTCGACGGCGTCCTTGAGGGCGCCGGGGATCGAGTGGTTGTACTCGGGGGTGACGAAGACGAACGCGTCCAGCGCCGCGACGGCGGCAGCCCACCGGCGTACCGCCGGCCGGCTGGACGGGGCCATCGAGGGCGGCAGCATCTCGTCGAAGTGGGGCAGCGGGTGGTCCTTGAGGTCGACCAGCTCCACCGTGGCGTCCGGGCGTTTCGCGGCGATGTCGCACACCCAGCGGGCCACCACGTCGGCCTTGCGGCCCGGGCGGGTGCTGCCGGCGACGACCCCGATCCTGATCATTGACGGGCCTCCCTGGTCGATCGGTCGGGTCCGGTCCGGACCCGCTGGTCCGCGAGGTCGCGGGCGAGCTGGAGCGCGCCGTGCAGCGAGGAGAGCCCGCCGAGCGCGGCGGCGGCGACGCGCGGCGCGGGGCGTCCGGGCCGGCCCGCCTGCCGGCTGAGGTGCCCGACCAGCGGCACGAAGCCGGGCAACCCGGTGGCGAACCCGCCGCCCACGATCGCCAGCTCGGCCGCGACCAGCTCGCCGAGGCTGACCACCGCGGCGGCCAGCGCCGCGCAACTGGTACGCACCGCGCGCAGCGCCCAGGGCCGGCCGGCGCGCAGCCCGGCCCGCAACTGCGGGTAGTCGACGTCGGCGCCGCGCAGCCGGCCCGCCCGGCGCAGGGTGGCCGGGCCGGACGCGATCGCCTGCACGCAGCCGGCGCGCCCGCAGTCGCAGCGCTCGCCGCCCAGGTCGACGACCATGTGCCCGACCTCCGCCGAGGCGCGGGCCGGCACGTTCCGGCCGCCCAGCACGATCCCGCCGCCGACGCCGGTGCCGACGCCCAGGTAGAGCACGTCGTCGCGGCCGGCGTGCCGGGCCTCGGCCAGCGCGGCGAGGCCGCCGTCGTCGGCGTACCCGGTCGGGACGCCGGGGAAGAGGCGGCGCAGCGCGCCGGTCAGGTCGAGGCCGGTCCAGCTCGGCCGGCCCGGCCACGCCAGCACGGCGCCGGCCGGGTCGGTGGTCGCCGGCATTGCCACGCCGACGGCGCCGACCGGTCCCCAGGCGACGCGCAGCGCGCCCAGCTCGGCGTCCAGCGCGGCCAGGTCGCCGGCCGCGTCGGCCCCGGCCGGCCAGGTGAAGCTGCGCTCGTACGCGGGCCGGCCGGCTGCCTCGGCGCGCAGGGCGACCTTGGTGCCGCCGACATCGACGCCGAGCACTCCGGCGTCCGGCCCGCCCGCCACGCCGGCGCTCAGTTGTCCAGGACGTGCAGGACGACGAGCGCGGCGGCGGCGAGGGCGAAGATCAGCGGCACCACGGTCATCGGGAAGGGATCACGGGCCCGGAGGTGGAAGCCGACCGCGCCGAGCAGCAGCAGCGCCACCCCGATCGCGGCGGCGACGCCGAGCGGCCACCAGAGCAGACCCAGCAGCAGCCCGGCCACGGCGGCGGCCTCCAGGACGCCGATCATCCGGGTCCGCCCGGCCGAGACGCCGAGATGGGCCATCCGCTCCCGCATCGCGGGCTGGCCGACGAGCTTCGGCACGGCCACGCCGAGCAGGACGGAGGCCAGGATGATGCTGAGCGAGAAGATCGGAACGCGCACGGGGTGTCCTCAATGGTCGGGGGTGGAGGGGACGGGGTCAGGGCACGGTGGCGACGAGCGCGCGGGCCGCCAGCCGGTAGCCGAGCGCGCCGAGGCCGACGATCACCCCGCTGGCCAGCGGGGCGAGCACCGACTCGTGCCGGAAACTCTCCCGGGCCCACACGTTGGACAGGTGGACCTCCATCCAGGGCCGGGGGTAGTTGGCCAGCGCGTCGCGCAGGCTCCAGCCGGCGATCATCAGCGCCCCGGGGTTGATGATCGCACCCACCGTGTCGTAACTGTCCTGGATGGTACGGATGAGTTCGCCCTCGCAGTCGTGCTGCCGGGCGATCACCCGCCAGCCCCGGCCCGCGACCTCCTCGCCGACGGCCCGCTCGATGTCCTGCACCGTGTCGGTGCCGTAGATCTCCGGCTCCCGCCGGCCGAGGATGCCCAGGTTCGGGCCGTTCAGCAGGAGTACATCGGACACGGTCCACCTCGCGCGGAGCGGCCCCGTACCGGCGGGACCGACGACAGTCCTCGGAGTATCGGCCGGGCGGCGGGAGCCGGTCACCGGAAACAGGGGGCGACTAGGGGCCGGGGTAGGGGGAGCGGTCAGCCCAGCGTGGCGGCCTTGCGCAGCAGCACCGAGCGTTCGCGCTGGTTGGCGCACAGCCGGGCCGCCAGCTCCAGCTCGGCGCGCGCTTCCGGTCGCCGTCCGAGGCGGGCCAGCAGCTCGCCGCGTACGGTCGGGACCAGATGCGAACCGGGGAGCCGGTCCGCGGCGATCAGCTCGTCCACGATGGCCAGGGCCTGCGCCGGGCCCGAGGCCATGGCGACGGCGACGGCCCGGTTGAGCTCGACCACCGGCGAGGGCGCGACCCGGCCGAGTGCCTCGTAGAGCACCACGATGCGGTCCCAGTCGGTCGCCTCGACCGAGGGTGCCGACGCGTGGGTGGCGGCGATCGCGGCCTGCAGGCCGTAGGGGCCGAGGCCGCGAGCCGACGCCCTGGCCAGCGCGGCCAGCCCACGGCGGATCGCCGAGAGGTCCCACCGCCGCCGGTCCTGGTCCTCGAGCAGGATCGGCGAGCCGTCCGGGCCGGTCCGGGCCGGGAAGCGCGCGGCGGTCAGCTCGCACAACGCGAGCAGGCCGTGCACCTCCGGCTCGGCCGGTTGCAGCGCGGCCAGCGTGCGAGCCAGCCGGATCGCCTCGTACGCGACGTCGGGGCGCACCAGCCGGTCGCCCGACGTGGCCGTCGAGCCTTCGGTGAAGATCACGTAGAGGACGCTGAGCACGCCGGCCAGCCGTTCCCGGCGCTCGGCGGCCGGCGGCAGCTCGAACGGCACGCGGGCCGCCGCGATCGTCTTCTTGGCCCGGGTGATGCGGGCCTGCACGGTCGGCACGGGTACGAGGAAGGCGCGGGCGATCTCCTCGCTGGACAGGCCGCCGACCACGCGCAGGGTCAGCGCCACCCGGGCCTCGGGGGAGAGCACCGGGTGGCAGCTGACGAACATCAGCGCCAGGATGTCGTCGTCGATCCGGTCGGGGTCGATCTCCTCGTCGACCGCCGGGTCGGCGGCCAGAAGGGCGTACCGGTCCTGGAGGGCGGCCCGGCGGCGGATCGCGTCGATCGCCCGCCGCCGGGCCGCGGCCATCAGCCAGCCCGCCGGATTCGCCGGAGCGGCGACCGGCCACGACACCAGCGCCTCGGCCACCGCCTCCTGGGCCGCGTCCTCGGCCAGCCCGAAATCGCCGGTGAGCCGGGTCAGCGCGGCGACGATCCGCGCCGACTCGATCCGCCAGACGGCCTCGACGTCGGCCGTGCCCATCAGATCCGGCCGCTGCTCTCGCTCCGGTCCTCCTCGACGAACGTCCCGTTGTCCTGCGGGACCTCGTCCTCCCCGGGCACCCGCCGGACCTCGACCTTGGACCCGCGGGCCGCCGGGACCCGCTTGGCCCACTCGACCGCCTCCTGCTTCGAGGCAACGTCGAGCAGGAAGAAGCCCCCGAACAGTTCCTTGGTCTCGCCGTACGGCCCGTCCGTGACCACCGGGGCCTCGCCGCTGAAGTCGACCACGACGCCCTGGCGCGGATCGTCCAGCCCCTCCGCGGCGAGGAGAACACCGGCCTTGACCATCTCCTCGATGAACTGGCGGGTCGTGGTCATCATCTCGCCGATGTCCGCCATCATGGCCGCGTTCGACTCGTCGGTGCCCCGCATGATCAGCAGGTACTTCGGCATCGCGTCCTCCTCGTCCGGCGGGGCCGCCTCCCGGCCCTCGCACCCTAACGTCGAGCGAGTCGCCCGCGGATCGACACGGCCCCGGAGAAATCTCGCTGACCTCCCGTCCGGCCGCCTACGCGCGAGTCGTGGAGCGGGGCGCGGTAAGGGGCGGTTAGGGGCCGTTAGGGGAGGTGGGCGGCGCGGCGGGTCGGTTAGCGTCCACCGCGAGCCGAGCACGTCACCGCGACCGACGGGGCGTCCGCCGCGAACCGACCGAACGGCACGGGTCCGGCCGTGCGCCCGCCCCGAGCCGCGCCGCCGCCGGAAAGCGACCAGCGAACCGCCGTTCCTTCTGACGCAGGAAGTGGGACATCATGAGTGGTCTGTCGGCGACCCCGCCGGAGTTCCCCGAGTGGCCGCAGTTCGGCGACGAGGAGCGGACCGGGCTGATCCGCGCGCTGGAGCAGGGCCAGTGGTGGCGCGTCGGGGGCAACGAGGTCGACACCTTCGAGGCGGAGTTCGGGGCGTACCACGGCAGCCCGCACGCGCTCGCCGTCACCAACGGCACCCACGCCCTGGAGGTCGCGCTGGAGGTGCTCGGCGTCGGGCCCGGTACCGAGGTGATCGTCCCGGCGTTCACCTTCATCTCCTCGTCGCTGGCCGCGCAGCGGCTCGGTGCGGTGGCCGTACCGGTCGACGTCGACCTCGACACCTACTGCGTGGACCCGGACGCGGTGGCGGAGGCCATCACCCCGCGGACCCGGGTCGTCATGCCGGTGCACATGGCCGGGCAGTTCGCCGACATGGACGCGCTCGGCAAGATCGCCGCGGACGCCGGGGTGGCGCTGCTCCAGGACGCCGCGCACGCCCACGGCGCGCAGTGGCAGGGCCGGCGGGTCGGCGAACTCGGCTCGGTCGCCGCGTTCAGCTTCCAGAACGGCAAGTTGATGACCGCCGGCGAGGGCGGCGCGGTGCTCTTCCCCGACGAGGATCTCTACGAGCGGGCCTTCCTCGTGCACAGCTGCGGCCGGCCCCGTACCGACCGCGACTACCTGCACCGCACCACCGGCTCGAACTACCGGATGAACGAGTTCAGCGCCGCCGTGCTGCGTGCCCAGCTGTCCCGCCTGGACGGTCAGATCGCCCTGCGCGAGCAGCGCTGGCCGCTGCTGGCCGGCCTTCTCGCCGAGATCCCCGGGGTGGTGCCGCAGGGCCGTGACGAGCGGGGTGACCGCAACCCGCACTACATGGCGATGTTCCGGATCCCCGGGATCAACCTGGAGCGCCGCCGGGTCGTGGTCGACGAGCTGATCGCCCGGGGCATTCCCGCCTTCGTGGCGTTCCGGGCGATCTACCGGTGCGACGGCTTCTGGAAGGCCGGCGCCCCCGACGAGACGGTCGAGCAGATCGCCGCCCGCTGCCCGAACGCCGAGCAGATCCACGCCGACTGCGTCTGGCTCCACCACCGCACGCTGCTCGGCACCGAGGAGCAGATGCACCAGATCGCCGCCGCGCTCGCCGACGTCCTGGCCGGATGACCGGCGGGCCGCCGGCCACCGGGCCGGACCGTACCGTCCGGGTCGCCGTGGCCGGCCTCGGCTGGGCCGGACGCCAGATCTGGCTGCCCCGCCTCGCCGGGCACCCCCGGTTCACGGTGACCGCCGTGGTCGACCCCGACGCCGCCGCCCGGGACCGGGCCCGCGCCACCCACAGGGTGCCCGACGCGTACGCCGATGTGGCCGACCTGCCCGCCGGCGCGGCGGACCTGGTGGTGGTGGCCGTGCCGAACCACCTGCACGCCGCCGTCGCGGCCCGGCTGCTGCGCCGGGGCGTGCCGGTGTTCCTGGAGAAGCCGGTCTGCCTCACCTCCACCGAGGCGGACGACCTGGCCGACGCCGAACGCGCCGGTGGGGCGGTGCTGCTGGCCGGCAGTGCGGCCCGCTACCGCGCGGACGTCCGGGCCCTGGTCGACGCCACCGCCGACCTCGGGCCCGTCCGGCACGTCGACGTGGCCTGGGTACGCGCCCGCGGGGTGCCCGACGCCGGCGGCTGGTTCACCCGCCGCGACCTCTCCGGGGGCGGCGCCCTGGTCGACCTGGGCTGGCACCTGCTCGACACGGTGCTGCCGCTGCTCGGCCCGGCCCCGATCCGGCACGTCGTCGGCAGCGTCTCCGACGACTTCGTGAACGACGACGCCGCCCAGGCCGCCTGGCGCGGCACCACCGTCCACGGTGGCCCCGGGGACGTCGAGGACACCGCGCGCGCCTTCCTGCTCACCGACGACGGCGCCTCCGCCGCCCTGCACGCCTGCTGGGCCTCGCACGAGGCGCGGGACCGCACCACCATCACCGTGCACGGCACCCGGGGGTCGGTGACACTGCGCTGCACCTTCGGGTTCAGCCCCAACCGCGAGCCGACGCCCGAGCTGACCCGCACCCGGGACGGCGAGACGGTCCGGCTGCCGCTGCCCGCCGAGCCCGTCGGCGCCGAGTACGACCGCCAGCTCGACGCCCTGCCCGGGCTGCTCGCCGCCCCGGCCAGCCGGGGCGTGGCCGCCGCCGACGCCCACCGCACCATCGACGCCATCGAACGGATCTACCGCTGCGCCCGGCCCACCGCGCCGACCCGCGCGCTGGCGGGAGCCCGCGACCGGTGAGAACCACCGGCGACCTCACTCGCTTCGGGAGCAGCCATGAGCCAGCCGCCGTCCACCGCCGGGATCACCGTCCTCGCGCCACGACCGGGACCGATCCGGGCGGTCGTCTTCGACCTCGACGGCGTCGTGGTCGACAGCTCGGCGGTGATGCGTGAGGCGTTCAGCATCGCGTACGCCGAGGTGGTCGGCACCGGGCCCGCGCCGTTCGACGAGTACAACAAGCACATGGGCCGGTACTTCCCGGACATCATGCGGCTGATGGGACTGCCGCTGGAGATGGAGGAGCCGTTCGTCCGGGAGAGCTACCGGCTGGCCCACCGGGTGCCGCTGTTCCCGGGCGTCCGGGAGACCCTGGAGGCGCTGCACGAGCGGGGCGTCCGCATGGCGATCGCCACCGGCAAGAGCGGTCCCCGCGCCCGGTCCCTGCTCGACCTGCTCGGCGTGCTGAGCCTGTTCGACCACGTGATCGGCTCGGACGAGGTGCCCCGGCCGAAGCCCGCGCCGGACATCGTGCTGCGGGCGCTGGACCTGCTCGGCATCCCGCCGCAGCAGGCCATGATGGTCGGCGACGCGGTGACGGACCTGTCCAGCGGCCGGGACGCCGGCGTGACCACGGTCGCCACCACCTGGCACGGCGGCGACGTGGCCGACCTGCTCGCCGCCGCCCCCGACCTGGTCGCCCACAAGCCCGAGGAACTCCTCACCCACTGCCCGGCCCTGCTCACCCCGTGACCCCGTCCCGCGGCGGCCGGTAGCTAGCGTCCGGCCAGGGCGGCGCGGACCGCGTCCTCGGGGACGTCCGCGACCAGCTCCGGGCCGGCCGGGCCGTCGAGCACGAAGGACAGTCCCGACGTGCTCTTCTTGTCCCGCCGCATGAGGGCCAGCAGCTCGTCGTGGTCGACACCGGCGGGGAGCGTGGTGTCGAGGCCGTAGCCGGCCACCACCTCGTGGTGCTCGTCGACCCGGCCGGTGGGGATCCGGCCGAGCAGGCCGGCCAACCGGCCGGCGAAGACGGTCCCGACGCCGACCGCCTCCCCGTGCCGCAGCCGGAAGTCGGTGGCCCGCTCCAGCGCGTGCCCGAGCGTGTGGCCGTAGTTCAGGATGTGCCGCAGCCCGGTGTCGCGCTCGTCGGCGGCCACCACCCGGGCCTTGAGCGCCACGCAGGCGGTGATCTGGGCGGTGACCGGGCGGCCGCGCAGGTCCCCGGCGCCGATGAAGTGGGCCCGGGCGATCTCGCCGTAGCCGTTGCGCCACTCCACCTCCGGCAGGGTGGACAGGTGCTCGGTGTCGCAGAGCACCGCGCGGGGCTGCCAGTAGGCGCCGACCAGGTTCTTGCCCTCGGGCAGGTTCACCGCGGTCTTCCCGCCGACGCTGGCGTCCACCTGGGCCAGCAGCGAGGTCGGCAGGTGGAGGACCGCGACTCCCCGGTGGTAGAGGGCGGCGGCCAGGCCGACCACGTCGGTGGTGGTCCCGCCGCCGCAGGAGATCACCGCGTCGGCACGGGTCAGCCCGAAGTCGGCGAACTCCCGGCAGAGCGCCGCCACGGTGGCCAGGGTCTTGTCGTGCTCGCCGTCGCGGGCCGGCACCACCCGGTGCGGCACCCCCGGGTCGGGCGTCCACTCCGGCGGCCGGGCGGAGACCACCACGGCCCGCCGGGCGCCGATCCGCGCCACCTCCGCAGCCAGGTGGTGGCGCACCCCGGGGCCGACCAGCACCGGGTACGCCCGGTCGCCGAGGTCGACCTCGACCCGTTCGGTGTGGCTGACGGTCATGCCGCGGCTCTCCTGCCGGTCGAAGGGGTGCGGGCCTGGGCCAGCCGCAGCGCCAGGGCGGCCAGCGAGTCCACCGCCGGGTCGATGCCCCACCGCCGGTGGCTGAGCTGAGCGTGCTCGGCGAGCAGGAACCCGCGTGGCGCGGCGGGGTGGTCCTGGCCCGCCACCTCGGTCACCCGGTCCAGGTAGCGCCGCCAGGCCACCGCCACCGCGTCGGTCAGCGGCAGGTCACCGCCCGCCAGGGCGATCTTCTCGGCGCCCGCCTGCGCCTGCGCGGCCAGCTCCCGGCGCTGCGCCCCGGTCAGCGACCGGCTGCGGTCCTGCCAGTGCAGGAACAGGAAGGCGGGCCGGTCGGCGGCCGGGACCAGCCCGGACAGGTGCCGCAGGTGCGCCACCGCGAGCGGCAGCTCCACCCCGGCCAGCCAGGGCGGCACGCCACCGAGCAGTACCAGCGCCAGCTCGCTGCCCGCGTGCGCGAGCGGCCCGCCGCGGGCCGGGTCCCGGACGGCGTACGCCGCAGGGGCCGGCCGGGCCGCCGGACCGAGCCGCTGCCGGGCCACGTCGAGCGCGGCGGCGCCGGCGTGCAGGCCCAGCCGCAGGCGCGGGCCGGGGGAGTCCAGCCGGTCGAAGAACCAGTGCGCGTCCGGGTCGGTGACGCGGACGGCTGCGACCAGGTCCGCCACCACGGTGCCGACCAGCTCGGCCGCGCGGGCGTCGAGGCACCCCGTGCCGGGCACGGCGAGGTCGGCGAACAACCAGGAGCGTTCCAACGACGGCACCTCGACTGACGGGCGGGTGGAGCACGCGGGCGGTCCTCGGGGCGAGCCCATCATCACCGCGCCGGGCCGCCGGGCCACCCGCCGACGACCCAGATGTGGGGACGACATAGGGGGCGACAGGGGTAGGTCACCGGCAGGTCCCTGGCCAGACTTGGGCCGTTACGGCGAGGGACGGATGTGGTGACATGCTTCGGAGCGACCTGGTCCAGCCGTTGCCCGACCTGCTCCGGGCGCACGCCACCCGGCTCGGGGACCAGATCGCGTTCCGCGACGACAGCCGCTCGGTCTCCTACGCCGAACTGGAGGCGCGCACCCGCCGGCTGGCCGGGCACCTGGTCGCGGCCGGCGTCGAGCGGGGCCAGCGGGTCGCCTTCTGCCTGGGCAACCGGGTGGAGACCGTGGAGATCTGGCTGGCCGTCACCCGGGCGGCGGCGGTCGGCGTACCGCTGAACCCGCGCAGCACCGAGGCGGAGCTGGCCCACCTGCTGGACGACTCCGGCGCGGTGCTGGTGGTCACCGACCCGCAGCACCTCGACCAGCTCCTGCGGCTGCGCCGGGACCGGCCCGGGCTACGGGTCTGGGTGACCGGCGACGGCACCCACCCGGCCGGCGTGACGGGGTGGCCCGCGCTGGTCGGCGCCGAGCCGGCCGCCGACGCCCGCGACGACCTCGGCCTCGACGAGGTCGCCTGGATGCTCTACACCTCCGGCACCACCGGCCGCCCCAAGGGCGTGCTGTCCACCCAGCGCACCTGTCTGTGGTCGGTGGCCGCCTGCTACGTGCCGATCCCCGGGCTCACCGAGGGCGACCGGGTGGTCTGGCCGTTGCCGCTGTTCCACAGCCTCTCCCACATCGGCTGCGTGCTGAGCGTGACCGCGGTCGGGGCGACCGCCCGGCTGGTCGACGGGTTCTCCGCCGACGACGTGCTGCGCGCGGTCGCCGAGGACCGGGCCACCGTGCTGGCCGGAGTGCCGGCCATGTACCACCACCTGGCCGCCGCGGCCCGGGAGACCGGCTTCCGCGCGCCGGACCTGCGGGTGTGCCTGGTCGGCGGGGCGATCACCACGGGCCCGCTGCGGCGGGCTTTCGAGGAGGTCTTCGACGCGCCGCTGCTCGATGCGTACGGCAGCACGGAGACCTGCGGCTCGATCGCCGTCACCCGCCCCGGCGAGCCCCGGGTCGAGGGCTCCTGCGGCCGTCCGGTCGACGGTGTCGAGGTCCGCCTGGTCAGCCCGGACACCGGGCGGGACGTGCCGACCGGCGAGGAGGGCGAGGTCTGGGTCCGCGGACCGGGCGTCATGCTCGGCTACCACGGGCTGCCCGAGGTCACCGCCGCCGCGCTCCGCGACGGCTGGTACCGCACCGGTGACCTGGCCCGCCGGGACGCCGGCGGGAACCTGTTCGTCACCGGGCGGCACCGCGAGCTGATCATCCGGGGTGGGGAGAAGGTGCATCCCGCCGAGGTGGAGGAGGTGCTGCGCGGGCTGCCCGGCGTCGCCGACGTCGCGGTCACCGGCCGGCCGCACGACGTGCTCGGCGAGGTGCCGGTGGCCTTCGTGGTGCCCGGTCCGGAGGGGTTCGCGCCGGCCGCCGCGTACGCGGCCTGCCGCCAGCGGCTCGCGTACCACAAGGTGCCGCAGGAGCTGTACGAGATCGACGCCGTGCCGCGGACCGCCTCGGGCAAGGTCACCCGGCGGCTGCTGCTGGACCGGCCCGCCCGGCTGCGTGCGGTCAACGGCCGGCACCACGACGAGCTGACCCGGATCACCTGGCGGCCGCTGGACCCGGCCGGCGGAAGCGCGTCCGGGCGGCGCTGGGCGGTGATCGGCCCGGACGCCGAGGAGCTTGCCGCCTCGCTGCGGTCGGCCGCGGACGCGGTCGAGGTGGTCGCCCGCCCGGACCTGGTCGCGCTGCGGGGGGCCACCCCGGACGTGGTGGTGCTTCCGGTCGGGCCGGCCGACGCGGCGGATCTGGCCGACCGGCTGCGCGGGTGGCTCGACGACGACCGGTTCGGGGACGGCCGGCTGGTGCTGCTGACCACCGGGGCGGTGGACGCCTCGACGGGCGAGCACCCCGACGATCCCGACCTGGTCCCGGCCGCCGCCGCCACCTGGGCGGTCGGGCGCTGCCTCCAGGCCGCGTACCCGGACCGGATCCTGCTTGTCGACCGGGACGCCGACCCGCGCTCGGTGCCGCTGCTGCCGGCCGTGGTGGGCTCCGGCGCCGCCCAGATCGCGCTCCGCGCCGGAGAGGCCCGGCACGCCGTGCCCGGTCCCGCGCCGGCACCGGACCGGGAGCGCCCGGCGGCGGTCGTCGACCCGGCCGCGCCGGTGGTGCTGGCCGGCGGCGACACCGCGTTCCTCGCCCGGCACCTGCTCACCGGCCACGGCGCCCGCACGCTGCGGCTGCTCCACCCGGGACCGTCCGGCGACGCCCGCCTCACCGACCTGGTCGGCGAACTCACCGCGGCCGGCGCCGAGGTCACCGTGCACCCCGTCGGCCCGGGCCGGGCGGGGGAGGGCGACGAGCCGGTCGGGGCGGCGGTGCTGCGGGCGTCCGACACCGACCTGGACGACCCGGACCGCTGCGGCCGGCTGCTCGCCCTCGCCGAGGCGCTCGACCGGCGCACGCGGCACCCGGGGGCCACCGCGTACACCGTGCTGGTCCCGGCCGACCTGCTGGCCGGCGCCGCCGGCCGGGAGCGGGCCGCCGGCGCGGTCGCCGCGCTGCACACCCTGGTCGCCCGCCGGCACGCGGCCGGCCTGCCGGCCCGGCTCATCGGCCTGGCCGGGCCGGAGCGGGCCGGAGCGGCCGCGTTCGACGTCGCCCACGACGGCGACGACCTCGTGCTCGTCGCAGGCGCCGCCGAGCGGCTGGCCGCCCACCCGGCCTGGCGGGCGCCGGCCCGGCCGGACGACGAGCAGGCCGCCGAGGCGCTCCGCCGCCGGCTCGCCGTGCTGCCCACCGCCGAGGGCGACCGCATCCTGCTCGACCTGGTCCGCGCGGCCACCGCGGAGACCGCCGGCCTGCCCGGCCCGGCGGCGGTCCGCCCCGCCCGGGCCTTCACCGAACTCGGCTTCACCTCGGTCGCCGTGGTCGCCCTGCGCGACCGGCTGGCCCGGGCCACCGGCGCCCGGCTCTCCGCCACGGCCGCCTTCGACCATCCCACCCCCGCGGCCCTGGCCCGGCACCTCGCCGCCCGGCTGCGCGGGACCGACCCGGCGGGCGCCCCCGACGCGCCCCGCCCGGCGTCCGACGCGGACCCGGTGGCGATCGTCGCCATGGCCTGCCGGCTCCCCGGTGGCGTCGGCAGCCCCGAGGAACTGTGGGAACTTCTCGACCAGGGACGTGAGGGGCTGACCGGCTTTCCCACCGACCGCGGCTGGGACCTGGCCCACCTCTTCTCCGACGACCCCGACCAGGCCGGCACCTCCTACGTACGGGTCGGTGGCTTCCTGGCCGGCGCCGGGGACTTCGACGCCGACCTGTTCGCGATCAGCCCCCGCGAGGCGCTCGCCATGGACCCGCAGCAGCGGCTGCTGCTGGAGACCTCCTGGGAGCTGTTCGAGCGGGCCGGCATCGATCCGACCGCTCTGCGTGGCAGCGCCACCGGCGTCTTCACCGGGGTGATGCACCACGACTACGCGGCGAACCTGCGCCAGGCGCCCCCCGGCACCGAGGGCTACCTCGGCGTCGGCACCGCCGGCAGCGTGGTCTCCGGGCGCGTCGCGTACGCGCTGGGTCTCGAAGGGCCCGCGGTCACCGTCGACACGGCGTGCTCGTCGTCGCTCGTGGCGCTGCACCTGGCCGCGCAGGCGCTGCGCGCCGGGGACTGCTCTCTCGCCGTGGCCGGCGGCGTCGCGGTGATGGGCACCCCGCAGGCGTTCGTCGAGTTCAGCCGGCAGCGCGGGCTGGCCCCGGACGGCCGGTGCAAGGCGTTCGCCGACGCGGCCGACGGCACCGGCTGGTCCGAGGGCGTCGCCGTCCTGCTGCTGGAACGGCTGAGCGACGCCCACCGCCACGGGCACCCGGTGCTGGCCGTGCTGCGCGGCTCGGCGGTCAACCAGGACGGGGCGTCCAACGGCCTCACGGCGCCGAACGGCCCGGCCCAGGAACGGGTCATCCGGCGGGCGCTGGCCGCCGCGCGGCTGGGTCCCGCCGACGTGGACGCCGTCGAGGCGCACGGCACCGGCACCCGGCTCGGCGACCCCATCGAGGCGCAGGCGCTGCTGGCCACGTACGGGCAGGACCGGGGGGACGGAGCGCCGCTGCTGCTCGGCTCCCTGAAGTCGAACCTCGGGCACACCCAGGCGGCCGCCGGCGCGGCCGGGGTGCTGAAGATGGTCCTCGCCCTGCGGCACGGGACCCTGCCGCGCAGCCTGCACGTGGACGCGCCGACCTCGGAGGTGGACTGGTCCGCCGGGGCGGTGGAGCTGCTCACCGAGGCCCGGCCGTGGCCCGCCGTGGACCGGCCCCGCCGCGCCGGGATCTCCTCGTTCGGCATCAGCGGCACCAATGCCCACGTCATCGTCGAGGAGCCGCCCGCCGCGCCGGTCCCCGCCACGGCGACGGCCCGGAGGGCGGGCGCCGCCGTACCCTGGCTGCTCTCCGCCGCGAGCCGGGAGGGCCTGCGCGACCAGGCCGCCCGGCTGCTCACCTGGCTCGACGGTGCGGCGGCCGACCCGGCCGACGTGGCGCACGCGCTGGCCACCACCCGCGCCGCCCTCGACCACCGGGCCGTGCTGCTGGTCGGTGACCCGGCCGGCGCCCGGGCCGGGCTGACCGCGCTCAGCCGGGGCGACGACGACCCCGCCGGGGTGCTCACCGGCCGGGTCGAGGACGGGCAGCTCGCCGTCCTCTTCGGCGGGCAGGGCGGCCAGCGCCCCGGCATGGGCCGGGCGCTGCGCGACGCCCACCCGGTCTACGCCGAGGCGTTCGACGCCGCCTGCGCCGAACTGGACCGCCACCTCGCCGGCCACGTCCCGCACCCGGTCGCCGAGGTCGTCCTGGCTCCCGAGGGCGACGAGCGGGCCGCCCTGCTCGACGAGACCCGCTACACGCAACCGGCGCTGTTCGCCGTCGAGGTGGCGCTGTACCGGCTGCTCGAATCCTGGGGTGTCCGCCCGGACCTGCTGCTCGGCCACTCGATCGGCGAGCTCGCCGCCGCCCACGTGGCCGGCGTGTTCCCGCTCGCCGACGCGGCCGCCCTGGTCGCCGCCCGGGCCCGGCTCATGCAGGCGCTCCCCGCCGGGGGCGCGATGGTCGCCGTCGAGGCCGACGCGGCCGAGGTGACCCCGCACCTGACCGACCGGGTCGGGCTGGCCGCGGTCAACGGCCCGACCAGCGTGGTCCTCTCCGGGGACGCCGACGCCGTGCAGGCCGTCGCGGCGACCCTGCGCGCCGCCGGCCGCCGCACCAGCCGGCTGCGGGTGTCGCACGCCTTCCACTCGCCGCGGATGGCCCCGATGCTCGACGCGTTCCGGGAGGTCGCCGCCGGACTCACGTACCGCGCCCCGCAGCTGCCGGTGGTCTCCACGCTGACCGGCGGGCCGGTGGACCCGGCCCGGCTCGGCTCGCCCGAGCACTGGGTGGCCCACGTCCGCGACACCGTGCGGTTCCTCGACGGGGTACGCGCCCTGCACGGCCACGGCGCCACCACGTTCCTGGAGGTCGGGCCGGGCGGCGTGCTCACCGCCATGGCCCAGGACTGCCTCGCCGACGCCGGCGACGACCTCGCCTTCGTGCCCACCCTGCGCACCGGCACGCCCGAGCCCGAGGCGCTGCTCACCGCGGCCGCCCGGCTGCACGTGCGCGGCGTCCCCGTGGACCGGGCCGCCCTCGCCGGTCCCGGCCCGCACGCCCCGGTCGCGGTGCCCACGTATGCCTTCCAGCACCGGCACTACTGGCTGCCGGTCACGCCCGGCGCCCCGGCCGGCGACGCCGGGCACCCGCTGCTCGGCGCGGTGCTGCCGGTCGCCGGAACCGGCCAGGTCGTCGCCACCGGCCGGTTCACCGCGACCGGACCGGCCGCGCCGGACGGCACCACACCTCTGCTGCCCGCCACCGCCCTGCTGGACGTCCTCGCCCACCTCGGCGAACGCCTCGACGCACCGACCGTGGCCGAGCTGCGGATGCCCGGGCCGGTGCCGCTGCCCGCCGGGCTGGCCGCCGAACTCCAGGTCGACGTCGCCGGCCCCGACGGCGACGGACGCCGGGTCGCCCGTTGCCACGTCCGGGACGCCGACGCACAGCCCTGGCGGCCCGTCGCCGAGGCGGTGCTCGCCCCGGCCGACCCCCTGGCCGCACCGGGCGTCTCCGCCGTGGCCTGGCCGCCCGCCGGCGCCCGGCCGGTGGACCCGGCCGCCGCGGAGCAGCATCCCCTGCTCCGCGCCGCCTGGAGCGCGGGGGACCGGCTGCACCTCGACGTACGCCTGCCCGACGACAGCACCGACCCCGACGCCGAGCGGTACGGGGTGCACCCCGAGGTGCTGGACGCCGCGCTGCGCCTGCTGCCGCTGGCCGACTTCGCCCCGCCGGCCGGAGCGGGCGGGCGGCTCGTACCGACCGGGTGGACCGGCGTCCGCCGGCACGCCACCGGCGCGTACGCGCTGCGGGTCACCATCGCCCCCGCCGGGGCGGACGCCGTGACCCTGAGCGCGGTCGACGACGCCGGCCAGCCGGTGCTCGACGTCGACCGGATCGTGCTGGCCGCCGTGGCGCTGCCGGCCGCCGACGCCCCGGCGCCCGCCGCCGAGACCGGCCCGGCCGGCCTGTACACCGTGGACCGGCTACCGGCGCCGGCCGGAACCGGCCCGGTGCCCGCCTGGACCCTCGCCGACGCGGTGCCCCCGACCGGGCCGCTGCCCCCGGTGCTCGTGCTCCGGCTCGGCGACGGGGACCCGGCCGCGCCGGTCCCGGACCGCGCCGACGCCGTCGGCCTCGACCTGCTCGGCGTGCTGCACCGCTGGCTCGCCGACCCCCGGGCCGAGACCACCCGCCTCGCCGTCGCCGTCCGCGACGGCGACCCGGTGCACGCGCCGGCCGTCGGGCTGCTGCGGGTGGCCCGCGCCGAGCACCCCGACCGCTTCCTGCTGCTGCACCTCGACGCCACCGACGACGCCACCGTCCGCGCCGCGCTCGCCGCCGCCGAGGACGAGCCGGAGGTCGCCGTCCGGGACGGCCGCGCCCTGCTGCCCCGGCTGCGCCCGGCCGCCCACCCCGAGGCCGGCGCACCGGCGCCCCCGCTCGCCGGCGGGGCCGTGCTGGTCACCGGCGGCACCGGCGGCATCGGCCGGCACGTCGCCACCCACCTCGCCGAGGCGTACGGGGTCCGCGAGCTGGTCCTGGTCAGCCGGACCGGCCGGCCCGCCCCGTGGACCCGGGCGCTCGCCGGGACCGGCGTCGACGTGCGGGTGGTCGCCGCCGACGTCGCCGACCGGGCCGCCCTGGCCGCCGTCGTGGCCCCCCTCGCGGACCGGCTGGTCGCCGTGGTGCACGCCGCCGGAGTCACCGACGACGCGCTGCTCACCGACCTCGACCCGGACCGCTGGGCGCGTGCCCTGCGCGCCAAGGTGCACGGCGCCTGGCACCTGCACGAGCTGACCGCCGGCCTCGACCTGGCCGCGTTCCTGCTCTTCTCCTCCGCCTCGGCCACGTTCGGCAGCCCCGGCCAGGGCAACTACGCCGCCGGAAACGCGTTCCTCGACGCGCTCGCCGCGCACCGCCGCGCCCAGGGCCTGCCGGCCACCGCGCTGGCCTGGGGACTCTGGGCCGAGGCGGACGGGATGGCCGGCCGGCTCGCCCCGGCGGACCTGGCCCGCCTCGCCCGCGCCGGCACCCGGCCCCTGGACACCGTCGCCGGGCTGGCCCTGCTCGACGCCGCCCTGCGCGCCGAACCGGCGGCCCTCGTGCCGATCGGGCTGGACCTGGCCGCCGTACGGGCCGCCGGGGAGGTCCCCGCCCTGCTGCGGGCGCTGCTCCCGCCGCCGCCGCGCCGGGCCGTCAACGCCGCGGCGGGTGTCGCCACCGGCGGTGGTGTCGCCGACCGCCTCGCCGGCCTGGGCGAACCCGAGCGGGCCGCCCTGCTGCTCGACCTGGTCCGCACCCGGTGCGCCACCGTCCTCGGCCACCCCGGCCCCGAGCGGGTCGAACCCCGCCGGCCGTTCAAGGAACTCGGCTTCGACTCGCTGATGGCCGTGGAGCTGAGCAACCGGCTCTCCGCCGCCACCGGCCTCCGGCTCGCCCCGCACGCGGTGTTCAACCACCCCACCCCGGAACTGCTCGCCGCGCACCTGCACGCCCGGCTGCTCGGCACCACCGCCACCGAGGTCGCCGACGCCGGCACCGCCGCCCTGGACGAGCCGGTCGCCGTCGTCGCGATGGCCTGCCGGTTCCCCGGTGGCATCGGCTCTCCGGAGGAGCTGTGGCGGCTCCTCGATGCCGGCGGTGAGGTGATCGGTGACCTGCCCACCGACCGGGGCTGGCCGCTGACCGACCTGTACGACCCGGCCCCCGGCACCCCCGGCCGCACGTACGCGCGGGCCGGCGGGTTCCTCACCGGCCTCGCCGACTTCGACGCCGCCTTCTTCGGCATCAGCCCCCGCGAGGCACTGGCCATGGACCCGCAGCACCGGCTGCTGCTGGAGACCTCCTGGGAGGCCCTCGAACGGGCCGGCATCGACCCGGGCACCCTGCGCGGCAGCCGCACCGGCGTCTTCGCCGGCACCCACGGCCAGGACTACGCCGACCGGATCGCCCCGGGCGCCTCCTCCGACGACGGGGAGACCACCGCCGACGAGGGGCACCTGCTCACCGGCACCGCCGGCAGCGTCCTCTCCGGACGGGTCGCGTACGCCCTCGGGCTGGAGGGACCGGCGGTCACCGTGGACACCGCCTGCTCGGCCTCCCTCGTGGCGCTGCACCTGGCCGGTCAGGCGCTCCGCCAGGGCGACTGCGACCTCGCCCTGGCCGGCGGGGTGTCCGTGCTGTCCAGCCCGGCCGGGCTCACCGGGTTCAGCCGCCAGCGGGGGCTCGCCGCCGACGGCCGGTGCAAGGCGTTCGCCGAGGAGGCCGACGGGTTCGGCATGTCCGAGGGCGTCGCCGTGCTGGTCGTGGAGCGTCTCTCCGACGCCCGGCGGCGCGGCCACCCCGTGCTCGCCCTGATCCGCGGCTCGGCGGTCAACTCCGACGGGGCGTCCAACGGGCTGACCGCCCCCAACGGCCCGTCGCAGGAGCGGGTCATCCGGGCCGCCCTGGCCGCCGCCGGGCTCGACCCCGCCGACGTGGACGCCGTCGAGGCGCACGGCACCGGCACCCCGCTCGGCGACCCCATCGAGGCCGAGGCGATCATCGCCACCTACGGCCAGCGCCCCGACGACGTCCCGCCGCTGCTGCTCGGCTCGGTGAAGTCCAACCTGGGCCACACCCAGGCCGCGGCCGGCGTGGCCGGGCTGCTCAAGGTCGTCCTCGCCATGCGGCACGGGCGGCTGCCCCGCACCCTGCACGCCGAGCGGCCCACCAGCCGGGTCGACTGGGCGGCCGGCGCCGTGGACCTGCTCACCGAGGCCCGCCCGTGGCCCCGCGCCGACCGGCCGGCCCGGGCCGGCGTCTCCTCGTTCGGCATCAGCGGCACCAACGCCCACGTGATCGTCGAGGCGGTGCCGCCGGCCCGGCCGGAACCGGCCGACGAGCCGCCGGCCGATCCGGTCGCGCTGCCGTGGCTGCTCTCCGCGCGTACCCCGGAGGCCCTCGCGGGGCAGGCCCGCCGGCTCCGTGCCCACCTCGCCGAGGCGCCCGCCCAGCGCCCCCTCGACGTGGCCTGGTCGCTGGCCACGACCCGGGCCACCTTCGACACCCGGGCGGTCCTGGTCGGCGCCGACCCGGCGCGGATCGCCGGGGCCCTCGACGCGCTCGCCGACGGCGGCCCCGCCACCGACCTCGTCCGCGGGGAGGCCACCGCCACCGGCAAGGTGGTGTTCGTCTTCCCCGGCCAGGGCTCCCAGTGGGACGGCATGGCGCTGGACCTGCTCGACCAGGCGCCCGTCTTCGCCGAGCGGATGGCCGCCTGCGACGCCGCGCTGCGCCCCTACCTGGACTGGTCGCTGCGGGACGTGCTGCGCCAGGCCCCGGGCGCGCCCGGGCTGGACCGGGTCGACGTGGTGCAGCCGGCGCTGTTCGCGGTGATGGTGTCGCTGGCCGAGCTGTGGCGCTCGCACGGCGTCCAGCCCGCCGCCGTGGTCGGCCACTCGCAGGGTGAGATCGCCGCCGCCTGTGTCGCCGGGGTGCTCTCGCTGCCCGACGCCGCCCGGATGGTGGCGCTGCGCAGCCGTGCCCTGCTGGCCATCGCCGGCCAGGGGGCGATGGCCGCGGTGGCGCTCCCGGCCGACCAGGTCCGTGAGCGCGTCGCCCGGTACGGCGACCGCCTCGCCGTCGGGGCGGTCAACGGGCCCGCCGCCGTGGTCGTCTCCGGCGACCCGGACGCGGTCGACGAACTCGGCGCCGAACTCGTCGCCGACCAGATCCGGTTCCGCCCCATCCCGATCGGCTACGCCTCCCACTCCGCCCAGGTGGAGCGGATCCGCGAGGAGTTGACCGAGGCCTTCGCCGGCGTCACCCCCGGGCCGGCCGCCGTGCCGCTGTTCTCGACCACCGACCTGCGCTGGCTCGACGGCGCCGAGATGGGCCCGGACTACTGGTACCGCAACCTGCGCCAGCCGGTCGAGCTGGCCGACGCGGTCCGGGCGCTGGCCGCCGAGGGCCACGACACGTACGTGGAGTGCAGCCCGCACCCCGTGCTCACCGTCGGCATCGAGCAGACCCTCCAGGAGCACGACGGCGAGGCCGTGGTGGTCGGGTCGGTGCAGCGGGACCAGGGCGACCGCGCCCGGTTCCTGCTCTCCGCGGCCCAGCTGCACGTGCGCGGCGTACCGGTCGACTGGCGGCCTGCCCTGGCCGGCGGGCGCCGGGTCGACCTGCCCACGTACGCCTTCGACCACCGCCGCTACTGGCCGCGGCCGGTCACCGGCGCCGCCGACGTCGGCGCGGCCGGCCTGGCCGCCGCCGGGCACCCGCTGCTCGGTGCCTCGGTGCCCCTCGCGGACGGGCAGGGACACCTGTTCACCGGGCGGCTCGCCGTCGGCGACCAGACCTGGCTGGCCGACCACCGGGTCTCCGGCAGCGTGCTGGTGCCCGGCACCGGCCTGGTCGAGCTGTGCCTGCGCGCCGGCGACGAGGTCGGCTGCCCGATCCTCGACGAGCTGGTCATCGAGGCCCCGCTGACCCTTCCGGCCGACCGGGCCACCCAGGTGCAGGTCGCCGTCGGCCCGGCCGGCGCGGACGGCCGCCGCCCGGTCACCCTGCACTCCCGTCCCGCCGACGGCCCGGCCACCGCGCCGTGGACCCGGCACGGCACCGCGACCGTCTCCGCCGCCCCGCCGGCACCGCCCACCGCGCCGGACGCCGGGCCACCGCGCGACGCCCGTCCCGTCGACCTCACCGGCTTCTACGACCGCCTCGCCACCGAGGGGTACACCTACGGCCCGGCGTTCCAGGGCCTGCGGGCCGTCCGGGCCGGCGACGACGAGGTGTACGCCGAGGTCGAACTGCCCGCCGGCCCCCGCGCCGACGCCGACCGGTACGGCCTGCACCCCGCGCTGCTCGACGCCGCGCTGCACGCCGCGCACTTCGGCGGTCTCGCCGACGCGGGCGGCGACCGGCTCCTGCTGCCGTTCGCCTGGAACGGCGTGACCCTGCACGCGGCCGGCGCCACCGCGCTGCGGGTCCGGCTCCGCCGGGTCGCCCCGCACGCCTTCGCGCTGACCGCCACCGACCCGGCCGGCGCCCCGGTGGTCGAGGTGGCCTCCCTCGCGATGCGCCCGATCTCCCGCGCCGAACTCGGTGCCCGGGACGCCGCCGTGGCCGACGCGCTGTTCCACCTGGCCTGGCAGCCGGTGCCGGCGCCGGAGGCAGCCGCCCCGGCCCGGGGCATCGCCCTCGGCCGGCCGGTCGGCGACCTGCCGTGGCACTCCGACCCGGCCGCGCTGGCCGCCGCCCTGGACGCCGGAACGCCGCCGCCCGACGCCGTCGTCGCCCCGCTCGGGGACACCGGGACCGCCGCGCCGGACCGGGCGCGCGCCGTCGCCGCGCAGGCGCTCGCGCTGGTTCAGGAGTGGCTGGCCGACCCGCGGTGGGCGGACACCCGGCTGATCCTGCTCACCCGGGGCGCGGTCGGCGTGCACAGCCCCGCCGAGGTCGACGACCCGGACGCCGCCACCGCCTGGGGACTCGTCCGCTCGGCCCAGTCCGAGCACCCCGACCGGTTCGTGCTGCTCGACGCCGACAACCCGCCCGACCAGGCCGTGCTGGCGGCCGTGCTCGGCAGCGGCGAACCGCAGGTGGCGCTGCGCGACGGCAACCCGTACGCGCCGCGGCTGGCCCGTCGCGCCGACGCGGGCACCCTCACCCCGCCCGCCGACGCCCCCGCCTGGCGGCTCGACGTGCCGACCCGGGGCAGCCTCGACCACCTCGCGCTGGTGCCCGCCGACGCGGCGGACGTCCCGCTCGGCCCCCTCGACGTCCGGGTCCGGGTCCGCGCCGCCGGCCTGAACTTCCGGGACGTGCTCAACGCGCTCGGCCTCTACCCGGGCGATCCCGGGCCGCCCGGCGGCGAGGCGTCCGGCGTGGTCACCGAGGTCGGCGCCGAGGTCACCGACCTGCGCCCCGGCGACCGGGTTCTCGGCGTCTTCGTGGGCGGCTTCGGGCCGGTCGCGGTCACCGACCGGCGGCTGCTCGCGCCGATGCCCGACGGGTGGACCTTCGCCCAGGCCGCCTCCGTGCCGGTGGTGTTCCTGACCGCGTACCGGGGGCTGGTCGACCTGGCCGGGCTGCGCGCCGGGGAGTCCGTGCTGGTGCACGCCGCGGCCGGTGGCGTCGGCATGGCCGCCGTGCAGCTCGCCCGCCACCTCGGCGCCGAGGTCTACGCCACCGCCAGCCCCGGCAAGTGGCCCGCGCTGCGCGCCCTGGGCATCCCCGAGGACCACCTGGCCTCGTCCCGCACCCTCGACTTCGAGCCGCGCTTCCGCGCCGCCACCGGCGGGCTGGGCGTGGACGTGGTGCTCGACTCGCTGGCCCGCGAGTTCGTCGACGCGTCGCTGCGGCTGCTGCCCCGCGGCGGGCGGTTCCTGGAGATGGGCAAGACCGACCTGCGGGACCCGGAGCGCGTCGCCGCCGACCATCCCGGCGTCGCCTACCAGGCGTACGACCTCACCCAGGCGCACCCCGACGAGATCCAGCGGATGCTCACCGCGCTCATGGCGCTGTTCGCCGACGGCGCCCTGCGCCCGCTGCCGGTGCGCGCCTGGGACGTCCGCCAGGCCCCCGAGGCGTTCCGCTACGTCAGCCAGGCCCGGCACGTCGGCAAGGTGGTGCTCACCATGCCGGCCCGCTGGGACCCGGACGGCACCGTGCTGCTCACCGGCGGCACCGGGCTGCTCGGCGGCCTCGTCGCGCGCCGGCTGGTCACCGACCACGGCGTCCGGCACCTGCTGCTGGCCAGCCGGGGCGGTCCCGACGCGCCCGGCGCCGCCGACCTCGTCGCCGACCTCACCGCGCTGGGCGCCACGGTGACCGTGACCGCCGCCGACGTCGCCGACCGCGACGCTGCCGCCCGGCTGCTCGCCGGGGTGCCCGCCGCGCACCCGCTCACCGCCGTGGTGCACCTGGCCGGGGTGCTCGACGACGGGGTGGTCACCGCCCTCACCCCGGACCGCATCGACACGGTCTTCCGGCCCAAGGTGGACGCCGCCCGCCACCTCGACGAGCTGACCCGCCACCTCGACCTCGCCGGGTTCGTGCTGTTCTCCTCCGGCGCCGGCGTGTTCGGCGTGCCCGGCCAGGGCAACTACGCGGCCGCCAACGCCTGGCTGGACGCCCTCGCCCAGCGCCGCCGTGGCGCGGGCCTGCCCGCGCAGTCGTACGCCTGGGGCCTCTGGGCGCAGGCCAGCGCCATGACGGCCGGGCTCGACCGCGCCGATCCCCGGATCACCGCGCGGGACGGCCAGCTCGCCATCCCGTCCGACCTCGGCATGGCGCTGCTCGACGCCGGCCTGGCCGCCCCCGAGGAGCACCTCGTGCCCACCCGGGTCGACCTGGCCGCGCTCGCCGGGCGGGCCGGCATCCCGCCGCTGATGCGAGGGCTGGTCCGGGGCAGCCGACCCCGGGCCCGGGCCGGCGCGGCCGGCGGCGGGACCGACCTGGCCGGCCGGCTGCGCGCGCTGACCGGCGCCGAGCAGTCCGCGCTGCTGCTGGACCTGGTCCGCGCCGAGGCCGCCGCCGTGCTCGGCCACGGCAGCGCGGACGCCGTCCGGGAGACCCAGGCGTTCCACGAGCTGGGCTTCGACTCGCTGACCGCCGTCGAGCTGCGCAACCGGCTCACCGAGGCGACCGGCGAACGGCTACCGGCGACCGCCGTCTTCGACTACCCGGATCCGGGCGCGCTCGCCGCGTACCTGCGTTCGCGGCTCGTCCCCGACGGGGCGCAGGCCGCGCCGGCGGTCCTCGCCGAGCTGGAGCGCCTGGAACGCGCGCTCGCCGAGACGACCGTCGAGCCGGAGTTGCACACCCAGGTGGCGGGCCGGCTGGAGGTGCTGGTCGCCAAGTGGCGGACCATGCGCGGCGCCTCCGCCACCGACCACGACCTGGACCTCCAGCAGGCCAGCGACGACGAGATCTTCAGCCTGATCGACACGGAACTCGGGCTGTAGGGGCCGAGGCGGACGGACGAGGGACGGCGATGACCGACGTACTGATCGTGGGCTACGGCCCGGTGGGCCAGGTGGCCGCGATCCTGCTGGCCCAGCGGGGCCTCACCGTACGGGTGCTGGAGAAGTGGACCACCCCGTACAGCATGCCCCGCGCGGTCTCCTACGACGGCGAGGCCAGCCGGATCCTCGCCGCCTGCGGCCTCGGTGACCGCCTCGACGAGGTGACCGAGCTGTCCGGCGAGTACACGTGGAAGAACGGCTTCGGCCGGACCCTGCTGCACGTCAAGGGCGCCGAGGACGGCCCGGCCGCCTGGCCCGACTCGACCTCCTTCTACCAGCCCGGCCTGGAGGCCCGGCTGGCCGAGCGGGCCGCCGACCTGCCCGGCGTGGAGGTGCGGCGCGGCCTGGAGGTGACCGCGCTGGCCGAGCAGGGCGACCGGGTCGAGGTGACCGCGGTCGACGGCGACGGCCGGCCGCACACGTTCACCGCCTCCTGGGTGCTCGGCTGCGACGGCGCGAACAGCTTCGTCCGCGGCTGGCTGGGCGCCACCGTCACCGACCTGGGCTTCAGCTACGACTGGCTGGTCTGCGACGTGGTGCTGCACACCCCGCACGAGTTCAAGCCGAACAACCTCCAGATCTGCGACCCGGCCCGGCCGCGCACCGCGGTCTCCGCCGGCCCCGACCACCGTCGCTGGGAGTTCATGCGGGTGCCCGGGGAGACCCTGGAGGAGTTCCGTACCGAGGCCAGCGCGTGGCGGCTGCTCGGCCTGTTCGACATCACCCCGGACACCGCCCGGCTGGACCGTTACGGCGTCTACACCACCCAGGCCTGCTCCGCCGACACCTGGCGGGCCGGGCGGGTGTTCCTGGCCGGCGACGCAGCCCACGTCATGCCGCCCTTCCTCGGCCAGGGCATGAGTTCCGGCTTCCGTGACGTGCTCAACCTGGCCTGGAAGCTGGACCTCGTGCACCGCGGCCACGCCGGGGAGGCGCTGCTCGACACCTACCAGGTGGAGCGGCGGGCGCACGTACAGCACGCCATCCGGATGTCGATGGACTCCGGGGCGGTGATCTGCGAGACCGACCCGAAGAAGGCCGCGGGCCGGGACTCGGTGATGCTGGCCGCGCTGCGCCGGCGTACCCAGCAGCGCAACGTCCGCTCGCTGCGCGAGGCGATCGTCGACGGCGTGCTGCACCGCGGGCCCGACGGCGCGCCCGCGCCGCGCGCCGGTGACCCGGCACCGCAGGGGCGGGTGGCCGCCGCCGGGCGCAGCGGACGCTTCGACGACGTGGTCGGCACCGGCTTCGTGCTGCTCACCCGCGAGCCGGCCACGCTCGACGGCGACGCCGCCGCGTTCCTCGACGACCTCGGCGCCCACCGGGTCACCGTGCGACCGGCTGACCACGACGGCGCCGCCGGAACCGACGTGGCCGACCTCGACGGCGTCTACCTGCCCTGGCTGGCCGGCGCGGACGCCGCGCTCGTCCGGCCCGACTTCTACCTCTTCGGCGTGGCGGCCGGCCCCGACGCTCCGGCCGCCCTGGTGGCCGACCTGCGCCGGCAGGTCTCCGCGCCGGCCCTGCACCCCTGATCACCCCCGCAGCCCCAAGGAGCTGACATGCTGGAGAACCTCCGCACCTTCGGCCGGGTCATCCGCACCCTGGCCACCAAGGACCCGGTGACCCGGGTCCGCCGCTTCTACGAGATCCAGTCGCCGGACGTCGAGTTCGCCGCCCGCACCACCCGCTACATGAACGTCGGCTACTGGGAGGACGGCGTCACGAGCATCGACGTGGCCGGCGAGGCCCTCGCGACGAAGCTCGCCGACGCCGCCGGGTTCAAGCCCGACGACACCGTGCTCGACGTCGGCTTCGGCTACGGCGACCAGGACTTCGCCTGGCTGCGCGACCGCCGGGTGGCCAAGGTGCACGGCATCAACGTCACGCCCCGGCACGTCGAACACGCCCGCGAGCGCGCCCGGCGGGAGGGCTTGGCCGACCGGGCCGACTTCCAGCTCGGCACCGCCACCGAGCTGCCCTTCCCGGACGCCAGCGTGGACCGGGTCGTCGCGCTGGAGTCGGCGTTCCACTTCTACCCGCGCAGCGCGTTCTTCGCCGAGGCGTTCCGCGTGCTGCGCCCCGGGGGCACCCTGGCCACCGCCGACATCATCCCGCTGAGCAACGACACGGCCCGGATGTCGATCAACTCCGGCCCGCTGAGCTTCGTGAAGTTCAGCATCCCCGACGAGAACTGGCACGACCGCACCGTCTACGGCGAGCAGCTCGCCGCGGCCGGATTCGTGAACCCGGAGGTGCGGTCCATCCAGGACCGGACCTGGGAGGGCTGGCGGCGGTTCCAGGCCGCCCGCCCCAGCGACCCCGCCTTCCAGGCCGAGGCGGAGCGCAGCGCGGTCAAGGGGATGGCCAACCACTGGCGCGACGAGGCGCTCATCAAGAAGGAGCTGGCCCTGCTCGACTACGTCATCGCGGTCGCCCACAAGCCGTGACACGGGCCGGCCCCCGCCGCCCGTCCGGGGCTGCGGGGGCCGGCGCGCGTTCCGGTCCGCCGGCTCAGCCGACCGCCGTCCGGGTCAGCGCCGCCGAGAGGGTACGCAGGATGGCCGGCTGGTGCTGGGCCAGGAAGAAATGGCCGCCCGGGTAGACGTGCAGGTCGAACGGCCCGGTGGTGTGCTCCGCCCAGGTCTTCGCCTCGTCCACCGTGGTCTTCGGGTCGGCGTCGCCGGTGAACACCGTCACCGGACAGCTCAGCTTCGGTCCCGGCACGTACTCATAGGTCTCCGCGGCCCGGTAGTCGCTGCGGATCGCCGGCAGCGCGGCACGCAGCATGTCCGGGTCGCCGAGCACCGCCGAGTTGGTGCCGCTCAGCTTCTTCACGTCGGCCAGCAGGCCCTCGTCGTCGAGCAGGTGCACCGTCTCGTGCCGGTGGCACGACGGCGCCCGCCGGCCCGACGGGAACAGGTGCGCCGCCGCGGTGCCCGTCTCCGCCTCGATCAGCCGCGCCACCTCGAAGCCGAGGGTGGCGCCCATGCTGTGCCCGAAGATCGCCAGCGGCTGGTCCAGCCAGGGCCGCAGCACTGCGAAGACCTGCCGGGCCAGCTCCCCGATGGTGGGCACGCAGGGCTCGTGACGGCGGTCCTGCCGGCCCGGGTACTGGATGCTCAGCACCTCGACCGCGGGCGACAGCGCCCGGGACACCGGGAAGAAGAAGCTCGCCGAGCCGCCGGCGTGCGGCAGGCACACCAGCCGCGGGGCGCCCGCCGGGGCCGGGTGGAACCGGCGTACCCACAGGCCGTTGTCGTGGTCGGTCATCGTCACGCGGTCCTTCCAGCGGTGGTGCCCGGAACCGGCGCACCAGGGCGGTCCACCGGACGCTAACCGCGCCGCAGGAGGCGGACCACCCCTAGCCGACCGGCCGTACGGGTTAGGGGTTGTCGCAGCTCAGGGCGACCCCATAGCTTCCCCGCAGAGGGGACCCGTGGCTCTCGGGTGACGTGTGCGCAAGGACGTGGAACAGATCTGGCCTGAAGAACTCGCGCGATCACACCGCCGTCAACGTCAGGTCTCCGCCGGCCACCGCGATGGGTCAGGTTGATGGACACCGAAGAGAAGCTCCGGGAGTATCTGAAGAGGGTCACCACCGACCTGCGGCGCACCCGGCAACGGCTCCGCGACGTCGAGGACGAGGCCCACCAGCCGATCGCGGTCGTCGGCATGGCGTGCCGCTTCCCCGGCGGCGTCACCTCCCCGGCCCAACTGTGGGACCTCGTCGCCGCCGGCCGGGACGCGGTCGGCCCGTTCCCCGCCGACCGGGGCTGGGACCTCGCCACCCTGTACGACCCCACCCGTGAGCGCCCCGGCACCTCCTGCGTCCGCGAGGGCGGCTTCGTCCCCGACGTCGCCGACTTCGACCCGGCGTTCTTCGGCATCTCGCCCCGCGAGGCCCTGGCCATGGACCCCCAGCAGCGGCAGCTGCTGGAGGTGTCCTGGGAGGCGTTCGAGTCGGCCGGGGTGGACCCCACCGCGCTGCGGGGCGGGCGGGTGGGCGTCTTCGCCGGCCTCACGTACGACGACTACGCGGCGGGCGCCACCGACGTGCCCGACGGCGTCGAGGACTACCTCGGGCTCGGCATCGCCGGCAGCATCAGCTCCGGCCGGGTGGCGTACGCCCTCGGCTTCGAGGGGCCGGCGGTGACCGTGGACACCGCCTGCTCGTCGTCGCTGGTGGCCCTGCACCTGGCCGTTCAGTCGCTGCGTACCGGCGAGTCCGACCTGGCGCTGGCCGGCGGCGTGACGGTGATGCCGACCCCGGCCGTCTTCGTGGACTTCACCCGGCAGGGCAACCTGTCGATGTCGGGCCGCTGCCGGGCGTTCGCCGACGCCGCCGACGGCACCGCGTTCGCCGAGGGCATCGGCATCCTTCTGGTGGAACGTCTCTCCGACGCGCGCCGGCTCGGGCACCGCGTTCTCGCCGTGGTGCGCGGTTCGGCGGTGAACCAGGACGGGGCGTCGAACGGGTTGACGGCGCCGAACGGCCCTTCGCAGCAGCGGGTGATCCGCTCGGCGTTGTCGTCGGCGCGGCTGTCGCCGGCCGACGTGGACGTGGTGGAGGCGCATGGCACTGGTACGACCCTGGGTGATCCGATCGAGGCCCAGGCGCTCATCGCCACCTACGGGCAGGACCGGCCGGCCGGCCGGCCACTGCTGCTCGGCTCGGTCAAGTCGAACCTCGGGCACACCCAGTCCGCCGCCGGCGTGGCCGGTGTGATCAAGATGGTGCTGGCGATGCGGCACGGCATGGTGCCCGCGTCGTTGCACGTGGATGCGCCGTCGTCGAAGGTGGACTGGTCCTCGGGTGCGGTGAGTCTGGTGACCGAGGCGCGGCCGTGGCCGGTGGCGGAGCGGCCGCGTCGGGCGGCGGTGTCGTCGTTCGGCATCTCCGGCACGAACGCCCACGTGATCCTCGAAGCGCCGGAACCCGAACCGGTCGACGGCGAGGCTGCCACGCCAGCGGGCCAGGGCAGCGTGGCCCGGGAGGTGAGCCAGGCGGCACTGACGGGCGCCGCGTCGAGCGGTGACGGGGCCGAGAATGCCGCGGTCGGCGCCTCGGCGGATCTGCCGGTGGTGCCGTGGCTGGTGTCGGCGCGTTCGGCGGAGGCCCTGGCGGGTCAGGCGGCGCGGCTGGCCGGGCACGTCCACGAGCACGACGGCCTCTCGGCCGTCGACATCGGCTGGTCGCTGGCCTCGACGCGCGCCGCCCTGGAGCATCGCGCGGTGGTGGTCGCCGCGGGTCGGGACGGTCTGCTCGCCGGTCTGTCCGCCCTGGCCGAGGGCGGGTCCGTGCCCGGCCTGGTCGTCGGGGAGGCGGTGGCGGCCCGGCGTGCGTTGCTGTTCACCGGTCAGGGTGCGCAGCGGCCGGGGATGGGCCGGGACTTGTATGACCGGTTCCCGGTGTTCGCGGATGCGTTCGACCGGGTGTGCGCGTTCTTCGATGGCCGGCTGGATCGCTCGTTGCGGGAGGTGGTGTTCGCGGAGCCGGGCGGTGAGCTGGCCGGGTTGCTGGATCAGACGGTGTTCACGCAGGCGGGGTTGTT
>NZ_JBEXLM010000041.1:0-51289 GCF_040609975.1 Micromonospora sp. NPDC004551 | reverse complement strand
GGTTGCGGGCGCGGGGGCCGGGCTGGCCGGGCCGTCGGGTGTCGGCGCCGGTCCGGTTGCGGGCGCGGGGGCCGGGCTGGCCGGCGGGGGGCCGGTACAGCCCGGTCCGGGGGCGCGGATCGGGGGCGCGGCGGCCGGCGGGGGGCCGGTCGCCGCGCCGCCGTCCGCCCCGGGCCGGCCCGGGGTGCCGTCCGCGCTGCTCGCGGGGTGGGTGCTCGGCTGGGCGGGGCACGGTGTCGCGCTGGCCCTGGCGGCCGGCTGCGCGCTGGTGCCGCTGGCGATCGGGCGGGCGGCCGGCACCCCGCTGCTGGCCGGCGGTCCGCTGCTGGTGATGGCGCTCGCCCTGGTCGCCGGTGCGCTGGCGGCGGGCGGCCGGACCTACCGGCTGGTCACCGCCGGGCTGCTGGTGCCGGTGCTGGCCGCCGCGCTGGTCCGGCCGGTCGCCGCGCTGCGTCCCGGGCTGTTGCTGCTGGCTGCGGGCCTGGTGGTGGTCGCGCTGGCCGGCGCGGTCCGGGCGCTGCCCGCCGGGATTCGGACCGGCCCGCGACTGGGCGCCCTCGTGGTGGCGGCCGGCCTGGGCCAGGTCGCGACCGTCCTCACCGGACTGGTCGCCGCGGCCACCGCGGCCGCCGCGTTCCCGGCCTGGCAGGGCGGGCGGGCCGCCGCGCTCCCGTCCTGGGGCTGGCAGCTCCCGGTGGCCGTGCTGTGCACCGCCGGGGCGGTCGCCCTGCTGGTGCCCCGGGTCGCCCGGCCGCTGGTCGGGGTGGTCGCTGGCGCGCTCGCCGTGCTGGCGGCGCCGGCCGTGGCGGCCCCCGCGTGGCCGCTGGTGCTGGTCGCCGACCTGGCGGCGGCCACCGTGCTGCTGCTGGCAGTGGTGGCCCGCCCGACCCGGCGGTGCCCGACCGTGGTGGTCACCGCGCTCACGGCGGCCGTCCTGCTCGGGCACGCCCTCCTGGTGGGCTGCGCCGCACCGGCCGGCGCGGGTGCCGTCCTCGCCGTCCTGGCCGTGCTCGGCCCGGTCGTCGCGGCGCTGGGCCGGCGGGGCCGGGGCGCGCAGCCGGCCGTCGGCGGGGTGGCGCTGGCCGTGGCGCTGCTCGCCGTTCCGGCGGGGGTGGCCGTCGCGCTCTTCGGCCTCGGCGCGCCGCCCTGGTGGCAGCTCCGTGGGGCCACCGCGGCCGTCGTGGTGCCGGTGGTCGCCGTGCTCGCCGTCCGTCGCCACTGGCCCGACCTGCACGGGTACGCCTCGACCGGCCTCGCCGCGGCGCTCGCGGGGGCCGGCCTGGCGCCGCTCGTCGCGCCGGGCGGGGAGCCGGTGGCGCTCTACGCCGCCGCCGGGGCGGTGCTGGCGCTGGTCGCCGGGGGCGGTGCCCGGCCCGGTCCCGCCCCGCGGGCGGTCGGCGCCGCGCTGGGCGGCCTGGCGCTGCTCGCCGCCGCTCCCGTCGCGCTGGCGGTGCTGCTGGACCTGCCGGTCCGGCCCTGGTCCGGAGTGCCCGCCGCCGAGCCCGCGCCGGAGGCGGCCCGCGCCGGGCTGGTGCTGGCGCTGCTCGGCGCGGTCGCGGCGGCGTACGCCCGGATCGTGACCGCCCCGGGCGCCACGGGATCGGACGTGCCGGGCGCGGACCGTCGCCGCTGGCTGCCCGCGCTGGCCGCGCTGCCGTTCGCCGCGGTGGCCCTGCCGGTGCTGCTGGCGGCGGCCGGCGCGTTCTGGCCGGTGGTGCCCGCGCTGGTCTTCGGGACCGGGGTGGCCGCGCTTCTGCTGGCCGCGCTGGCCGGACCGCGCCCGGTGACGCCGCTGGTCCTGCTGCCGCTCGGGTTCGCCCTCACCGCTACCGGGTCGGGCGGCCTCGTCGCCACCCGGGCCGGGACCCTCGCCGCACTGGGGGTGCTGGTCGTCGCGTCCGCCGTGACCGGGGCGGCCGGACGGCCCGCCCAGGCCCGGCTCGCCGGCTGGCTGGGCGCCGTGGCGGCGGCCACCGGCTTCGCGGTCACCGCGGCGCTGGCCGGCGGGCTGCCGCTGCGTACCGCCGGGTTCGCGGTGCTGGCCGTCGCGGCGGTGACCCTGCACGCGGCGCCCGCGCTGCGCACCCGGACCCCGGCCGTGGCGGTGGAGGCGGCGGCGCAGGCCGTGGCCCTGCTGGCGTTGCTGCTCACCGGTGGCGCGCTCCGGCACGCGGCGGCGGTCTGCGTGCTGTGGGGCCTGGCCGTGGCCGTCCGGGTGCTGCGCCGGGGCGAGACGCCGGCCGGGCGGTGGGGGTTCGCGGCGGTCGCCGGGGGCAGCGAACTGCTCGGTGGCTGGCTGCTCCTGGCCGCCGGTGGGGTGGCGGTGCTGGAGGCGTACTCGCTGCCGGCGGCCGCGCTCGCCGTCGGCGCGGGCCTGCTGGCCCTGCGGTCCCGGCCGGGACTGAACAGCTGGCTGGCGCTCGGCCCGGGGCTCGGCGCGGCGCTGCTGCCCAGCCTGGTGTCGGTGCTGGTCGCGCCGGACCCGCAGCCGGCCCGCCGGCTGGTCCTCGGCCTGGTGGCGCTCGGCGCGGTGCTCGGCGGCGCGGTCCGGCGCTGGCAGGCGCCGGTCCTGCTGGGCGCGGCGACCCTGGTGCCGCTGGCCCTGCACGAGCTGGCCCGGGGCTGGGACCTGCTGCCCCGCTGGATCTTCCTGGGCCTCGGCGGGCTGGCGCTGATCGCCCTCGCGGCCACCTACGAGCGGCGCCGGCGGGACCTGGCCCGGCTCCGGGCCGCGGTGGGCGGGATGAGGTAGGGCTAGCACCACCCCGGGCTGGGGGGTGTCCAGGATTACCCAGCGCAGTCAACTTCCGCAGAATTGGTTACGCAGAGTCGCGCCGTTGGCGTGGCGCATCAACCGAGGAGCGGGGGAGCGGATGACCTCATCGACGTTGACGGCACCGGCGGCACGGCGGGGCAGCGACTACGCCCGGCTGTCCCGCCGGGTCGCCGCCGAGGGCCTGTTCGACCGGCGTCCCGGCCGGTACGCGGCCCGGATCGCGCTGACCCTGGGCGCCTTCGTGGCCGGCTGGGCCGCGGTGGTGGCAGTCGGCGACTCCTGGTGGCAGGTGCCGATGGCGGTGCTCATGGCGGTGGCCACCACCCAGGTGGCGTTCCTGGGGCACGACGCGGGCCACCGGCAGATGTTCCGCCGGCGCGGCCCCAGCGAGGTCGCCGGCCTGGTCGCCGGGAACCTCGCGGTCGGGCTGAGCTACGGCTGGTGGGTGGACAAGCACAACCGGCACCACGCCAACCCGAACCACGCCGACGAGGACCCGGATGTCGGGGCGGGCGCGCTGGTCTGGACGTACGAGCAGGTGACGGCGACCCGGGGCCTGAGCCGGTGGATGGCGCGGCGGCAGGCGTGGCTGTTCTTCCCGCTGCTGCTGCTGGAGGGTCTGGCGCTGCACGTGGCCAGCGTGCGGGCGCTGATCGGCCGGGAGCCGGACGGCCGGTGGAGCACCCCGGTGCGGCACCGCGCCGTTGAGGGGCTGCTGCTCCTCGCGCACACCGCCGGCTACCTCGGCCTGCTGTTCGCGGTGATGTCGCCCGGCCGGGCGCTGCTCTTCGCGGCCGTTCACCAGGGGCTGTGGGGGCTCTACATGGGCTGCGCGTTCGCCCCGAACCACAAGGGCATGCCGATGCCCACCGCCGAGGACGACCTCGACTACCTGCGTAAGCAGGTGCTCACCTCGCGCAACGTCCGCGGCGGGCGGTTCGTCGACGTCGCGCTGGGGGCGCTCAACTACCAGATCGAGCACCACCTCTTCCCGAACATGCCCCGGGCCAACCTGCGGCGCGCCCGGCCGATCGTCCGCGCCTACTGCGCCGAGCAGGGCATCCCGTACACGGAGACCGGGCTGTTCGAGTCGTACCGGCAGGCGCTGGCGCACCTGCACGAGGTGGGCCGTCCGCTGCGGCGAGGCTGAGCGACAAACGTCGATTTCCGGCGTGCGTCGAGAGGCGCCGGCGGGCCGGGCCGGTAGGGTCGTCGCATGGCAGACCTGCTCACCGCGACGGCGGTGCGAGGCGAGGCGGGGCGGCCGGCCCCGGCTCGGCGGACCGACGACACCGTCCGGAGCGCGGCATGAGATTCGAGATCAGCAAGGTGCTGGACGCCATCGAGGGTCGGGTTTCCACCGATCCCTCGCTGGCCCGGGCGGTGGTCGACCTGGCCGAGGTGATCCGCTGGCAGGACCTGGACGGCGGGCGGCCGGCCAGCCTGCTGCGGCTCGGCATGGTGATCGACGCGCTCTCCCGGCAGATCGAGGAGGACAGCGTCCCGGTCTACGCGATCGTGCACCGGGCCCTGCTCTCCGACGCGGACCTGACCTCCAACGAGCGGATGGTGGTCCGGCGCTGGGCCGACGACGGCCTGGTCGAGGTGCTCGACCATCCCGGCGACCGGATGCTGGAGGTGGCCGACCTGCTCGGCCTGCCGGTTCTCAGCCGGGCCCGGTTCGACGGGCTGGGCGGCCGCTGGCCGTGGCTCGGCCAGGCCGGGCGGGTGCTCGCCCCGGTGCCCGGCGCGGGCGGCCCGGTCTTCATCGCGCACGTCGGCGGCGGGCAGACCCCGGCCACCGGCAGCCGCTCGCCGGTCGGCGCGAAGCTGCTGGCCCGGCAGTGGCGCTGCCCCGAGCCGGGTTGCGCGCTGTTCGGCGGCGGCGGGGGCGGCGGCGCCTTCGCCGACCTGGCCCGGGTGGACCGCGCCCCGGCCGGGCAGCCGCCACCCACGCTGCGCAACGGGGTGCCGACCTGCCCCCGGCACGGCGCCCGGCTCGGCGACGCCGGCCCGCGGCCGCGTACGGCCGTGCTGGCGGTGCGCATCGGCGGGATGGTCCGGCAGCGGTTCGCGCTCACCGAGACCCAGCCGGTGCTGGTCGGGCGGGCTCCCGACGCCACCGGCGGGATCGTGCTCGGGCAGTGGCTCAACGACGAGGCGCGGCGCTGGATCAGCCGCAGCCACGTCCGTTTCGAGCTGCGGGTGGGTGAGGTGATCGTGACGGACACCAGCACCAACGGCTCGGGTGTGCGGCCGGGCGGCTCGATGGCCGAGCCGGACCGGATCGCGCTGGCCCCGCAGCAGTCCCGGGTGCTGGGCGAGGGCGACCTCATCGAGCTCTACCCGGGCGTGCAGATCGGCCGCGCCGACGAGGTGACCAGCGACGCGAAGTTCAGCCCGACCTCGGTGATGGCCGAGGCGCCGACCATGGCGATGCGGCTGCCGCGCCCCTGAGGCGACGCGAAAGGGCGCCGGGACCGTCGCGGTCCCGGCGCCCTTTCCCAGGTACGCGGATCAGCCGGCCAGCACGGCGGCGAGCTGCGCCACCGCGTGGTCGATCTCCTCCTCGGTGATCACCAGCGGCGGGGCGAGGCGGATGGTCGAGCCGTGGGTGTCCTTGGCCAGGACGCCCCGCTCCATCAGCCGCTCGCAGGCCTCCCGGCCGGTCATCAGCGCGGGGTCGATGTCGAGACCGGCCCAGAGGCCCCGGCCCCGGACCGCGACCAGGCCCTTGCCGATCAGGCCGCGCAGGCCGGCGTGCAGCCGCTCGCCCAGCTCGGCCGAGCGGCGCTGGAACTCGCCGGCGGCCAGGAGCCGGACCACCTCGGTGGCGACCGCGCAGGCCAGCGGGTTGCCGCCGAAGGTCGAGCCGTGCTGGCCCGGCTTGAGCACCCCGAGCACGTCGGCGTTCGCGGCCACCGCCGAGACCGGCACGATGCCGCCGCCGAGCGCCTTGCCCAGCAGGTACATGTCCGGGACGACGCCCTCCTGCTCGCAGGCGAAGGTGGCGCCGGTGCGGCCCAGGCCCGACTGGATCTCGTCGGCGATGAAGAGCACGTTCCGCTCGGTGCAGACCTCGCGGACGCCCGGCAGGTAGCCCTCCGGCGGCACCACGACGCCCTGCTCGCCCTGGATCGGCTCCAGCAGCACGGCCACCGTGTTCTCGTCGATCGCGGCGGTCAGCGCGGCCAGGTCGCCGTAGGGGACCACCGTGAAGCCCGGCGTGTACGGCCCGAAGTCGGCGCGGGCGTCCTCGTCCGTCGAGAAGCTGACGATGGTGGTGGTCCGGCCGTGGAAGTTGCCCTCGGCGACCACGATGTTGGCCTGGCCCGGGGTCACGCCCTTGACCTGGTAGCCCCACTTGCGGGCGACCTTGATGCCGGTCTCCACCGCCTCGGCGCCGGTGTTCATGGGCAGCACCAGGTCCTTGCCGCAGAGCGCGGCCAGCTCGCGGCAGAAGTCGGCGAACTGGTCGTGGATGAACGCGCGGCTGGTCAGCGTGAGCCGGTCGAGCTGCGCGTGCGCGGCCTCGATCAGCTTCGGGTGCCGGTGGCCGAAGTTCAGCGCCGAGTAGCCGGCCAGGCAGTCCAGGTAGCGCCGGCCGTCCACGTCGGTCAGCCAGGCGCCCTCGGCCGACGAGATCACCACGGGCAGCGGGTGGTAGTTGTGCGCCGTGTGACGCTCCGCGTCCCGTACCGCGGAGGGCGTCCGCAGCATGTCGTCGATGATCACTTGACTGCCTTTCCCTGACGGAGTCGCAATGTGCAGCACTTCGGTCCGCCGCCGGCCTTGCGCAGCTCGGACAGGTCGATACCGATGGTCTCGTAGCCCCGGTCGCGCAGCTTCGCGGCCAGGTCGGTGGCCTGCGCCGGCAGCACCACGTGCCGGCCGTCGCTGACCGCGTTCAGCCCCAGCACCTCGGCGTCGGCCATGGTGGCGTGGACCGCGTCCGGGAAGAGCCGGCGCAGCACCGCCCGGCTGCCCGGGGAGAACGCCTCCGGCAAGTACGCCACAGTCCGCTCGTCGAGCACGGTGAGCGCGGTGTCCAGGTGGTAGAAGCGCGGGTCCACGAGCTGCATGGTGATCACCGGGTAGCCGAAGACCTCCTGGAGCTGCGCGTGCGAGGCATGCGCGGTGCGGAAGCCGGTGCCGGCGAGCAGGTGGTCGCCGGCCAGCAGGACGTCGCCCTCACCCTCGTTGACATGCTTCGGGTCGTACATCTCGAAGCCGGCGGCCTCGAACCAGGCCCGGTACGCGGGTGCCTCGTCGGCGCGCTGCGGGTCGCGGAACTGCACCGCCATGGCCTTGCCGTCGATCACGGTGCCGCCGTTGGCCGCGAAGACCATGTCCGGCAGGCCGGCGACCGGGTCGATGAGCTCGACCTCGTGGCCCAGGTCGACGTACGTCTGGCGGAGCTGCTCCCACTGCCGGATGGCCAGGTCGGCGTCGACCGGGGCGGTGGGGTCCATCCACGGGTTGATCGCGTAGTCGACGGCGAAGTACGTCGGCCGGCACATCAGGAAGCGCTGGCGGGTCGCGTCCATCGTCATGTCGTGCTCCCAGGGGTCGGGCGCGCCCGGCCACCGTCGGCCCACGGGCTGGCGCCGTGGTCCAACGGTATGCGGCGCGGGCCGACGACATCCACCGCCGGAAGTTGCGTTCGGCGACGGATCGTTGCGTCTGGCTCCGCTTCACCGGACGATCGTTGCGTCCACCACCCGGAACGTCGTCGGCCGACCCCGGACATACTTCGGGGGCGGCGAACCGCCGCCCCCGAAAGAGGTGTGCCCGGCTGGTGAACCACCAGAGCTGATCGGGCGTGCCGGCGCTGCGCCGGCGAGCGAGAAACTGCCCGTCAGAAGAGCTCCGCAAACTGTGAGTCGAGCCACTCCCGGAACCGGCCGATCCACTCGCCGTCGGTGGTCGGCCAGTCGAACTGGCCGGTCATCGCCACGACACCGAGCACCACGGCGGCGAGCCCGACGGCGATGCCGATCAGCGCGTCGGTCTTGCCGGCCACGTGCCGGCGCCGGGTGGCGACCAGGCCGAGCACGGCGAGCACCGCGCCGACCGCGCCGAGGCCGATGCCGTAGCCGGCCAGGGTGCCGGAGAGCACGAACAGCGCGCCGACCACCGAGACGATCAGGCCGAGGGTGGCGAGCAGGCTGGCCCGGGGGCGCTTCGTGGTGAACGGCTCCACCCGCTCCACGGCCGGGTCCCGGTCCACCGGCCGGTCCGGCCGGCCGTCGCCGTTCAGGTCGACGGTGCGCTCGGTGGCCGGTTCGGGGCCGGCGAGCCGGGTGCTCGGGTCGGGCCGGCGGCCGGCGGCCGCACGGGCCGCCGCGGCCCGGTCGGCCGCGCGCCGCTCCGAGTCGGTGACGCGCTCGCCCTCGGCGGTCGAGGCGGCGTCGCGGGCGCGCTCGCCGTCGGTCGCCGTGGCGGCGCTGCGGTACGTGGTCCGGTCCGCGTCCCGGTCGGTGACCACCGGTCGCCCGTCGGTCCGCTCGTCGACCCGGTCGCGCTCGTCGACCACCCCGTCGTTGTTCACGTCGTCAGTTCGCGCCGGACCGTTCCGGCGGGACAGAATCTTCACTTCGACACCTCCTGAACTCCGGCGCGGAGACCGCGCGTGATGCTCGTGACGTACCCCGTTGGCGACACGTCGACACCCGTCGACGCCGTGCCGCTCCTGGTCGGCGGTGTCCGGGGCGGCGGGCTACCGTTGCCGTCGTGCCAGAGGGACACACCATCCACCGCCTGGCGGCCCGCCACGCCGAGCTGTTCGCCGGCGACAAGGTGCACGCCGCCAGCCCGCAGGGCCGCTTCGCCGATGGCGCGGCCCGGCTCAGCGGCACCGTCCTCGACGGCACCGAGGCGTACGGCAAGCACCTGCTGCACCACTACGCCGGCGAGCTGACCCTGCACGTCCACCTCGGGCTCTACGGCAAGGTCACCGACGGGCCGGGCGAACCGCCGCCCCCGGTCGGGCAGATCCGGCTGCGGCTCACGAGCGACGGCTCCAGGTCGCGGCGCGGCGGCAGACGCGCCGAGCTGGAGTCGTCGGACGACCGGCACTGGCTGGACCTGCGCGGGCCGACCGCCTGCGAGCTGCTCACCCCGCCCGAGGTGGCCGCGCTGCGCGACCGGCTCGGGCCCGACCCGTTGCGCGCCGACGCCGACCCCGAGCGGGCGTACGCCCGGATCCGGCGCAGCACCACGCCGCTGGCCGCGCTGCTGCTGGACCAGACCGTGGTGGCCGGCACCGGCCTGATCTTCGTGGTCGAGGCGCTGTTCCGGGCCGGGCTGCCCCCGCTGCTGCCCGGGCGGAAGCTGACCCCGGCCGGCTGGGCGGAACTCTGGGCCGACCTGGTCGCGCTGATGACCGTCGCCGTCGAGCGGGGCCGGATCGACACCGTGCGCGATGTGCACCTGCCGGAGGCGATGGGGCGGGCGCCCCGGGTCGACCGGCACGGCGGCGAGGTCTACGTCTACCGCCGCCCCGGCGTGCCCTGCCACGTGTGCGGCACCGAGGTCAGCCGGGGCGCGCTGGCCGGCCGCAACCTCTACTGGTGCGCCACCTGCCAGGCCGGCTGACCGGCGCGGTCAGCCGACGGCGCGAAGGGTGCCGTGCCGGCGGTGCCGGAGCCCCTCGACGGCCTGCGCGGTCGCCTCGTCGGCGGGCAGGAGGACGACCAGTTCCTGGGCGTCGGTGCTCGGTAGTTCCAGCTTCTCCCGGTGCCAGCGCAGCTCGCCCGCGACGGGATGGCCGAGCCGGAGCGGGACCTGGGGCGGCGGCAGATGCTGCCGGAGCCGCCGGGTGAACTCCGGACCGGCGACGGGCGCGAGCTGGACCGTGAACCACTCGGAGGCTTCGGCGGACGGCCCGAGCCACAGGTCGAAGGCCTGCTCGTCGGCCACCTGGTCCCACTCGGGGAACACGGTGCGCGCGCGGGGGTCGGTGAAGACGTAGCGGGTCAGGTTCGGCGGATCGGCGTCGAGCAGCCCGGTGGCGCTCATGAGCAGCTCGAACCCGCCGGTGTGGGCGAGCACGTCGCCGAGCCGGTTGGTGACGAACGCGACCCCGGGATCGAGCAGCCGGAGGGTCTCCCGCACGGTGGGCCGGACCTCGCGGTTGGGCGGCGCCGGCAGCCGGTGGCCGGGGCAGGCCCCACCGGTGATCTTCGCGAGGTAGCGCAGGTGGTGGCGCTCCCCGGCGTCGAGGCTCAGGCCGTCCGCGAGGGCGTGCAGCACCGAGTGCGAGGGGTTGCGGTCCCGGCCCTGCTCGATGCGGGTCAGGTATTCCACGCTGATGCCCGAGCGGGTGGCCAGCTCGGCGCGGCTCAGGCCGGGGGATCGGCGCCGGCCCCGGTCCGGCAGGCCGAAGGACTCCGGTTGGAGGCTGTCGCGCTTGGCGCGGACGAAGTCGCCCAGTGGCGTACCCATGGGTCGAGAGTCTAGGCCGGTTCCCGGCCGCCGCGGCCGGCCCAGCGTGGCCCTGCGGGGGCCAGCCTGCGCCCGGTCTGGTTGCCGCCGTTCCGGCGGCGGACCGTGGACGGCATGAACGAGAAGCGCAGGTTGGTCATTGTCATCGGAAGCGTCCGCGAGGGCCGGTTCGGCCCGGTCGTCGCGTCCTGGGTCGCCGAACGGGCACGCGAGCACGGCGGGTTCGACGTCGACGTCGTCGACCTGGCCGACGTCGAGATCCCGCTGGCGCTGCCGGCGGAGTCACCGAAGTTCGCGGGCGACGCCTACCCGCGCCCGGCGGGCATGGCGCCGCTCACCGCCCGGCTGACGGACGCGGACGCGTTCATCCTGGTCACCCCGGAGTACAACCACAGCTATCCGGCCGCGCTGAAGGCGGCCATCGACTGGCACTTCACCCAGTGGACGGCCAAGCCGGTCGCCTTCGTGAGCTACGGCGGCGCGGCCGGCGGCCGGCATGCCGTCCTGCACCTGGAGAACGTGCTCACCGAACTGCACGCGGTGACCATCCGGGACGGGCTGGCCTTCCCGAACTACTTCACCGCCTGGCAGGACGGCCAGCCGCTCGACCCGGCGGCGGCCGGGTACGCCAAGACCCTGCTGGACCAGCTCGACTGGTGGGCCGGGGCCCTGCGGACGGCCCGGGAGGCGGCGCCGTACCCGGCCTGACCGCCGATGTGGCGTGACCGGCCGAGGGGACCCGTCACGCCACGCCGGGCGGCGTGCGGACCTGGCGTGGACGGCTCGCGGGGACCGGTCACGCCAGGTCGAGCAGCCAGCGGACCGTCTCGACCTGCTGCGGGAAGACCGCGTCGTCACCCATGCTCCAGGCCAGCGTGTGCACGACCGCCCAGCCGCGCACCCGCTCCCGGTCCAGGCCCAGCCCGGCGCTGAGCCGGTCGAGCCGGTGCCGCACCGCGCCGGGGGTGTTGCCCAGCTCCGGTCCGCGTACCAGTGGCACCGCCGCGAACTCCCGCTCGCCCACCAGTGGCTTCGGGTCGATGGCCAGCCACGGCTCACGGCCGGCCGCCAGCACGTTGCCGGCGTGCAGGTCCTGGTTGACCAGCACCTGCTCGCCCTGGCTGGGCACCAGCCCGGCGAGCAGCCCGAGCGCCGCGTCCAACAGCCGCCGCTCGAACGGCCGGTTCAGCCGCTCCCACTTGGCCGGCATCCGCTCGGCCCAGCCGGCCGCCTCCTCGGCGAGCGAGGTGAACGGCGGGCCGGCCGGCACTCCGAGCCGGGGAAGCAGCCCGATCGCCACGTCGAGCGCGGCATCCTGGGGCAGCCCGTGCAGCGGTGTGCCGGGTACGCAACGCTCGACCAGCAGCGCGCGACGCTCGGCGTCGTGGGCCAGCAGCCGGATGGCGCCCCGGCCGGCCCAGTGCGCCAGCGCGGTGGCCTCGTGGACGCTGTCGTCGTCCGGGTACTGGAGCTTGAGCACCGCCGGGGTGCCGTCGGGCAGCTCCGCCGGTACGGCCAGCGACGCGAACGCGTACGCGAACGGTGGGCCGACCCGCAGCTCCCAGCGCTCGACGCACTCGGCCAGCCGGTCCGGCAGGCCGGCGAGCCAGGTCCGGCCGGCCGGATACCGCTCGGTCCAGCGCAGCCCCTCGGGGATCTCCAGACGCATCCGACCATCCTGGATTCCGGTGGCGATCACGTACAACCGTTTCCGGCACGGTGCCGTCTGGAACAACGAACCCCTAGGGAGGTGGCCGGATGCCGGACGCATCGGACCAGGAATACGTCGAGTACGTCACGGCGCGCCTGCCGGCGCTGCGTCGGCTCGCGTACGGACTCTGCGGCGACCGCGACCAGGCCGACGACCTGGTGCAGGAGACCGCCACGCGGCTCTACCTGCGCTGGTCGCGGATCGCCGAGGTCGAGCAGCTCGACGCGTACGTCCGCACGGTGCTGGTGCGGCACTTCCTGGACATCCGGCGGCGCGGCTGGTGGCGGGTCCACCTGTTCGGCGGGCCACCCGACGTGCGGTCCACCGAGGACCGGGGCGTCGAGGAGCAGACCGTGCTGCGCGACGCCCTGGCCAAGGTGCCGCCCCGCCAGCGTGCGGTGCTGGTGCTGCGCTTCCTGCACGACCTGCCGGTGGAGGAGGTGGCCCGGACGCTGGGCTGCTCGGCCGGCACGGTGAAGAGCCAGACCTCGCACGGCCTGGCGGCGATGCGCCGGCTGCTCGGAGACCGCGAGCTGGCCGGTCGGACCGGAGAGGAGCGGTGAGCATGAGGACCGATGACGAACACGTCGCCGACCGGCTGCGGTGGCTGGACGACGAGCCCGGCGGCCCGCCCCGGATCGACCTGCCGGGGGCGATGCGGGAGGCCCGCCGGCGGCGGCGCAACCGCCGGGTGGCGGTGGCCGGGGCGGCCGTACTGGGTGTGCTGGCGGTGGCCGCGCTGCCGGCGGCACTGCGCGGGGACGGGCGGGCGGCCCCCGCGCCGGCCGCGAGCCCCAGCCCGTCGATGCCGTCGCCGGAACCGCGGCCGGCCGGCCCGTGGCAGGGGGCGTGCACGGCCACGCTGCTGCCCGTGCCCGGCGATCAACGGGCCGCGGTCACCGGCGGTGACCCGGACGGCCGGTGGCTGGTCGGCCGCCGGGCCCCGCGAGGGCCGGGTCTCCTGGATCTCGGCCTGCTGATCTGGGAGGGCGACCAGGTCCGGGAGGTCCGGCTGCCGGGCTCGATGCAGGAGTTGACGGATGTGAACCGGGCCGGGCTGGCGGTGGGTTCGTCGTTGGCGTCCGGCAACGAGTGGCGGGCGTGGGCGGTGCGCGACGGCGAGGTCATCGGTCTGCCCGTGGTGACGTCCGGCGGCGCGACGGCCGTCAACGACGCCGGCCGGATCGTCGGCTACCGCAATCTGGTTCCCGGGAAGCCCTGGATCCAACGGCCGGTGGTCTGGGACTCGTACCGGAGCCGGCCGGTCGACCTGCCACTGCCCGGTCCGCGGTGGGAGGGCACGGCCATCGGCATCGACGAGGACGGCACCATCCTGGCCGCGATGTCCGACGGGCACCCGGACAAGCCCACCCGCGCGGTGGTGTGGCGTCCGGGCGCCGCCCACCCGGAGGTGCTGCCGTTGCCGCGACTGCCCGGCGGGAAGGCGGACCGGTTCCTGCCCCTGTCGTTGGCCGGCGGCTGGGTGACCGGCACCGCCGAACGCGACACCGAGGTGGTGCCCCGGAACGGCATCCCCAGCTACCCGGTGCGGATCAATCTGCGGACCGGGCAGACGGACGTGCTGAAGGGCGTGCTCTGGTCCGGGACCGGCAACGGTCAGGGCTGGCTGGCCGGCTGGGTCTCCGACGACGTCCCCGGCGTGATCAGCGACACGAGGTCGGTGACACTGCCCGTGCCCGACGGCTGGCGCGGCAAGCGGCAGGGCGGGGTGACCAGTTTCAGCGACGACGGCCGGGTGATCGGCGGGAAGCTCGAATCCGACGATCAGGTCCGGCCGGTCCGCTGGACCTGCCGGTGACCGGTCCGGGGGCGGTCCCGCACCGCCCCCGGACCGGAGTCGTTCAGCGCAGCCGGCGGATGTCGCCGTATGCCCGGTAGAAGCCGCCCCGGCCGGCCTCCCGGACCTCGGTGACCAGGTAGCGCGCGCCCGGCTCCCGGATGCCCTTGGGGAACTGCACCGACCAGTCGCGCCGAAAGCCGTCGGAGAGCACGTGGATGCGCATCCGGCCGCCCTGCTCCACGCACTGCACCACCACACCCGCCCGGTCGTCGGTGGTGACCTCGACGCTGGTCCAGGCGGCCGGCTCGGGCAGCCGGGCCGGTGCCTTCACGTCGACCACCTCGGGCACGCTGCCCGCCTCCGCCGCGCGGATCGCCGGCTCGCTGGCGTCGATGCAGGCCAGGTAGCCGCCGGTGGTCACCACGTAGAGCCGCTCGTCGTGGTACTGCATCGAGTAGGCCGAGCCGCAGCCCGTGCCGAGCTTCCACAGCCGGTTGCCGGCCTCGTCGAAGCAGTAGATCGAGGAGGCGCTGTCGCCGGCGAAGACGTAGCGGCCGCCCTCGGCCGTGGCGCAGGAGAAGACCGCGGCGTCGCACCGGTAGGTGCGCTCGGCCCGCCCGTCCTTGCGCAGCCGCACCACCTCGCGGGTGCCGGTGCCGGCGAACACGGCGTCGCGTTCCTGCCAGCCGAAGAGCACCGCACCGGTGCGGGTGTGCCACAGCTCCCGGCCGGTCCGCCAGTCGTAGCCGGTGACCCCCTGCGAGTGGCCGTGGTAGAGGGCGTCGGTGTCGCACCGCACCATCCAGGCGGAGCGGCCCCGGCCCGGCCGGCGCCAGAGGAACTCGTCCTCGTGGTCGATCGCGGCGATGCCGCCCTCCCGGTCGGAGACGCCCAGCACACCGTCGTGGATGTCCAGCCAGTAGATGTCGATGTCGGGGGCGATCGCGTACGCCACCCGGGGCACCTTGCCGGACAGGTCGTAGACGTTGCCGTCGTCGCAGCCCGCGTAGATCCAGGCGTCGTCGGCGACGATGCACTTGACCCCGTCGGGGAGCCGGACCTGGTTGAGCACCCGGGCGTCGTGGTCGAGCGTGGTGATGACCCCGTGCTCGTTGCCCACCATGCAGGTCTGTCCGTCGATGAAGATGCCGAACGCGGGGGCGCCGGAGGCGAAGCGCCAGAGGACCGGGGCGGTGCGGGCGGTGGAGCGGGTGCTGACGATCTGCCGGCGGGAGACCGGGCGCTTCTGGCGTACGCCGGGCACCGCCGGCGCGTATCCCTTGCGGACCTTCTCGCCGATCTTCCTGGCCGCGGCGGCCCGGGCGCGGGCGTTGTCCGGGAAGCCGCTGGTCTTCACCTGGCCCTGGTCGCCGATCCGGCCGTAGCGCACGGTCAGCGTGGCGTTGTCGACCACGACCTCGTAGAACTTGTGCGCTCCACCGTCCACTTCGGACAGTTCGAGATAGGTCGTCTCCTGCGACATGAAAGCCTCCGAGGGGAATGCGCCGGACCCGGCGACAGCCCGCACAAGGTAAACCGGCCCCCCGACAGGATCGGGCGCTCGCCTACCGGCCGGAGTGGGCGAGGGCGTCGACGGCCTTGCGGGCGGCGATCAGCACCGGATCCCAGACCGGGGCGTACGGCGGCGCGTAGCCCAGGTCGAGCGCGGTCATCTCGTCCACCGTCATGTTGTTCCACAGCGCCACGGCCAGCGCGTCGATCCGTTTGGCCGCCTCGGACCAGCCGACGATCTGCGCGCCCAGCAGCCGGCCGCTGGGTCGCTCGGCGATCAGCTTCACGGTCATCGGGCGGGCGCCCGGGTAGTAGCCGGCCCGGTTGGTCGACTCGGCCAGCACGGTGACGAACTCGAAGCCGGCGGCGACGGCGTCCCGCTCGCGCAGGCCGGTCCGCCCGACCTCCAGCTCGCAGACCTTGGTCACGGCCGTGCCGATGACACCGGGGAAGGTCGCGTAGCCGCCGCCGATGTTGATGCCGGCGACCCGGCCCTGCTTGTTGGCGTGCGTGCCGAGCGGGATGTGCACCGGCATGCCGCTGACCCGGTGCAGGCTCTCCACGCAGTCGCCGGCCGCGTAGACGCCGGGCACCCCGGGCACCCGCATCCGCCGGTCGACGCGGATCGCCCCGGACGGGCCGACCGGCAGGCCGGCGGCTTCGCCGAGCGCCGTGTTCGGGCGTACGCCGAGACCCAGCACCACGACGTCGGCCGGGATCGGCCCCTCGCCGGTGACCACCGCGCTGATCCGGCCGTCCCGCTCGTCGAGGCCGGTGACCGTCAGGCCGGTGCGGATGCCGATGCCGGTGCCGCGCATCGCCTCGGCCACCAGCTCGCCCATGTCCGGGTCCACGGTGGACATCGGCTGGTCGGCCTGCTCGACCAGGTCGACCGAGAGCCCGTGGTGCAGCAGCGCCTCGGCCATCTCGACCCCGATGTAGCCGCCGCCGACCACCACCGCGCGGCGGGGCCGGGGCGCGCGTTCCAGCCAGTCCAGCAGGGCGGCGCCGTCGTCGAGGGTCTGCATGCCGAACACCCCGGCCACGCCGCCGCGCGCCCAGTGGGGCTGGATGGGGGTCGCGCCGGTGGCGTACACGAGGGTGTCGAAGCCGGTGCGGACCTCGCCGCCGCCCTCCAGGTCCCGGGCGATCACCTCGCGGCGGTCGAGGTCGATGGCGGTGACCTCGTGCCGCAGCCGGACGTCGATGTCGAACCGGTCGCGGAAGGTGGCCGGGTCGCGGGCGACGAGCTGGGCGCGGTCGGGGACCAGCCCGCTGATCCAGTAGGGGATGCCGCAGGCCGAGTAGGAGGTGAAGTGCCCCCGCTCGAAGGCGACGATCTCCAGGTCGTCGCGGCCGCGGAGGCGCCGCGCCTGGGACGCCGCCGACATTCCGGCGGCGTCCCCGCCGACGACGACCATCCGTTCCGCCACGACGCCATCCTGTCACGCGCGCCCGGGCCGGCGGGCGCGCTCAGCCGCGCGTCTGCCGGGCCACGTCCGCGACCACGTCGACCAGGTTGCCGGTGCGCGCGAACACCGCCCGCTGCCGGGCCGCGCCGCTGCCGTGCCGGCGCAGCCCGCCCAGCAGGTCGGTCACCTGGTCGAGGTCGCCGTGCCGCTCCAGTTCCGGGCGGACCCGCTCGACCAGCCCGTCCAGCAGTTCCCAGGCCGGGCGCAGCTCGCCGTCGGTCAGGTCGACGCCCTCGCCCTCCAGCCCGTCGTGGGCCGCCCGCCAGTGCGCCGCGACCAGCAGGTGGTGGTCGGTGTTGATGGCCGGCCGCCCCTCGTCGATCTCCGTCCTGGCGCTGGCCACCAGGGCCCGGACCAGGGCGGCGACCAGCACGGCGTCGTCCACGGTCGGGCAGACGTCGCCGATCCGGATCTCCACGGTGGGGTACTTGGCGGAGAGCCGGGCGTACCAGTAGAGCATTCCCTCGTCGAGCATCACGCCGCTGGCGATGAGCTGGCGGATCAGCCGCTCGTAGTGCTCGTGCGACTCGAGCCAGGGGGTGGGCGCCACCGAGGGCCAGCGCTCCCACTCGACCGAGCGCCAGCTCGCGTAGCCGGTGTCCTCGCCCCTGGCGAAGGGGGAGTTGGCGGTGACCGCGTGCAGGATCGGCAGCCAGGGCCGGACGTGGTTGAGCACCTGCACCCCGGTCTCGGCGTCCGGGACGCCGACGTGCACGTGCATGCCGTTGTTGCCGGGGCCCGGCACCAGCAGCCGGAACCGCTCGATCATCCGGTCGAAGCGGGGCTTGTCGACCACCGGCGGCACCGGCCCGTCCACGGGGCCGGTGCCGATGGCCAGCAGCCGGACGCCGGCCCGCTCGGCGGCGGCGGCCAGCTCGGCGCGGAGCATGCCCAGCGAGTGCCGGATCGAGGAGAGCTCCAGCCCCGGCGGGCTGCCGATCTCGATCTGGCTGGTCTGGAACTCCCGCTCCACCTGGCCCCGCAGCTCGGCCGGCACCTGCTCCATGACCAGGTCCACGGCGGGCACGGCGGCCCCGGTGTGCGGGTCGACGAGAAGGAACTCCTCCTCCACGCCGACTGTCAGCAGGTCGGTGCCGCCGTCCGGTGCGGCGCTCCGTTCCCGCTCCGCCACTGACCCGCTCATCCAGACCACCGTCCGCTCCGTACCGGCCGCGGCACCGTGCCGCCCGGTCGATGCCCTGTTACCCACCGTGTCGACGGGGGGAAACGCGGCGGGCGGCGTGTCGTCGGCTACGCGCCGGTTCATGTCCCCCGTTGGTGTCATCCGGCCCGACGCCGACGGGAATTCCGCCCGTGACGACCGGCCGGCCGGCGGGCCTCGACCCCCGGCGTCCCCCCTCGGCGCCACGTCGCGGACGGTGACGACCGGCGCCCCCGGGGCGCTCGCCCGAGCGATCACGTCCCGGGACGTGACAGCGGGTTCTAGAGTCGGCGTGTGCTCGGGATGCTGGTGACGGGGACGTGGGCGTACGCCCTCACCCTGCTCGCGGACCGCCCGGCCGGTCTCCTGGCCGGCGCGGCGGTGGCCGCCGCGCTGCTGCTCGCCACGCTGCTCGCGCTGCGGGTCCGGGCACTGCCCGCGCCGCCCGCCGGCCGGCTCGCCGTCGCCCTGCGGGCCCGGGCCCGGCACCGCCGGGTGCCCCGCCAGGTCGACCCGGACGCGCCGGGGCGGCCGCGTCCCCGCGCGCCCGGGCTGCGCCCCTCGGCCGCGTAGCCGTCGCACGCCGGTTCCTCCTCCGGCGGGGTCGTCGCCGCGCGGCCGGTTCCGTCGCCATCCGTCCCGCCGGGACGCGTCGTCCCGCGGGGCCTCCGGAATCGGACCGAGGGGTCTCATGCTCGCCTTCGCACCACTGCACGCCGCGGCGTCCGCCGCCGCCACTGTCGTCACCTGGCTCGCCGACACGATCGCCCCGCTCACCGGTGGGGCCGCCACGGCGGCCGCGATCGTCCTGTTCACGGTCGGGGTCCGGCTGCTGATCTCGCCGCTCAGCCTGGCCCAGGTCCGCGGGGAGCGGCGCCGCGCGGCGCTCGCCCCCGAGGTCCGCGACCTCCAGCGGCGGTACGCCGACGATCCCGGCCGCCTCCAGAGCGAGCTGTTCGCGCTCTACCGGCGGGCCGGGGCCAGCCCGGTCGCGGGCTGCCTGCCGGCCCTGCTGCAGGCGCCGTTCTTCCTGGTCATGTACCGCCTCTTCGCCACCGGTGACGGTCACCCCCGACTGCTCGACGAGACGCTCGCCGGCGTACCCCTGGGCTGGCATCTCGGCGACGGGCTCACCGGCCCGGTGGCGGCGGTCTTCGGGGTGCTGCTGGCGGTGCTGCTCGTGCTGGCCTGGTGGTCGTCCCGGCGGGCGCGCCGGGCGGCGACGGCGACCGGCACCATCGCCGGCGCGCCCACCGAGGGCCCGGGCGCCGCGGTGCTGGGCCGGCTGGTGCCGCTGCTGCCCTTCACCACGGTGCTGGTGGCGCTCGTGGTGCCGCTCGCCGCGGTGCTCTACCTGGTCACGACGACGGCGTGGACCGCGCTGGAGCAGGCGGTGCTGCGCCGCCCGCAGCCGGAAGGCATCGACGTACGTTGACAACTGTGGGGACGGGCGCGTAGAAATCGCACTCAGAGAGCGCTCTCTCCTGCCCGTCCCCGCAGAGAGGCACCCCGATGAACCCTGTCCCGGCGGCCACGGCCGCCCTCCCCGCCGTGCGCCGGTCCCGCCGGCGGCTCTCCCTGGCGGCCGCCGTGCTCGCCACCACCACCGCCCTCGCGACGGTCACGATGACCGCGCACGCCGCCGTGCCCCCGCCGCCCTCCGGCTGGAGTCTGGTCTGGAGCGACGACTTCACCGGCGCGGCCGGCACCCTGCCCTCCTCCGCCAACTGGATCATCGACACCGGCACCAGCTACCCGGGCGGCCCGGGCAACTGGGGCACCGGTGAGATCCAGACCTACACCTCCAGCACCGCGAACCTCGCCCACGACGGGGCCGGCAACCTGCGGATCACCCCGATCAAGGACGCCGCCGGCCGGTGGACCTCGGCCCGGATCGAGACGGTCCGCGCCAACTTCAAGCCGCCCGCCGGGGGAGTGCTGGCCCTGGAGGGCCGAATCCAGATGCCGAACGTGACCGGCGCCCAGGCCGCCGGCTACTGGCCGGCCTTCTGGGCGCTCGGCTCGCCCTACCGGGGCAACTACCAGAACTGGCCGGGCATCGGCGAGTTCGACATCATGGAGAACGTCAACGGGATCAACTCGGTCTGGGGCGTGCTGCACTGCGGCGTCGCCCCGGGCGGGCCCTGCAACGAGTTCAACGGCATCGGCGCCTCCCGCGCCTGCCCGGGCAGCACCTGCCAGTCCGCGTTCCACACCTACCGCTTCGAGTGGGACGCCTCGGTCAGCCCCCAGCAGCTGCGCTGGTACGTCGACGGCCAGCTCTTCCACACCGTGAGCCAGAACCAGGTCGGCGAGCCGTACTGGGGTCAGATGACCAACCACGGCGGCTACTTCATGCTGCTCAACGTGGCCATGGGCGGCGGCTTCCCGGACGGGGTGGCCGGCTCCGCCACGCCCACCGCGTCGACCGTCTCCGGTCGGCCCATGCTTGTCGACTACGTGGCCGCGTATACCCGTGGTGGCGGCGGCACGCCGTCGCCGACCCCGACCACGCCGCCGCCCGGCGGGGTGGTGGACGCGTACGCGACCATCCAGGCCGAGGCGTTCACCGGCCAGAACGGGGTGCAGGTGGAGTCGTGCAGCGAGGGCGGCCAGGACATCGGCTGGCTGGCCAACGGCGACTGGGCCCGCTACGACAACGTGGAGTTCGGCGCCACGCCGCCGAGGGACTTCGTGGCCCGGGTCGCCTCCGGGGCGCCGGCCGGGGTGAGCGGGCTCGTGCAGGTCCGGGTGGACAGCCCCACCAACCCGCCGATCGGCAGCTTCGCGGTGGCCGACACCGGCGGCTGGCAGAGCTGGCGCTCGGTGCCCGGCAACGTCGGCGCGGTCACCGGCCGGCACACCGTCTACCTGACCTTCAGCAGCGGCCAGCCGGCCGACTTCGTCAACGTCAACTGGTTCACCTTCCGCCGCTGAGCGGCCGGGCCGGGGGTCTCCGCGGAGATCCCCGGCCGGCCTCTGGACAGAAACAGTTAACAGTCTTAATAATGAGCGCACGTCGACGGTCGTAAATGCCCACCCTCCACCACAACGGTCCCTGGAGGACGCCGTGAGACTTCGCTCCACCCGCGTGGCGACGTTCGCCGCCGCGCTCGCCGCCGCCCTGGTCGCGGGCACCGTGCTGGCCGCACCGCCCGCCTCCGCCGCCACCGCCGCCTTCGTGCGCACCACCACCTGGGACACCGGGTACGAGGGCAAGTTCACCGTCACCAACAACACCTCGACCGGCATCTCCTCGTGGAACGTGCAGTTCGACCTGCCCGCCGGCAGCACCCTGGGCTCGTTCTGGGACGCCCGGCTGACCACCTCCGGGCAGCACGTCACCGCGGTGAACCAGTCCTGGAACGGCACCCTCGCACCGGGCGCCAGCACGACCTTCGGCTTCAACGTCAACGGCACCGGCAACCCGACCAACTGCACGGTCAACGGCGGCTCGTGCACCGGCGGTGGCGGCCCGGGCGCCCCGGCCACACCGGGGGGCCTCCGGGTCACCGGCACCACCAACACCTCGATCTCGCTGGCCTGGAGCGCCGTCTCCGGCACGGTCACCGGCTACCGCGTCTACGAGGGCGGCACCGTGAAGGCCACCGTCACCGGCACCTCGGCCACGATCTCCGGGCTCGGCACCTGCACGGGGCACAGCTACACGGTGGCCGCGTACAACAGCAGTGGGGAGTCGGCGAAGTCGGCGGCGGTGTCCGCCACCACCACGGGCTGCACCGGCGGCGGTGGCGTGATGGCCGCCGCGCCCTACCTCTACCCGGGCTGGGGTGACCCGCCCGCGCCGTCCACGGTGATGGGCGCGACCGGGATCAAGTGGTTCACCATCGCGTTCGTGCTCTCCGGCGGCGGCTGCACCCCGGCCTGGGACGGCAGCGGCCCGCTCACCGGCGGCACGCACGCCAGCACCATCGCCGCGATCAAGGCGGCCGGCGGCGACGTCATCCCGTCCTTCGGCGGCTGGAGCGGCAACAAGCTCGGCCCGAACTGCTCCTCGGCCAGCGCGCTGGCCGGTGCCTATCAGCAGGTCATCAACGCCTACAACCTCAAGGCGATCGACATCGACATCGAGAACAGCGACGAGTTCGAGAACGAGGTGGTGCAGGACCGGATCCTGGACGCCCTGAAGATCGTCAAGCAGAACAACCCGGGGATCAAGACGATCGTCACCTTCGGCACCTCGACCACCGGGCCGTCGTACTACGGCACCCGGCTGATCAACCAGGCCGCCGCGAAGGGCGCCAACATCGATGTCTTCACCATCATGCCGTTCGACTTCGGCGGCGGCGCGAACATGTACCAGAGCACGGTCAACGCCGCCGAGGGCCTGAAGAACGCGCTCAAGACGGCCTTCGGCTGGTCCGACGCCACCGCCTACGCCCACATGGGCCTCTCCGGGATGAACGGCCTCTCCGACCAGCAGGAGCTGACCTCTCCGGCGACCTGGACACAGATCCGGGACTGGGCCAAGGCCCGCGGGCTCGCCCGGTTCACCTTCTGGTCGGTCAACCGGGACCGGCCCTGCCCGGGCGGCGGGGTGGTCTCCAACTGCTCCGGCATCGCCCAGAACACCTGGGAGTTCACCACCATCACCGCGGGATTCTGATCCCGCGCCGCGGTCAGCGCCCGGCGGTCACCGACTGCCGGGCGCGCCGCCGGCGTACCTTCTTGACCACCCAGCTGACGATCATCACGGCGAAGACCGCGAAGATCGCGTAGTTGAACCAGTCGCTGTACTGGTTGACCTGTTCCCAGCGCGAGCCGAGGGCGAAACCGGCCCCGACGATCAGCGCGTTCCACACCCCGCTGCCCAGTGTGGTGAGCAGGATGAACTCGCCCAGCGGCATGCGGTTCGCGCCGGCCGGCACGGAGACCAGGCTGCGCACCACCGGCACCACCCGGCCGATGAGCACCGCCCATCGGCCGTGCCGTTCGAACCAGCGGTCGGCCTTCTCCAGGTCCTCCCGGTCCACCAGCGGGATGTGGTCCAGCCAGCGCTTCAGCCGCTCCTCGCCGAGCGCCGCGCCGAGCCAGTAGAGGACCAGCGCGCCGAGCAGCGAGCCGACCGTCGCGGCCAGCACGATCAGCACCACGTTGAACCGGCCCTCGGCGGCGAGGTAACCCGCCATGGCCAGCACGACCTCGCTCGGGATCGGCGGGACGATGCTCTCCAGGGCGACCAGCAGGGCCACTCCCACCGCGCCGAACGAGTCGATCACGCTCGCCACCCAGCCGGTCAGCCCGGTGAACTGGTGCGGGTCGACGTTCTGGGCGAGTGCCATGGGGATCCTTCCGCGGTGCCGGGGATCCGTAACCGGTACCCCGGCCGCCGCCGGTCACACCTGCCCGTGACCGGCCCCACGGAGGGCTCAGTCCTCGGGGTGCAACGCGGCGTCCGCCGGGCCGTGCCGCCAGCCGGTGAAGCGGACCACCAGGCCGCCCCGGCTGGGCGAGCAGCAGTACGGCCCGGCCGCCGCCTCGGCCTCCGGAGCCAGCGGGGCGACCCGGACCAGCCGCCACGGCTCGGCCGCCACCCGCGCGCGGACGGTCAGCGCGTCCCCGGCCCGGCTGACCCGGACCGTGACGTCCCGCCCCGACCACTCCGGCACCGGCGCCACCGACCAGTCGGACCGCTCGTCGGTGACCACCGCGCCGACCTGCGGCTGCCCGTCGCTGACCTCCACGCCGGCCTTGGTCCACCGCCGCTCGTCCACCCGGACCAGCACGCCGGCCTGGTCGAACTGGGCCGCATAGTCCAGCCGGAAGCTCACCTCCACGGCACTGTCCACGGGGAACGGGGCGAGCAGCGCGGAGCCGTCGTCGTGCACGAAGCCGTAGCTGGTCCGCCGCCAGAAGTCGCTGCCCCCGCGCGGCTCCACCAGCAGCTCGTCGCCGGCCGGGTCGGCCCGCTCCGGCGGGTTCAGCCAGGTGCCGGCGGACCAGTCGAGGGCGTGGTTGTCGGCGCTCATCCCGGCACCGTACCGGCCGGACGGGCCGGGCGTGGGTTTGCCGCGGTCGGCAACCGGAGAAGTAAACCGGGCATGGGTGACAGGTGGTATCAGGAGGCGGTGGTCTACTGCCTCGACGTTGACACGTTCGCCGACTCCGACGGCGACGGGGTGGGTGACTTCCGTGGCCTGATCGGCCGGCTCGACTACCTCGCCCGGCTCGGGGTGACCTGCCTCTGGCTGCACCCGATCCACCCGTCGCCGAACCGGGACGACGGCTACGACGTCACCGACTTCTACAACGTGAGCCCGAGGCTGGGCACCCTCGGTGACTTCGCCGAACTGCTGCACCAGGCGCGGAACCGCGGCATCCGGGTGATCATCGACCTGGTGGTCAACCACACCTCGGACGAGCACCCCTGGTTCCAGTCCGCCCGGTCCTCGCCCGACTCGCCCTACCGCAACTGGTACGTGTGGAGCGACGAGGCGCCGCCGGACCGGCACCAGGGCATGGTCTTCCCGGGCGAGCAGAACGAGACCTGGAGCTACGACCGGACCGCGAAGTCCTGGTACTACCACCGCTTCTACAAGTTCCAGCCGGACCTGAACGTGGCCAATCCCGCGGTCCGTGCCGAGATCAAGAAGATCATGTCGTTCTGGCTCCAGCTCGGCGTCTCCGGCTTCCGGATGGACGCGGTCCCGTTCATCATCGAGCTGACCGAGCCCGGCAACCCGGACTCGCCCAAGGACCTGGACTTCCTCACCGAGCTGCGCCAGCACGTGCAGTGGCGCCGGGGCGACGCGGTCCTGCTGGCGGAGGCGAACGTCGAGCCGGACCAGCTCCCGGTCTACTTCGGCGACAGCGGCGGCTCGGCGAACCGCATCCACATGCTCTTCGACTTCATGATGAACGGGCGGCTCATGCTGGCCCTGGCCCGGCAGGATCCGGAGCCGGTGATCGAGGCGCTGCGGGACACCCCGGCCCTCCCCGAGGGCGGGCAGTGGACCACCTTCCTGCGCAACCACGACGAGATCGACCTGTCCCGGCTCACCGCCGAACAGCGCAACCAGGTGTACGAGCAGTTCGGCCCGGACGAGGACATGCGCCTCTACGGCCGGGGCATCCGTCGCCGGCTCGCCTCGATGCTCGGCAACGACCGCCGCCGCATCGAGCTGGCGTACGCGCTCCAGTTCTCGCTGCGCGGCACGCCGGTGCTGCGCTACGGCGAGGAGATCGGGATGGGCGAGGACCTGTCGCTGCCCGGGCGGGAGGCGATCCGCACCCCGATGCAGTGGTCGTACAAGGAGAACGGCGGCTTCTCCACGGCCGACCCGGACAAGCTGGTCCGCCCAGCGATCGACAAGGGCGAGTACGGCTACCAGAAGGTCAACGTGACCGCCCAGCGCAAGGATCCGAGGTCGCTGCTGGGCTGGTTCGAGCGGATGATCCGTACCCTCCGGGAGGCCCCGGAGATCGGCTCGGGGAGCACCAGCCACATCGACGTGCCGATGCCGCCCGGTGTGCTGGCGCACCGGGCGGACGGGCCGACCGGGACGATGGTCTTCCTGCACAACCTCGGCACCGAGGACGCCGAGGTCGACCTGAGCGTCCTCGCCCCGGAGGCCGACCTGCCGATCGACGTGCTGACCGACCGCAACTACGAGGAGGTCGGCAAGCTGGACCGGCTGAAGCTCGCCGGCTACGGCTACCGGTGGATCCGCATCTGCCGGGGCAGCGGCATCTGACGGCGCACCTGGGCGTTAAGCTCCTTCGATCGAGCCCAAGTTACCGGGAGGTAATCATGTCGGAGGAGCCCCGCGTCGCCATCGTGACCGGAGCCGCGCGCGGCATCGGCGCGGCCACCGCCCGACGGCTGGCCGCCGACGGCATGGCCGTCGCCGTGGTCGACATCGACGAGTCGGCGACCAAGGAGACCGTGGACGCCATCGCCGCGGCGGGCGGGCGTGCACTCGGCGTGGGCGCCGACGTGTCCGACCGCGCCCAGGTCGAGGCCGCCGTGGAGCGGGTCGCCGCCGAGCTGGGCGCGCCGACCGTGCTGGTCAACAACGCCGGTGTGCTCCGCGACAACCTGCTGTTCAAGATGACCGACGCCGACTGGGACACCGTCATGGGCGTCCACCTGCGCGGCGCGTTCCTGTTCAGCCAGGCCGCCCAGAGGCACATGGTCGAGCGGAAGTGGGGCCGGATCGTCAACCTCTCCAGCACCTCGGCGCTGGGCAACCGGGGCCAGGCGAACTACTCGGCCGCCAAGGCGGGCCTCCAGGGCTTCACCAAGACGCTCGCCATCGAGCTGGGCCCGTTCGGGGTGACCGTCAACGCCGTCGCGCCGGGCTTCATCGTCACCGACATGACCGCCGCCACCGCGGCCCGGATGAAGGTCGACTTCGCGGCGCTCCAGCAGCACGCCGCCGCCGAGATCCCGGTGCGCCGCACCGGCCGCCCGGAGGACGTCGCGCACACCATCTCGTTCCTGGCCAGCGAGGGCGCGTCCTTCGTCTCCGGCCAGGTCATCTACGTGGCCGGCGGCCCCAAGGACTGACCCGTGCCGCCCGGCACGGCCCCGTCAGGCGGGGTCGTGCCGGGTGCGCCAGAGCCAGAACAGGCCGAGCACCGGCAGCACCAGCGGGATGTAGCCGTAGCCGCTGCCGAAGCCCGACCAGACCGTCTCGTCGGGGAACAGCTCCTTGTCGGCCAGGCTGAGGATGCCGACGCCGACCACCCCGACCAGCTCCACCGAGCAGCAGGCCAACGCGACCCGGCGGCCGGTGTGCCCGGCCCGGGCCAGCCCGACCGCCGCCACGATGTAGATGAGCGCGGCGAGCGCGGAGAGCAGGTACGCCACCGGCGCCTCGTCGAACTTCGTGGCGATCTGGAGCCCGGCCCGCGAGGTCGCGGCGATGGCGAAGAGGATGTAGACCGCGATCAGCAGCCGGCCCGGCCCCCGGTTCGTCGCCCGCTGCTCAGCCACCGACGACCTCCCAGGTCTGCTGCAACCGGACCACCACGACCGGGGTGACCAGGCAGACGGCGCAGACGATCGCCGAGCCCCACCGGGTCGGCTCCATCCGGGCCAGCACCCAGGCCAGCGGCGGCAGGCACACCAGCGTCACCAGGTAGCCGAAGAACGCTCCGGGCTCGCCCGGCCGTTCGCCGCCACCGAGCGCCACCAGCGCCACCACGGCGAGCGCCAGCAGGGCCACCTCCACCACGGCCAGGCCGACGAACTGGAGCCGGTCCGGCGCGCGGTGGCGGACCGCCGCCACCAGGGCCCAGACCGCGACGAGGAGCGACAGCACGATCGCGGCCGTCGCGAGGATCCCGTCCACCGGCGAGCCGGCCGCCGCGGCGGTGGTCATCGACGCCGTCCCGGCGCAGTCGAGTTCACCGGCACAGCCTACTAACTCTCGTAGTAGCCACCGTCGACGGCTCTCCGACGGGGTCGCGGCGCGCCGACCGGGCCGGACGACTAGCGTGAATCACGGCTACCGGCGTACGCCGTGGCGCAGGAGCGACAGCAGGGGGTCCGTGGTGCGGTTCGGCTTGTTCGGCACGGGTCACTGGGCGGCGGAGACGCACGCCGCGGCCATCGACGCGCACCCGCGGGCCGAGCTGGCCGGGGTCTGGGGGCGTGACCCGGGCAAGGCGGGCGCGCTGGCCACCCGGCACGGCGTACCGGTCTTCGAGGACGTCGACGAGCTGCTGGCCGCCTGCGACGCGATCGCCGTGGCGCTGCCGCCGGACGTGCAGGCCGAGATCGCCGTCCGGGCCGCCACCGCGGGGCGGCACCTGCTGCTGGACAAGCCGCTCGCGCTGAACCTCGCCGACGCCGACCGGGTGGTCGCCGCCGCGGAGGCGTCCGGGGTGGCCTCGGTCGTGTTCTTCACCCAGCGGTTCCACCCGAACGTCACCGGCTTCCTCGCCTCGACGGCGGCGGCCGGCGGCTGGCAGCACGCCCGGGGCACCATGTTCGCCTCGATCTACCAGCCCGGGAACCCGTACGGGAACTCGCAGTGGCGGCGCGACCGGGGCGCGCTCTGGGACATCGGCCCGCATGCGCTGTCGCTGATCCTGCCGGTGCTCGGCCGGGTCACGCGGGTCGCCGCCGCGGACGGCCCGAGCGGCCTGGTGCACCTGCTGCTCACCCACGACGGCGGCGCCACCAGCTCGCTCTCGCTCACCCTCGACGCGCCGGCCGAGGCGGTCACCCGGGACTTCGTCTTCTTCGGCGAGAACGGCATCGAGACCGTCCCGCCCGGCGACGGCAGCGTGCTCCAGGCGTTCGGCACGGCCATCGACCAGCTCCTGGAGGAGGTCGAGGCCGGCACTCGCGACCACCGCTGCGACGTCCGGTTCGGGCGCGAGGTGGTGGCGGTGCTCGACGCGGCCGAGACGGCCCGCAGCCGGCGGTGCAGCGTCGACCTCTGACGGTTATTCCGTCGCGGGCCGGCCGGGCCGCCGCTAGCCTGGCCGCATGTTCACGCATGCCCTGATCGACGTGGCCGTCGCGCCGGCCACGCGGGGGCTCCTTCCGGTCGCCCGCCCGCGGGTCCGGCGCCCGGCCCTGGCCGGCCGGGACGCCCACCGCGCCTGACCTGACCGTCCGCACCGCCGGCCCCTGACCGGGCCGGCCGCCGCCGGCTGCCCGGTGCGCCTCCGCCCACCCCGATCCGGGGTGTGCCGTCGCGTCCCCGCCGAACCTCCAGGGTCGTCCGAGTCCCGATCCGCTCGGACAGGCCCGCCTCCGCGCCGCCTGTCCGTTCCCGTCGCCGTCCGGCGACAGACAGGACGATCTCCGTGGCGCCCCGCCGAACCACCGCACGCGACCGGTTCCGTCGCGTACTGTCCCAGAACTTCCTCGCCGACCCGGCCGCCGTGGCGCGGATGGTCCGGGCGGCCCGCCCCGGCCCGGACGACCTGCTGCTGGAGGTGGGCGCCGGGCGCGGCCGGCTGACCCGGCCGCTCGCCGCCCGGTGCGGCCGGCTGGTCGCGTACGAGGTGGACCCGGCCGTGCTGCCGGAGCTGGCCGCGGCCTGCGCGGACCTGCCGCACGTCGCGGTCCGGGCGGCCGACTTCCTGACCGCTGTCCCGCCCGGAGAGCCGTTCGCGGTGGTCGGCAACATCCCCTGGTCGCTGACCGCGGCCGTGGTCCGGTGGTGCCTGGCTGCGCCCGGCCTGCGCTCGGCCACCCTGCTCACCCAGCTCGACTACGCCCGCAAGCGCACCGGCGACGACGGCCGCTGGAGCCGCCTCACCGTGCTCACCTGGCCCGAGCACCACTGGCGGCTTGCCGGCCGGGTGTCCCGGGGTGCGTTCCGGCCGGTCCCCGCCGCCGACGGGGGCATCCTCCGGCTGGACCGCCGCCCGGAGCCGCTGCTGCCGGCGGCGGCGCTGCCCGCGTACCGGCGGATGGTGGAGCTGGGCTTCGGCGGAGTCGGCGGCTCGCTGGCCGCCTCGCTGCGGACCGGTCACCCGCGCCGGCGGGTCGACGGGGCGTTGCGGGCGGCCCGGCTCGCCCCGGACACCCCGGTCGGGCTGGTCTGGCCCGAGCAGTGGCTGGTGCTGTTCCGGCTGCTGCACGCCGTGGACCCCGGGCGGGCCGTGCGGTGAGCGGTTCAGACCAGGGTGTTGAGTGCCTCGCCCAGCTCGGCGGGGGTGTCGAACTCCTCCGCCGGCAGCGCCTTGAGCATCTGCAACATCTCGGTGCTGGCGCCGTTCTCCTGGCCCCAGCGGACCAGGTCCGCACGGGAGACCGGGTAGTCGAGCCCGGCCAGGAACTCCTGCAACTGCACCCCGGTGACGGTCATGCCGGCGGGCTACCCGCTGCGCCGGGCGCCATGCCCGCCGGCCTGACCGTTTGCCCGGACGGGTCCCGGGTAGCCGCTCGCATGCTGGTACAGCGGCTCGGCGCGCCGAGCGACTTCGACCCGCTGCTGGAACGCGTCCGGGACGCGCGGATCGTCATGATCGGCGAGGCGACGCACGGCAGCTACGACTACTACCGGCTGCGCGAGCAACTGACCCGGCGGCTCATCGCCGAGCAGGGCTTCGACTTCGTCGCGGTGGAGGGGGACTGGCCGGACTGCGACCGGGTGAACTGCTCGGTGGTGGGCGCACCGGGCGCGCTGGCCGATCCGCAGACCGCGCTGGAACGGTTCGAGCGCTGGCCGACCTGGATGTGGGCCAACGCCGAGGTGACCCGGTTCTGCCGCTGGCTGCGGGCGTGGAACCTGGAACGCCCCGAGGGGGAGCGGGCGGGTTTCCACGGGCTGGACGTCTACAGCCTCTGGGAGTCGATGCAGGCCATCTTCGACTACCTGGGCGAGGAGGACCCGGCCTCCCTGGAGGCGGCGCAGGAGGCGTACCGGTGCTTCGAGCCGTACGGCAAGCGGGTCGAGGACTACGGGACGGCCAGCCGGTTCGTCTCGGCCCGGTGCGAGGAGGAGGTCGTCCGGCTGCTCGCGCGTACCCGGGAACAGGCCGCCACCGACGGCGCGGACCGCTTCGCGGCCTGGCAGAACGCGGAGGTGGTGGCCGGCGCCGAGCGCTACTACCGGGCCATGGTGGGCGGCGGCCCGGAGTCCTGGAACATCCGCGACATCCACATGGCCGACACACTGGACCGGCTGCTCGACCGCTACGGCCCGCAGGCGCGCGGGATCGTCTGGGCGCACAACACCCACGTCGGCGACGCGCGCGCCACCGACATGGCGGCGGACGGGTTGGTGAACATCGGCCAGCTCGGCCGGGAACGGCACGGCCGGGACGCGGTGGCGCTGGTCGGCTTCGGCAGCTACCGGGGCACGGTGGTCGCCGCGCCGCGCTGGGGCTCGCCGGCCGAGGCCATGGTGGTGCCGCCGGCCCGTGAGAGCTCGGTGGAACGGCGGCTGCACGAGCTGATGCCGGAGCGTGCGGTGCTGGTCTTCGGCGGCGAGGACCAGCCGGAGTGGGTGACCGCGGCGACCGACCACCGGGCCATCGGGGTGGTCTACGACCCGAGCTTCGAGGCCTGGGGCAACTACGTGCCGACGCGCCTGGGCGAGCGCTACGACGCGTTCATCTGGTGCGACGAGGCGACCGCGCTGCACCCGTTGCCGGCGCCGGCCGCCCCCGGCGAGATGGAGACCTACCCGGCCGGCGTCTGACACCGGCCGGGCAGGTCCGCGTCACACCTGGGCGTGCTCGCGCTCGGCGAGGTGGGCGCGCAGGCCCTCGCCCTCGACGTCCACGTTGGGCAGCACCCTGCCGAGCCAACGCGGAAGCCACCAGGCGGCGTTGTTCAGCAGCGACATCACCGCCGGGACGATGGTCATCCGGACCACGAACGCGTCGATGGCGACACCGATCGCGAGCGCGAAGCCCATCGACTTGATGACCGGGTCCTCCAGGAAGACGAAGCCACCGAACACCGAGATCATGATCAGCGCGGCCGCGGTGACCACCCGGGCGCCGTGCCCCATGCCGTTGATGGTGGCCTGACGCGCGGTGTCGCCGTGCACGAAGTCCTCGCGCATCCTGGACACCAGGAAGACCTCGTAGTCCATGGCCAGGCCGAACAGGATGCCGATGAGCAGGATCGGCAGGAAGCTGACCAGCGGGCCCGGGGTGTCCAGCCCGACCAGGTCGGCGAGGTGGCCCTGCTGGAAGACCGCGACCGTGATGCCGAAGGTGGCCGCCACGGTGAGCAGGAAGCCCAGCGCCGCCTTGACCGGCACGAGGATCGACCGGAACACCAGCATGAGCAGCAGCACCGACAGCCCCACCACGAGCAGCAGGTAGACCGGGAGCGCGTCGGAGAGCTTCTCCGACACGTCGATGCCGATCGCCGTGACGCCGGTGAGCATCACCTCGGCGTTCTGGATGCCGCCGACCTGCGCGCGGATGTCGTGGACCAGCGTCTCGGTGTCCGCGTCGGTCGGCCCGGTCTTCGGGATCACCCCGAGCAGCGCGGTGCGGCCGGTCTGGTCGACCTGCGGCGGGGCCACCGCCAGCACCCCGTCGGTCTTCTGGATCAGCGCGGTGACCTGCGGTAGTGCGGCCTGGGTGGCCTGCGGCGAGTCGGCGGTGACGACGACCGCGAGGCGGCCGGTGAAGCCCGGACCGAAGCCCTCCCGGATCAGGTCGTTGTTGACCCGCGCGGGGCTGCCCTCGGCGGCGGTGGCGGCGTCCGGCAGGGCCAGCCGCATGTCCTGCGCCGGGATGGCGAGCAGGCCGAGGCCGAGCAGGCCGACCAGGATCACCGGGATGCGGAACCTGGTCACCCAGTGCGCCCAGCGGAACCCGAAGCCCGACCGGTCCTCAGAGCCGGTGCCCGGGTCCTCGACCGCCCTGTGGTCGCGCAGCTTGCGGGGGAGCACCTTGCGCCCGGCGAAGCCGAGCAGGGCCGGGGCGAGGGTGATCGCCACCAGCACGGCCACGGTGACGGTGCCGGCGGCGGCCAGGCCCATCACGGTGAGGAACGGGATGCCCACCACGGCCAGGCCGGCGAGCGCGACCACCACGGTGGCGCCGGCGAAGACCACGGCGGAGCCGGCCGTGCCGACCGCCCGGCCCACCGCCTCCTCGGGGGAGAGGCCGTCGAGCAGGTTCTGCCGGTGCCGGGAGGTGATGAACAGTGAGTAGTCGATGCCGACCGCGAGGCCGAGCATCAGGGCCAGGATCGGTGCCGTGCTGGTCAGCTCGACCGCGCCGCTGAGCGCGTACAGGCCGGCCATGCCGACGCCGACGCCGATCAGCGCGTTCAGCATGGTCATGCCCGCCGCGACCAGCGAGCCGAAGGTGACGATCAGGACGATCGCCGCGACAAGCACGCCGAGCGCCTCGGTGGAGCCGACCTCCGGCTCGGCGTTCAGCACCTCACCGCCGGGGGCGATCTGCCAGCCCTGGGCCTCGGCCTGCGCGCCGACCTTCTCGTACGCGTCGCGCTGGGCGTCGGTCACGTCGTCGGCCCGGCCCTGGAACTGCACCTGGATCAGCGCGTACCGGCCGTCCGGGGTGAGCGCCTGCGCCTGGTACGGGTCGACCGCGCCGACCACCCCGGGCAGCGTGGCCGCCTCCTGAGTGACCTGCTTGACGATGGCCTGCCCCTCGGGCGTGGTGAGCTGACCGGCCTGGGGCGCCTTCACCGCGATGGTGCCGGTCGCGCCGCTGGCCGCCGGGAACCGGTCGGCGAGCAGGTCGATCGCCTTCTGCGACTCGGTGCCCGGCATGGTGAAGTTGCTCGCCGTCGGGCCCTTCAGGGTGGCCGCGGCGAGGCCGAGGCCGACGAGTACGACGAGCCACACGACGGCGACGAGTCGCCGTCGGCGCAACGATGCCCGGCCGAGCCGGTACAGCAGGGTCGCCATGGGTTTCCTTGTCCTCGGGGTCGGAACGGGGATCAGGTGACGGGTTCGAGGGCCCGCCGGACCACGGCCAGCAGGGCGGGCCGCAGTTCCTCGTCGGGGATGTCGATGAACTCGGCGCACGTCTCGGCGATGCCGGCGAGCACCACGAGCGCGGCGATCCGTGCGGAGGGCCGGTCGGAGTTGCCGGCGAAGGCCGCGATGAGCCGTTCGGAGATCTGCTGGACGTGCGCGAAGGCGGGCTGCTGGAGCAGGTCGGGGAACTCTCCCCGGAGCAGCGCGATCTGCCGCCGGAAGCGCACCGCCAGGTCGACGAAGCCCTCGCCGGCGATCTCCTGCGCTTCCGCGCCGGTGGTGCCGGCGAGGCGGGCGTCGAGGGCCTCCAGCACCGCGATGGCAGGTGCCATCAGCTCACTGAGCAGCGCTTCCTTGTTGGCGAAGTGGTAGAGCACGGTCGCCTTCGAGCAGCCCACCGCACGGGCGATGTCCTGGAGTGAGGTGCCCTTGTAGCCGGTGACGGCGAAGCGCCGCGCCGCCGCTGCGAGGATCTCGCCGTGGGTCTCCGGTACCGCTCGTGCCATGCCCTCCAGCATGCCTGACCGATCGGTCAGGGTCTGACCGATCGGTCAGACGGATTGGGTGGCCTTCGCCACAGCGGCGCTCAGCCGACCGGTGCCCCATGCTCCCGGTCGTACGCCGCCCGCGCCGCGCTGATCCCCTCGCGGTGCCGTTCCGCCCAGCGGGTGAGCGCCACCAGCGACTCGTAGAGCTCCTGTGCCATCGGGGTGGCCGTGTACTCGACCCGGGGCGGCACGGTGGGGTGTACGTGCCGGTCCAGCAGGCCGTCCCGCTCCAGGTTGCGCAGGGTCAGCGTGAGCATGCGGCGGCTGATCCCCTCCACCTGGCGCTCCAGCTCGGTGAAGCGGATCGGGCCCTGGGAGGCGGCGATGAGGATGCCGATGCTCCACTTGCCGCCGACACGGTCCAGCGCCTCCCGCACGGTGCAGGCCCGCGCCTGGTCACCCTGGATGGTCACACACCTGTTCCCCTGGGACATGAAAGTGCCTCCTTCCGCTCGGCCTCATGGTCACAGACGATGGCCTCAGTAACAAACCGTGCACCAAGGAGGCGTTCCACAATGACGGGGACCAACCGCTGGCCCGCGCTGCTCGTGCTCTGCGCCGGCAGCCTGATGATCATCCTGGACGGCAGCATCGTGGCCGTGGCGCTGCCCGCTGTCCAGTCCGACCTCGGCTTCCCGGCCGCCGGACTGGCCTGGGTGGTGAACGCGTACCTGGTGGCCTTCGGCGGGCTGCTGCTCCTGGCCGGGCGGCTCGGCGACCTGCTCGGGCGGCGGCAGGTCTTCCTGGTCGGGGTCGCCCTGTTCACCCTCGCCTCACTGCTCTGCGCGGTGGCCGCCGGACCGGGGACCCTGGTCGCCGCCCGGTTCGCGCAGGGCGTCGGAGGTGCGCTCACCACCGCGGTCAGCCTCGGCATGATCGTGCGGATCTTCCCCGAGCCGGCCGAGCGGGCCCGCGCCATCGCCGTCTTCAGCTTCACCGGCGCGGCCGGCGCCTCGCTCGGGCTGCTGGTCGGGGGAGTACTCACCGACCTGGCCGGCTGGCGGTCGATCTTCCTGATCAACCTGCCGATCGGGGTGGCCATCGTGGCCGGCGCCGTACGCCTGATCGCGCCGGACCGCGGCGCCGGGCTCCGAGCCGGGCTGGACCTGCTCGGGGCGGTGCTGGCCACGGCCGGGCTGATGGCCGCGGTGCTGGCCATCGTGGGCGCCGGCGAGCACGGCTGGGTCGCGCCCCGCACCCTCGGCGCCGGTGCGCTCGCCGCGGCGCTGCTCGCCGGTTTCGCCGCCCGGCAGCGGCGCGCCGCCACCCCGCTGCTGCCGCCCCGGGTGCTGCGCGCGCCCGGCCTGGTCGCCGCGAATGCCACCCAGTTCCTCATGGTCGCCGCCTACTTCGGCTTCCAGTTCCTGCTCGCCCTGCACCTGCAACTCGTCCTCGGGCTGGACCCGGCCGCCACCGGCTTCGCCTTCCTGCCCACCCCGCTGGCCATCGCGGCCGTCTCGCTGGGGCTGGCCGGGCGGCTGGTCGCACGGTTCGGTGCCCGGACCGTGCTGGTCAGCGGGCTGGCGCTCGCGGTGGTCGGGTTCCTGCTGCTGGCCCGCCTCCCGGTGGACGCCCGCTACGCCGCCGACGTGCTCCCGGCGCTGCTGGTCTTCGGCGTCGCGGGTGGGCTCACCCTGCCGGCGGTCACCACCCTGGCCATGGCCGGGGCGGAGCCGGCCGACGCCGGACTCGCCTCCGGGCTGGCGAACACCACCCAGCAGGTCGGCGGGGCGCTCGGGCTGGCCGTGCTGGCCACCCTGGCGGCGAGCCGCACGGAGGCGCTGCGCGCCACCGGCACCGACCAGGTCGCCGCCCTCGCCGCCGGCTACCGGTCCGCCTTCGCGGTCGCCGCCGGCCTGGTGGCAGCCGCCCTCCTGGTCGCCCTCGTCACCGCCCGCCGTCCCGCCCCCGCCGCGCTTGCCGCGCCTGCCAGCCCCGCTGCGCCCACCTCGCGGGTGCGCTGAGCAGATCTTGGCGAGTTTCCGTTCCTCACGAACGGAAACTCGCCAAGATCGGCAGGGGCGGAGCCGGAGGAGATCCAGGACGTGGTGCGGGAGGTCCCCATCGCCCGCTACCAACTTGATGTCGTGGACGAATCAGCCGGCCCGGCCGGGCGGATGGGCTCGGCCGGGCGGTGCGGACTCGGCCGGGTGGATTCGGTCCGGCGGTGCCGACCGGGTCGGGTGGATCCCGCCCCGGGGGACTGATGCGGACGGATCCGGGCCGCGCGATCAGGACTGGACCGGCGGATTCGGGATGACGGCATCGACTGGGCCGGACGGACTTGGCCGCGCGGTGGAGATTCGGTCGGGCGGCGGTTTCAGCCGGCGGGGCCGGACGGGCAGGGCTGGCCGGGTCGAGCGGGTCCGTGGCGGTTGGTGGGTGCGATGAGTCGTTGGCGACATCAAGTTCGTAGTCGGCCACGAGCTACACCAGGCCCGCAGCGGTGAGCGGCTCCGCCGATGGTGCGGCGCGCGGTGTCGGTCAGGCGCCCAGGTCGTGCAGCACCCGAGCCAGGAGGTCCACGGCGGAGGGGTAGGCGTGCGCGGGCGGGTGGGCATAGCCGACCACCAGGCCGGGCGCCCCGCCCGCCGGGTCGTGCCGGTGCGGTGCCAGCCCGCCGACGGCGAGCCCGCGCGCGGCGGCCGCGGCCAGCACCTCCGCCTCGGGCGGGCTGTCCGCTCGCAGGTGGATGGTGGCGTGCAGGCCGGCCGCCACCCCGTCCAGGTCCGACCGGCGGCCCAGCCGCGCCAGGAGCAGGTCCCGCCGCTGGCGGTAGCGGCGCCGGACGGTGCGGACCTGCCGGTCGTACCCGTGGCCGTCGATCAGCTCGGCGAGGGCGAGCTGGCCGATCGTCTCGCTCTGGAGGTCGAGGTGGCGCTTGGCCTCCACCACCGGCTCCACCAGCCGCGCCGGCAGCACCAGCCAGGCCAGGCGCAGCGCCGGACCGAGCGTCTTGGCCGCCGTGCCGACGTACGCGACCTGCTCCGGTGCGGTGCCCTGGACGGAGCCGACGGGCTGCCGGTCGTAGCGGAACTCGCCGTCGTAGTCGTCCTCGATCACCAGGCCGCCGGTGGACCGGGCCCACTCGGTCAGTGCGTGCCGGCGCGCCGGGTGCAGGGTCACCCCGGTGGGGAACTGGTGCGCCGGGGTCACCACGGCGGCGCCCACCCGGGCCAGCGGTCCGGTGCCGAGCAGGTCGGTGCGCGCGCCGAGCCCGTCCACGGGCAGCGGCAGCACGGTGCCGCCGTGCCGGCGGACCACGTCGCGGTGGAAGGCGAGCCCGGGGTCCTCCATGGCCAGCGTGGGCGTGCCGGCGTCCCGGAGCACGCCGGTGAGCAGCACGAGGGCCTGGACGTAGCCGGTGGTGACCACGATCCGTTCCGGGTCGGCCAGCACGCCGCGGGCCCGCCCCAGGTAGCCGGCGAGCGACCGGCGCAGCTCCGGCCGGCCACGCGGGTCGCCGTAGCCGTACGCCTCGGCGGGTGCCACGGCCAGCGCGCGGCGGGTGGCCCGCAGCCAGGCGGTGACCGGGAAGAGGCCGACGTCGGGGCTGCCGGGGCGCAGGTCGTACCGGAAGGCCGGCAGCCCGGGCGGCGGAGCGGCCGGCGGCGGCACGGCCGCGCGCAGCGCGCTGACCTCGGTGCCCGCGCCGATCCGGGCGACCAGCCAGCCCTCGGCGACCAGCTGGTCGTAGGCGGCGCTCACGGTGCCCCGGGACAGGCCCAGCTCGGCGGCGAGGGTGCGGGTGGCCGGCAGCCGGGTGGCGGGCGGGAGCCGGCCGTCGCGGATGGCGTCCCGCAGCGCCCGTTCCAGCCCGGCCCGCCGGCCACCGGTGATGTCCAGCTCCAGATGCAGGTCGACGCCGAGATCGGCCCAGTCCGTCGGCACGGAATTGGAGCTTACGGGCGGGCCGCCGGGCCGGCGAGACTGACCGCATGACCGAGCTGAGCCGGCGGGCGGCCGCGCTGCGCGCGCTGCACCGCCCCGGGGACCCGCTGATCCTGCCCAACGCCTGGGACCCGGGGTCCGCGCGGGCCGTGGTCGCGGCGGGCTTTCCGGCCGTCGCCACCAGCAGCGCCGCGGTCGCCGAGGCGCTCGGTCACGCCGACGGCGAGGCCACTCCGGTGGGCGAGTTGTTCGCGGCGATCGCCCGGATCACCGCCGCGGCGCCGGTCCCGGTCACCGCCGACCTGGAACGGGGGTACGGGCTGCGCCCGGCCGAGCTGGTCGAGCGGCTGCTGGCCGCCGGGGCGGTGGGCTGCAACATCGAGGACTCCGACCCGCGTACGCGGGAGGTGTCCGACGTGGAGGAGCAGGCCGAGCTGCTGGCCGGGATCCGGGCCGCCGCCCGGGCGGCCGGCGTGGATCTGGTGCTCAACGCGCGGGTCGACGTGCACCTGCGGGCGTACGGCCCGGCCGAGGAACGGCTCGCCGAGGCGGTCCGCCGGGGACGTCGCTACCTGGCCGCCGGAGCGGACTGCGTCTACCCGATCCTGCTGGCCGACCCGGAGCAGATCCGCGAGCTCGTGACCGAGGTGGCCGCCCCGGTCAACATCCTGGCCCGGCCCGGCGCCCCGGCCCCGGCCGAGCTGGCCGCCTTGGGCGTGGCCCGGATCAGCTACGGCTCCGGCCTGTACGCGGCCACCCGCGCCCGTCTGGCCGGGATGCTCGCCGCGATCCGGGCGGGCGACGAGGCGACCCCGTGACCGGCCGGCCGCCGGCCACGCCGACCCGGTCGCCGCGCCGCCGGAACGCCGTGTCGGGGTTGCCGACCCGCGCCCGGCCCGGGAAGGTGGGCGGATGGGCGCCGCTGACGAGACCCGGGCCGGGGTGTCACTGACCAATCTGGACCAACCGCTGTTCGACGAGGCCGGGGCCACCAAGCGTGACCTGGTCGACTACCTGGACGCCGTCCACGAGCGGATCCTGCCCGGGCTGCGGGACCGGCCGCTGTCGGTGGTCCGGGTGCGGCCCGGCCAGGAGCCGTTCATGCAGAAGAACCTGCCGAAATACACGCCGGACTGGGTGCGTCGCACCTCGGTCTGGGCGGAGGCCTCGCACCGCACCATCTCGTACGCGCTCTGCGACGACCGGCGCACGTTGCTCTGGTTCGCCAACCAGCGGGCCGTCGAGTACCACCCGACGCTGGGCCACGCGGGCCACCCCGAACACCCCACCCACCTGGTGCTCGACCTGGACCCGCCGCCGGGCGACTCGTTCACCATGGCGGTCCGCACCGCGCTGCTGGTCCGGCAGGCGCTCACCGAGGCCGGGCTGGCCGGTGCGGTGAAGACCAGCGGGGCGAAGGGCCTGCACGTGATCGTGCCGGTGGACCCGGCGACCACCGCCGAGGAGGCCGCCGCCGCGACCCGGGCCCTCGCCGCCCGCGCCGAGCGGCTCGACCCGGCGCTGGCCACCACCGCCTTCATCGTCGAGGACCGCGGCGGCCGGGTCTTCGTCGACTCCACCCGGTCGTACGGGGCGACCGTGGCGGCCGCGTACAGCCCGCGGATCCGGCCGGGCACACCCGTGTCGTACCCGGTCGGCTGGGCCGATGTCGAGGCGGCGACCCCGGCCGACTTCACCGTGAAGACGGTGCCGGGGCTGCTCGGCGACCGGGATCCGTGGGCGGAGGCGTTGCCCGCGCCGCAGCGGCTGCCGGAGGATCTGGTGGCGGAGGGGCGCACCATCCCGGTGGCCCGGGTGCAGGCCATGCACGAGGGCAAGCGCCGCGCGAAGGCCCGCCGCGAGGCCGGCTGAGCAGCGAAAAAGCCCGGGCCAGCGGCCCGGGCTTCTTCCTGTCTGTGCCCCCGGCAGGATTCGAACCTGCGCCCCCGCCTCCGGAGGGCGGTGCTCTATCCCCTGAGCTACGGGGGCTCAGCGACCCGAGAAGAGTAGCAAACGCCCTCCCGGATCACCGAATCGGCATCCCGCGCACCGTTCGCGATGGATCAGGCGGCGGCCACGGGGCGGCCGCAACTCGGCAGCGGGTGGAGGACGATGCGGCGGGGCAGGCGGCGCGGCCATTCGTTGCGCGGCCAGGAGCCGTCGACGATCAGGTGCACCGTGCGTTCCTCGGCGCCGCTGAGCCGCAGCACGAATTCGCGGGGGAGCGGCGGGTCGACCGTGGGAGTAGTGATCATGAAGCGCACCCGGCCGCGCGACGAGACCGCGGAGATCACGTCGGCCGCCGGCATGGTGCCACGCAGGCGTACGCGGCCGATCCAGTAGACCTCGGCGGCGTGCTCCTGGGCGGACCGGGTGATCGACGGGTACTCGCTGCGTACCCAGCGCTCGACCGCGCCCACGCAGAGCCCGCAGGCCCGCTCGCGGGGCTCCCGCGGACCCAACCCCCAGGCCCGCAGGTACGCCCCGACCGTGCCGGCGTCCATGGTCAGCTCGAACTGGCGCTCGATGAGGGTGGTGAGGCTCTGTCGCGTCCAGAGCTCCTCGTCCAGGCCGAACTCGTCGGGGTGGACGCCCCGCAGCACGTCGATCAGTTCGAGTTCCTGTTCGCGGCTGAGCGTTCCCGGCTCGCCCTGCCGCAGTCCGCGACGGACGGCTGCCACCGCCCCGTCACCGCCGATGGTGTGGCGTCGGCACCAGCTGGTCACCGACCGCCCTGCGTCTCTGAGTGCAACCCCCACGTCCTGCGCAACGAGCCCGAATCGCAACTGGTCACGATATGTGTGGAGAAAAGTCTCCAAGCAGCGCAATGGGTTGTACAGCTCAAAACATTATAAAGCGGCATAACGGACGCAGCCTGACCCGAGGTACGCGAAGGGCCCGCGTCGCGCGACGCGGGCCCCCGGGCGAGCGGTGTTACAGCGTGCCGCCCAGGCGCTTGAGCGCCGCCGTGAGGTTGGCGAGGTCGTTCTGCTGGGTGTTCTTCATGACCTGCGCGACCTTCAGCACGTCGTCGTCGTGCCCCTGGTCGAGGATCCCGTCGATCATGTGCACGCCGCCGACGTGGTGCCGGATCATCATCTGCAGGAAGAGCACGTCGAAGTCGCGCCCGCTGGCGGCCCGCAGCTTCGCCATCTCCTCCGGCGTGGCCATGCCCGGCATCAGGCCGTTCTTCACCAGCGCGGGGCCGTCCGACATCCAGGTCATCGGCGCCTGGTCGCCGGTCGGGTCCAGCTTCCAGGAGCGCAGCCAGGTCTGCATGGTGCCGATCTCGCCCTGCTGCCCGGTGGCGATGTCGCCGCCCATCTGGCGTACCTCCGGGTCCTGGCCCTGCCGGAACGCCAGCAGCCCCATGGCCACCGCCTGCGAATGGTGGGCGGTCATGTCCCGGGCGAAGCCGGCCTCGGCCGAGTTGTCGCCCGGACGGGTGAGTGTCGGGGTGAGCAGACCGCCCGCGTACCCGAGGAGGAGGCCGACCACGACGGCGGCGGCCAGGGCCAGGGCGCCGAAGCGCCGCGCGGCCCCCCGGTCACCGGCGTCGGTGACCGGGGCCTCGTCGAGGTCGGTGTCCGTGGTCGCGGCGGTCATCGCGGCGTCCTCACTGGGTCGGCTGCTCGGGCATGTTGTTGCCCAGGTTGTCGCGCGGCGTGGTGCCGGTGGCGGTGACACCCTGGTCGCAGAGCGCGGTCGGGCCCTCCACGGAGGCGTTCACGCGCAGCGTCTTGATGAACTCGTCGATCCGGCCGTCGTCGGCGTTGTCGACCTTGAGCTGGAAGCCCCAGGCCTGGAGCGAGATCGGCTTGTCCAGCCCCTCGAACGGGCTGAGCATCATCTTCTCCTTGCCCTGCACCTTGGCCTTGAGCTTGGCCACCTGGTCAGCGGGCAGGTCGGGGCGGTAGGTGATCCAGACCGTGCCGTGCTCCAGGCTGTGCACCGCGTGCTCGTTGGCGATCGGGGCGTCGTAGACGTCGCCCATGCAGTTCTGCCAGGCCTGGTTGTGCGGGCCGCCCACCGGCGGGAGCACGTCGTACTTGATCGAGCCCGGCTGGTGCTGGCCGCCCTTGACCAGGTCCTTGTCCTTCTTGCGGAAGTCGACGATGCCGTTGATCGCGTCGGCCCGCTTCTGCCACGGCTGCGCGCCCTGGTAGACCGCCCAGGCGCCCACGCCGATGATGCCGACGGCCAGCACGCCGACCGCGACGAAGAGGGCGATCGGACCCCACGAGCGACCCTGGCTGACCTTCACCGGGGTGACCGGCTTGCGGCCCTTGCCGCCGCTGCGCGGCGGGGTGCCCTTGCCGGCCTTGCCACCGGCGGGCTTGTCGGCAGCCGCGGGCCGGCCGGCGGCCGGCTTCTTGCCGGTGCTGACCACGGTCGGACGGCGCTCCGGGCCGCCCGGGGTGCTGATGCTCATCGTGCCTCGTCAGGTCGGTCGGTCAGGGGAGCCGCGGGGCCGGTTCACATGCTGGGTCGCCGCCGCGGGGACCGAGTCTACCCCCGATAACATGGTTCGGTGACTCCCGCAGAACTCGCCGAGGTCGTCCTCTCCGCAGCCCACGCCGTCTTCGAAGACCGGGGCCTGGATCGCTCCGCGCTGCCCGCGCAGACCACCGTCGAGCGACCCCGCAACCCCGAGCACGGCGACTACGCCTCGACGCTGGCACTCCAGCTCAGCAAGAAGGTCGGCGTGCCCCCGCGGGAGCTGGCCGCCGCCCTGTCCGACCAGCTGGGCAAGGCGCCGGGGGTCAAGTCGGTGGAGATCGCCGGCCCGGGCTTCCTCAACATCCGGCTCGACGCGGCCGCCGCGGGCCAGCTCGCCAGGGTCATCGTCGAGGCCGGCCCGGCGTACGGCCGCAGCGACGCCCTCGCCGGCCAGCGGATCAACCTGGAGTTCGTCTCGGCGAACCCGACCGGCCCGGTGCACATCGGCGGCGTCCGCTGGGCGGCCGTCGGCGACGCGCTCAGCCGGCTGCTCCGCGCCACGGGCGCCGACGTCGGCACCGAGTACTACTTCAACGACGCCGGGTCCCAGATCGACCGGTTCGCCCGCTCACTGCTCGCCGCCGCCCAGGGCCAGCCGGCCCCGGAGGACGGCTACGGCGGCGCGTACATCGCGGAGATCGCGGCCGAGGTGGTCAAGCGCCGGCCCGAGGTCCTCGACCTCGACGAGGCCGCGGCCCAGGAGGTGTTCCGGGTCGAGGGCGTACAGCTGATGTTCGCCGAGATCAAGTCGTCGCTGCGCGACTTCGGCGTGGAGTTCGACACCTACTTCAACGAGAAGGACCTGCACGACCGGGGTGAGCTGGACAAGGCGCTCGACCGGCTGCGTGAGCAGGGCCACCTCTACGAGTCCGAGGGCGCCACCTGGCTGCGCACCACCGACTTCGGCGACGACAAGGACCGGGTGCTGCGCAAGTCCAACGGCGAGTGGACCTACTTCGCCGCCGACTGCGCCTACTACCTGGACAAGCGGGAGCGCGGCTTCGAGCGGGTCGTGATCATGCTGGGCGCCGACCACCACGGCTACATCGGCCGGATGAAGGCCATGGCCGCGTGCTTCGGTGACGACCCGGACACCAACCTGGAGATCCTCATCGGCCAGCTGGTCAACCTGCTCCGCGACGGCGCTCCGGTCCGGATGAGCAAGCGGGCCGGCACGGTGGTCACCCTGGAGGACCTGGTCGACGCGATCGGCGTGGACGCCTCCCGCTACGCGCTCGCCCGCTACTCCAGCGACTCGCCGATCGACATCGACGTGGAGCTGTGGACCCGGGCCACCCGCGACAACCCGGTCTACTACGTGCAGTACGTGGCCGCCCGCACGGCCAGCGTGGGCCGCAACGCCGCCGAGGTCGGGCTGACCCGGGGCGAGGCCGGCGGCTTCCACGCCGAGCTGCTCTCCCACGAGAAGGAGAACGAGCTGCTCAAGGCCCTGGCCGAGTTCCCCGCCGTGGTCTCCTCGGCGGCCGAGCTGCGCGGCCCGCACCTGGTCGCCCGCTACCTGGAGCGGCTCGCCGGCGCATACCACCGGTTCTACGACAACTGCCGGATCCTGCCGCGCGGCGACGAGGAGGCCACCGACCTGCACCGGGCCCGGCTCTGGCTCAACGACGCCACCCGGGTGGTCATCGCCAACGGCCTGCGCCTGCTCGGCGTCTCGGCTCCGGAGCGGATGTAATGCGGGCGCACGAGGCCGGTGCCCTGCACGGCGACATCGGCAACCGGGGGCCGGCCTGGCTGCGTACCCCGATCGACGTCAACGACCTGGTCCCGCAGCTGTGGCCGCGCAACGTGGCGCGCGGCGCGGGCGGCGCGCTGACGGTCGCGGGCCTGGACGTCCGCGACCTGGCCGCCGAGTTCGGCACCCCGGTGTACGTGCTGGACGAGGACGACCTGCGCGCCCGCGGCCGCGAGTTCCGCGAGGCCTTCCCGGACGCCGACGTCTACTACGCCGGCAAGGCGTTCCTCTGCCGGGCGGTGGTCCGGATGATCGCCGAGGAGGGCCTGTTCCTCGACGTCTGCAGCGGGGGTGAGCTGGCCACCGCGCTGTCGGCCGGCATGGACCCGGCGCGGATCGGCTTCCACGGCAACAACAAGTCGGTGGCCGAGCTGACCCGGGCCGTGGACGCCGGGGTGGGCCGGATCATCGTCGACTCGTTCGCCGAGATCGACCGGCTCACCGCGCTGGCCCGGGAGCGCGGGGTGCGCCCGAGGGTGCTGGTCCGGGTGACCGTAGGCGTGGAGGCGCACACCCACGAGTTCATCGCCACCGCGCACGAGGACCAGAAGTTCGGCTTCTCCCTCGCGGGCGGTGCGGCCGCGGCGGCCGCCTTCAAGATCCTTGACGAGGACGTGCTGGAGCTGCGCGGGCTGCACTCGCACATCGGCTCGCAGATCTTCGACGCCAGCGGCTTCGAGGTCTCCGCCCGGCGGGTGCTCGCCCTCCAGGCGCAGATCCGCGACGCGCGCGGGGTCGAGCTGCCCGAGCTGGACCTGGGCGGCGGCTTCGGCATCGCGTACACCACGCAGGACGACCCGGCCACGCCGCACGAGCTGGCCAAGCGGCTGCGCAAGATCGTTGACGGGGAGTGCGCGGCGGAGAATCTGGCCGTGCCGCACCTGTCCATCGAGCCGGGCCGGGCCATCGTCGGACCCGCGGTGTTCACCCTCTACGAGGTGGGCACGGTGAAGGACGTCGACGGGATCCGCACCTACGTGAGCGTCGACGGGGGGATGAGCGACAACATCCGCACCGCGCTCTACGACGCCTCGTACTCGGCGACCGTGGCAAACCGGGTCTCCGCAGCCGAGCCGATGCTCGCCCGCGTGGTGGGAAAGCATTGTGAGTCCGGGGACATCGTGGTGAAGGATGAATTCCTGCCCGCCGACGTGCAGCCCGGAGATCTTGTCGCGGTGCCCGGCACCGGGGCCTACTGCCGGAGCATGGCCAGCAACTACAACCATGTCCCGCGGCCCCCGGTCGTCGCCGTCCGTGACGGTCGGGCGCGGCTGATCGTCCGCCGGGAGACCGAAGACGACCTGCTCGCATTGGATGTCGGATGACCTCACCCGTTCGCTTGGCCCTGCTCGGCTGCGGCACGGTCGGCAGCGACGTGGTGCGGCTGCTGCACGAGCAGTCGGCCGACCTCGCCGCCCGGATCGGCGCACCGCTGGAGATCGCCGGCATCGCCGTGCGCCGGGTCGGCCGCGACCGCGGCGACCTGCCGGTCGACCCCGCCCTGTTCACCACCGACCCGCTCGGCCTGGTCAAGCGGGACGACGTGGACGTCGTGGTCGAGGTGGTCGGCGGGATCGAGCCGGCCCGCACCTGGCTGGTCGAGGCGCTGCGCGCCGGCAAGAGCGTGGTCACCGCCAACAAGGCGCTGCTCGCCGAGGACGGCGCGACGCTGCACGACGCGGCCGCCGAGGGCGGGGCGGACCTCTATTACGAGGCCAGCGTCGCCGGGGCCATCCCGCTGCTGCGCCCGCTGCGCGAGTCGCTGCACGGTGACCGGATCAACCGCGTCACCGGCATCGTCAACGGCACCACCAACTTCATCCTCTCCGCCATGGACGCCACCGGGGCCGGCTTCGCCGAGGCCCTGGAGGAGGCCACCGAGCTGGGCTACGCCGAGGCCGACCCGACGGCCGACGTGGAGGGCTTCGACGCCGCCGCCAAGGCGGCCATCCTCGCCTCGCTGGCGTTCCACACCCGCGTCACCGCCGCCGACGTGCACCGCGAGGGCATCACCGAGGTGACCGCCGCCGACGTGGCCAGCGCCAAGGCCATGGGCTGCACCATCAAGCTGCTCTGCATCGCCGCCCGGGGCACCGACGCGGCCGGCCGCGAGACGGTCAGCGTGCGGGTGCACCCGGCCATGATCCCGCTGGCGCATCCGCTGGCCGGCGTCGGCGACGCGTTCAACGCGGTCTTCGTCGAGGCCGAGGCGGCCGGGCAGCTCATGTTCTACGGCCGGGGCGCGGGCGGCGCGCCGACCGCCAGCGCGGTCCTCGGCGACGTGGTGGCGGTGGCCCGCAACCGCCTCGCCGGGGTGCACGCGGCCAGCGAGTCGGCGTACGCGGACCTGTCGGTGCGGCCGATGGGCGAGGCGCTCACCCGCTACCACGTCAGTCTCGACGTGGCCGACCGGCCGGGTGTGCTGGAGGCGGTGGCCGGGGTCTTCGCCCGGCACGAGGTCTCCATCGCCACCGTGCGACAGGGCCCGGCCGGCGGCGGCTCCGACGCCGAGCTGGTCATCGTGACCCACGTGGCCCCGGACGCCGCGCTCGCGGCCACCGTCCGCGAGCTGCGCGGCCTGGACATCGTCCGCTCGGTGACGAGCGTGCTGCGGGTCGAGGGCGGGGCGTAGCCGGGCGTCCCGCCTGATGGTTAACCGGAGGTGTGCCGGCGGCCGGTCGGGAAGGCTGGTCCACGCTGGTAGGGGCCCCGCGGCGACCGGGGCGGCAGAGGCGAGGAGCGCGACATGTGGCGGGGTCTGATCGAGGCGTACCGGGACCGGCTGCCGGTCACCGACGCCACTCCCGTCGTCACCCTGCACGAGGGAAACACGCCGCTGCTGCCGGCGCCGGTGCTCTCCACCCGGGTCGGCGCCGACGTGTGGCTCAAGGTCGAGGGGGCCAACCCGACCGGCTCGTTCAAGGACCGGGGCATGACGGTCGCCGTCTCCAAGGCCGTCGAGGCCGGTGACAAGGCGATCATCTGCGCCTCCACGGGCAACACGAGCGCCTCCGCCGCCGCGTACGCGGCCCGGGCCGGGATCACCTGCGCCGTGCTGGTGCCGCAGGGCAAGATCGCGCTGGGCAAGCTGGCCCAGGCGCTGGTGCACGGCGCCAAGCTGCTCCAGGTGCAGGGCAACTTCGACGACTGCCTGTCGCTGGCCGGCAAGCTCGCTCAGGACTACCCGGTCGCGCTGGTCAACTCGGTCAACATCGACCGGCTGCACGGGCAGAAGACCGCGGCGTTCGAGATCGTCGAGGCGCTCGGCGATGCGCCCGACATCCACTGCCTGCCGGTGGGCAACGCCGGCAACATCTCCGCCTACTGGATGGGCTACTCGGAGGACCTGCGTGACGGCAACGCCACGAAGGCCCCGAAGATGTACGGCTTCCAGGCGGCCGGCGCCGCGCCGATCGTCACCGGTCAGGTGGTGCCGGAGCCGTCGACCATCGCCACCGCGATCCGGATCGGCAACCCGGCGAGCTGGACCAAGGCGCTCGACGCCCGCGACGCCTCCGGCGGGCTGATCTCGGCGGTCACCGACCGGGAGATCCTCTCGGCGTACCGGCTGCTGGCCCGCGAGGTCGGGGTCTTCGTCGAGCTGGGCAGTGCGGCCAGCGTGGCCGGGCTGCTCCAGCAGGCCGCCGCGGGTCACGTGCCGGCGGGCGCCACCGTGGTCTGCACGGTGACCGGCCACGGCCTCAAGGACCCGGAGTGGGCCATCTCCACGGCCCCCGCCCCGCTCACCATCGCCAACGACGCCCTCGCCGCGGCCCGCTCCCTCGACCTGATCTGACGCGTCGGCGCGGGGCCGGGGCGCGCCCCGTCACGCCGGCCGGGGTCCATGCGTGGGAGCGTGATCGCGTGCGGCAGACTCGGTGCACCCCGTACACCCCTTTCCAGGAGTGAGTAACGCCCATGTCGCTGCTCGCCAGATTCAGTCTCGCCAACCGGGGGCTGATCGCCCTCATCGCACTGGTGACCGCGGCGTTCGGGGCGTTCGCCGTGCCGTCGCTGAAGCAGCAGCTGCTGCCGTCGCTGGAGTTCCCCGCCGCGTTCATCGTGGCGCCGTACCCGGGTGCCGCGCCGGAGATCGTCGAGGCCCAGGTAGCCGAGCCGATCGAGAACAGCCTCCAGGGCATCCCGGGGCTGGAGAAGGTCACCTCCACCTCGCGCGAGGGCTCCGCGACCGTTCAGGTGCAGTACGAGTTCGGCACCGACCTGGACGACGTGGTCAACAAGATGCAGACCGCGCTGAGCCGGATCGACGCCCAGCTTCCCGAGGGCGTCGACCCGCAGGTGATCGCCGGCAGCACCGACGACCTGCCCGCCGTGGTGGTCGCCGCGACCGGCGGCGACGAGCAGGCCCTGGCCGAGAAGCTGCGCGCCACCGTCGTACCCGAGCTGGAGGGGCTGGACGGGGTCCGCGCGGTCGACGTGACCGGCGCCCGCGACCAGGTCGTGACCATCGTTCCCGACGCGGCGAAGCTGGCCGCGGCCCGGCTCGCCCCGACGGCGATCGCCCAGGCACTGAAGACCAACGGCGTGGCGCTGCCGGCCGGCGCGGTGACCGAGGGCGGCCGCTCGCTGCCGGTGCAGGTGGGCACCCCGATCCGCACGGTGGACGACCTGCGCGGGATCGTGCTCAGCACCGCCCCCGCCGCCCCGGTACGCCTCGGCGACGTGGCGCGGGTGGAGCAGCAGCTCGCCCCGGCCACCGCCTTCACCCGCACCAACGGCAAGCCCAGCCTCGGCATCGCCGTCACGGCCTCGCCCGACGGCAACGCGGTGGCCATCTCGCACGACATCCGGGACCGCCTCGACAAGCTGGAGGCCGCCTCCGGCGCCGACCTGACCGTGGTCTTCGACCAGGCCCCGTTCGTCGAGCGGTCCATCGAGAGCCTCACCACCGAGGGCCTGCTCGGCCTGCTCATGGCGGTCGTGGTGATCCTGGTCTTCCTGCTGTCGGTCCGCTCGACCGTGGTCACCGCGGTCTCCATCCCGCTGTCCGTGCTGGTCGCGCTGATCGTGCTGTGGGCCGGCGACTACTCGCTGAACCTGCTGACCCTCGGCGCGCTGACCATCGCGGTCGGCCGGGTGGTCGACGACTCGATCGTGGTGCTGGAGAACATCAAGCGGCACCTGGAGTACGGCGAGCCGAAGCGGGACGCCATCCTGGCCGCCGTCCGCGAGGTGGCCGGCGCGGTCACCGCCTCCACCCTCACGACGGTCGCCGTCTTCGCACCGATCGCCCTGGTGGGCGGCTTCGTCGGGCAGCTCTTCGCGCCGTTCGCGATCACCGTGACGGTGGCCCTGCTCGCCTCGCTGCTGGTCTCGCTGACCGTGATCCCGGTCCTGGCGTACTGGTTCCTCAAGCCGCCGCGCGGCGGCGCCGACGAGGCCGCCGCCCGGCACGCCGCCGCGGAGAAGGAGCTGCGCAGCCCGTTGCAGCGGGCGTACCTGCCGGTGATCGGGTTCGCCACCCGCTCCCGGGGCACCCGCTGGGCGACCGTGGCGCTGGGCCTCCTGGTGCTGTTCGGCACCTTCGGCCTGGCACAGAAGCTGGAGACCAACTTCCTGGACGACTCCGGCCAGGACACGCTGGCCATCCGGCAGGAGCTGCCGGCGGGCACCGGCCTGACCGGCACCGACCAGGCCGCCGCCAAGGTCGAGGAGATCCTGCGGCGTACGCCGGGGGTGGCGACGTACCAGGTCACCGCGGGCGGCGGCGACAACCCGTGGGCGGGCGGCGGCAACGACACCGCCTCCTGGTCGCTGGCGCTCACCGACGACACCGACGCCGCGGAGGTGCGCGAGAAGCTGCGCAAGGAGTTCGACGCGCTCGGCCCGGAGGCCGGCGAGGTGACCTTCGGCGGCGGGCAGAACGCCTCCGCCAACCAGCTCGAGGTGGTCGTGCAGGCCGCCGACCAGGAGACGCTGACCCGGGCCGCCGAGGCCGTCCGGGAGGCGATGGCCGGCACCGCGGGCGTCGAGGACGTCACCACCGGCCTGGCCACCCGGGTGCCCCGGGTCGAGGTGACCGTGGACCGGGTCGCCGCGGCCCGTGCCGGGCTGACCGAGGCTGCGGTGGGGCAGGTCGTGGCCCAGGCGTACCGGGGGGCGCCGCTCGGCCAGGTCACTCTCGACGGCACGCCGCAGGACGTGGTGCTGAGCACCGGGGCCCGGCCGCCGCTGAGCGTGGCCGAGCTGCGGGCGCTGCCGGTCGGCCCGGTCAAGCTGGACGACATCGCCGACGTGAACCAGGTCGAGGGCCCGCAGCAGGTGACCCGGATCGACGGCGAGCGCAGCGTGTCGGTGACCGGCACGGCGACCGGCTCGAACCTCGGCGCCACCACCCAGGAGCTGCAGAAGAAGCTGGATGCGCTGGACGTGCCGGGGGCGACGTTCGTCATCGGCGGGGTCAGCGCGGACCAGGCCGACGCCTTCGCCGACCTGGGGCTGGCTGTGCTGGCCGCGATCGCGATCGTCTTCCTGATCATGGTGGGCACGTTCCGCAGTCTGACCCAGGCGCTGATCCTGCTGATCTCCGTGCCGTTCGCGGCGACCGGCGCGATCGGGCTGCTGCTGCTCACCGGGACCCCGCTGGGCGTGCCGGCGCTGATCGGCGTGCTCATGCTGGTCGGCATCGTGGTGACCAACGCGATCGTGCTGCTCGACCTGATCAACCAGTACCGGGGACAGGGCATGGGCGTGACCGAGGCGGTGGTCGAGGGCGGCCGGCGCCGGCTGCGGCCGATCCTCATGACCGCGGTCGCCACCGTGTTCGCGCTGCTGCCGATGGCGTTCGGCCTGACCGGTGAGGGCGGCTTCATCTCCAAGCCGCTGGCCGTCGTGGTGATCGGTGGTCTGCTCAGCTCGACGCTGCTCACGCTGATCCTGGTGCCGACGCTCTACACGATGGTGGAGCGCACGAAGGAGTCCCTCCGCGAGCGGCGGAGCCGCCGCCGGGGCGCGTCGGCGCCCGTCGAGCCGCCGGCACCCGCCCCGGTCCCGGTTCCGGTGACTGTCGGGGGCGGGGACGGCCCGGCCGAGGCCGCCCCGGCCGCCGAGCCGCCGGCCCGCCCGGCACCGTCGGCCGCGCTGGTCGACGGTACGGACCAGTTCGAGGTGCTGCGCCTGCCGAAGAGCCGCCGGTCCCCGCTCCCGCCGACGGAGTAACCGCGCGATCCCCCGGAGAGGTGGGGGGGGGGGGGGGGGGCGCCGCCGCCCCGGGGGGGGGGGGGGGGGGGGCCCGGGGGGGGGGGGGGGGGGGGGGTTTTGGGGAGAGTGGTTGGCCGGCCGGACCC
>NZ_JBEXLM010000040.1:0-53522 GCF_040609975.1 Micromonospora sp. NPDC004551 | reverse complement strand
CGCCGACTCGGCCGACCCGAACATGGCCTCCTACCGCATCAGCGTCGACAACCTCGCCGACTGGATCGCCACCCGCGGCTACAGCGCCTCCTGACCGGCTATTCGCTGACAGGAGCGAGCACGAAGGGCCGGCCCCCACAAGGGGCCGGCCCTTCGTCGTGTCTCAGGACTCCGCGAGGACGGCGAGGATCCCCTCGCCGTACTTGGCCAGCTTGTTGTCGCCCACGCCGCTGATCCGGGACAGCTCGGCCAGCGAGGCCGGCGCCTCGGTGGCGATCTGCCGGAGGGTGGCGTCGTGGAAGATCACGTACGCGGGGACGCCCTGTTCCTTGGCGGTGGCCGCCCGCCAGGCGCGCAGCCGCTCGAACACGGGAACGGCGGCCGGGGCGAGGTCGGCCACCACGGTGGCCGCGCCGCGGGGCTTGGCGGACCGGCCGGCGGGCCGCTCGGGCTCCCGCCGCAGGGTGACGGTGCGTCGGCGGCCCAGCACCTCGGCGCTCGTCTCGGTGAGGGCCAGGGTGCCGTAGTCGCCCTCGACCGCGAGCAGGCCCTCGGCGAGCAGTTGCCGCACCACGCCCCGCCACTCGGCCTCGCGCAGGTCGGTGCCGATCCCGAAGGTGCTCAGCGAGTCGTGGCCGTGCTGGTCGATCTTGTCGGTGTGTTTGCCCAGCAGGATGTCCACGCAGTGCCCGGCGCCGAACCGCTGGTGGCGTTCCCGGTCGAGCCGGTAGACGGTGGAGAGCAGCTTCTGCGCGGCGACCGTGCCGTCCCAGGACTCCGGCGGCTCCAGGCAGGTGTCGCAGTTGCCGCAGTTGGCCGTGCCGCCCTCGCCGAAGTATTCGAGGAGCTGCGCCCGGCGGCACCGTACCGTCTCGCAGAGCGCCAGCATGGCGTCGAGGTGGGTGGCGAGGTTGCGCCGGTGGGCCAGGTCGCCCTCGGACGTCTCGATCATCTTGCGCTGCTGCACCACGTCCTGGAGCCCGTACGCCAGCCAGGCCGTCGACGGCAGCCCGTCGCGCCCGGCGCGGCCGGTCTCCTGGTAGTAGCCCTCCACCGACTTGGGCAGGTCGAGGTGGGCGACGAAGCGCACGTCGGGCTTGTCGATGCCCATGCCGAAGGCGATGGTGGCGACCATGACGAGCCCGTCCTCGCGCAGGAAGCGCTGCTGGTTGGCCGCGCGGGTCGCCGCGTCGAGCCCGGCGTGGTAGGGCAGCGCCGGGACGCCGTTGGCGACCAGGAACTCGGCGGTCTTCTCCACGGAGGCCCGGGACAGGCAGTAGACGATGCCGGCGTCGCCCCCGTGCTCGTCGCGCAGCAGGGCGAGCAGCTGCTTGCGCGGCTCCCGCTTGGGCACGATCCGGTACTGGATGTTGGGCCGGTCGAAGCTGGCCACGAAGTGCCGGGCGTCGGTGAGGTTGAGCCGGGTGGCGATCTCCGCGCGGGTGGCCCGGGTGGCGGTCGCGGTCAGCGCGATGCGCGGCACCCCCGGCCAACGCTCGTGCAGCATCGACAGGTTGAGGTAGTCGGGCCGGAAGTCGTGGCCCCACTGCGAGACGCAGTGTGCCTCGTCGATCGCGAAGAGAGCGATCCGCCCGCGCTCCAGCAGCGCGACCGTGCCGCGCGTGGCCAGGGCCTCCGGGGCGAGGTAGAGCAGGTCCAGCTCGCCGGCGAGGAACGCCGCCTCGACCCGCCGCCGCTCGGCGAGATCCTGGGTCGAGTTGAGGAACCCGGCCCGGACGCCGACCGCGGTGAGCGCGTCGACCTGGTCCTGCATGAGCGCGATCAGCGGCGAGACGACCACCGCCACGCCGTCGCGGACCAGCGCCGGGATCTGGTAGCAGAGTGACTTGCCGCCCCCGGTCGGCATCAGCACCAGCGCGTCACCGCCGGCCACCACGTGCTCGACGACCTCGTGCTGGAAGCCGCGGAAGGCGTCGTAGCCGAACACCCGGCGCAGGACCCGCAGCGCGTCCTCGGTCCGCTGATCGGTGGGGGAGACCATCCGCGCAGTCTACGAGCGCCCGCCGACAGCCCCCCGCCCCGAACGGCCGCGTGGCGGCAACCGACGGCCCCCGCAGCGACAACGGGACCTCCGTGCAGCGGCAGGCGGCCGCACCCCGGAGCAGCATCCGCACCTCCCGCGGAACGGCCACCGGACCTCGACAAAACGGACAAGCGCCTGTTCCGGTCGTCACCCCGTGGAATCCCGGGTGGGGTCGGAGCCGTTAGAGTCGCTGACTGACCACGCGCGGCCGACCGGCCGCGGCGCCACGGCTGGGGGTACGGGTGAGCGAGGCGCGGACGGCGGGAGACCTGGTGCCGACCAACGCGGAGACAGCTCTCGGGCGGCCGGCGCCGGCCGAGGCGGACACCACCCTGGTGGTGGTGACCGGCCTGTCCGGCGGTGGCCGCAGCACGGTGGCCCGGGCACTGGAGAACGTCGGCTTCTACGTGGTGGACAACCTGCCCCAGGCCCTCATGCTGGACATGGCCGAGCTGGCCTTCAAAGCCGGCGGCGCGGCCCGGCGTACGGCGATGGTGCTGGACGTCCGCTCGCGGGCCTTCTCCACCGACCTGGCCGGGGCGATCCGGGAGCTGCGCGAGCGCGGCTTCCAGCCCCGGGTGGTCTTCGTCGACGCCGACGACGAGGTGCTGATCCGCCGCTTCGAGAGCGTCCGCCGCTCGCACCCGCTGCAGGGCGACGGGCGGCTGGCCGACGGGATCGCCGTCGAGCGGGCGCTGCTGGAGGAGGCCCGGGACCAGGCCGACGTGATCATCGACACCAGCCACCTGAACGTGAACCAGCTCCGCCGCCGGGTCGAGGAGCTGTTCGGCGGCGAGGACTCGCGCCGGCTGCGGATCACGGTGCTCTCGTTCGGCTTCAAGTACGGGCTCCCGCCGGACGCCGACTTCGTGATGGACGCCCGGTTCCTGCCGAACCCCTACTGGGTGCCGGAGCTGCGCGAGCACACCGGTCGCGAGGAGGCGGTCAGCGCGTACGTGCTGGGCCAGGAGGGCGCGGACGCCTTCGTGGCCGGGTACGCGGACCTGGTCAACGCCACCACCGCCGGGTTCGAGCGGGAGGGCAAGCGCTATCTGACCGTGGCCGTCGGCTGCACCGGCGGCAAGCACCGCAGCGTGGCGATCGCCGAGGAGCTGGCCGCAAGGCTGCGCCGCTCCGGCATCGCCGCCAACCCGCAGCACCGGGACCTGGGGCGGGAATGACCCCGACGAGGGTGGTCGCCTTCGGCGGCGGGCACGGGCTGTCGGCGTCGCTGCGGGCGCTGCGGCACTGCGTACCCGGACTGGATCTGGACATCACGGCGGTCGTCACCGTCGGCGACGACGGCGGCTCCAGCGGGCGGCTGCGCGCGGAGCGCGGCGGCCTGCCCCCGGGCGACCTGCGGCAGGCGCTCGTCGCCCTGGCCGGCGATCATCCGGCCACCCGGCGCAGCGCGGCGCTCTTCCAACACCGCTTCGCCGCCGCCGGTGGCGGCGAAGCGGTGGACCCGCCCGCCGGCCAGGCCGTCGGGGGCAGGGGAGCGGCCGATCCGCTCGCCGGCCACGCGGTCGGCAACCTGCTGCTGCACGGGCTGACCGAGCTGCTGGGCGACCCGGTGGTGGCCCTCGACCACGCGGGCGCGATGCTCGGCGCGGTCGGCCGGGTGCTGCCGATGTCCCGGCAGCCGGTCGGCATCGAGGCGCGGGTGCGCGGCGCCGACCCGGAGCGTCCCGACGAGGTCCGCACGGTGCGCGGGCAGCACCAGGTGGCGGTCACCTCCGGCACGGTCGAGTCGTTGCGGCTGACCCCGGCCGCGCCGGCCGCCTGCGCCGAGGCGGTGGCCGCGGTGCACGCCGCCGACTGGCTGATCTTCGGGCCGGGCAGCTGGTACACCAGCGTGCTGCCGCACCTGCTGGTGCCGGGCCTGGCCGACGCGATCGTCTCCAGCCCGGCGCGCCGGCTGGTGACCCTCAACCTGGTGGCGGAGAAGGAGACGCTCGGCCTCTCCCTGCCCGACCATCTGGACACCCTCGGGCGCTATCTGCCTGAGTTGAAGGTGGACATGGTGCTGGCCGACTCCAAGGCAGTGGGTGACCCCGTGGCGGTCGAACGTGCGGCAGAATCGCTGGGTGCCCGGCTGGTCCTCGCTCCCGTCGCCGTCACCGACGGCACGCCCCGTCATGATCCGGCCGCCCTGGGCGCCGCGCTGGTGCCTGTCCTGGGCGCCGATCGTTAGACACGTACGTAATCACCGGCGACACGCCGGAACCGGTCCGTGAGGGGGCGCGCAACATGGCGATGACGGCTGCGGTCAAGGACGAGCTGAGTCGGGTCGACGTGCCCAAGCCCTGCTGCCGGCGGGCGGAGATGGCGGCCCTGCTCCGGTTCGCCGGCGGCCTGCACATCGTGTCGGGTCGCGTCGTGGTCGAGGCGGAGCTGGACACCGGCGCGGTGGCGCGGCGGCTCCGGCGGGAGATCGCCGAGGTCTACGGCTACCCGAGTGAGATCCACGTGCTCGCCTCCGGCGGCCTGCGCAAGGGCAGTCACTTCATCGTGCGGGTGGTCAAGGACGGCGAGGCGCTCGCCCGGCAGACCGGCCTGCTGGACGTGCGGGGCCGCCCGGTGCGTGGGCTGCCCCCGCACGTGGTGGCCGCCAACGTCTGCTGTGCGGTCTCCGCCTGGCGGGGCGCGTTCATGGCGCACGGCTCGCTCACCGAGCCGGGCCGGTCCAGCGCCCTGGAGATCACCTGCCCAGGCCCGGAGTCGGCGCTCGCCCTGGTCGGGGCCGCCCGCCGGATCGGCATCACCGCCAAGAACCGTGAGGTGCGCGGCGTGGACCGGGTGGTGGTCAAGGACGGCGACGCGATCGCCGCGCTACTCACCCGGATCGGCGCGCACTCCAGCGTGCTGGCCTGGGAGGAGCGGCGGGTGCGCCGCGAGGTGCGGGCCACCGCCAACCGGCTGGCCAACTTCGACGACGCCAACCTGCGCCGCTCGGCGCGCGCCGCGGTGGCCGCGGCCGCCCGGGTCACCCGCGCGCTGGAGATCCTCGCCGAGGACGCGCCCAATCACCTGACCTCGGCCGGCCGGCTGCGGCTGGAACACCGGCAGGCCTCCCTGGAGGAACTCGGCGCGCTGGCCGACCCGCCGCTGACCAAGGACGCCATCGCCGGCCGGATCCGCCGGCTGCTCGCGCTCGCCGACAAGCGGGCCCGCGACCTGGGCATCCCGGATACCGAAGCGGCCGTCACGCCCGACATGCTCGTGGTCTGATAGGACCGGTGAGGCGTCGAGCTGCGAAGGGGATCACCACCCGCCGCAGCGCGGCGGCGCGCGCTCGGATAAGGTCGCTGCGTACGGCAAGGGGGCCGGCAAAGGCACTCCTCGCCGTGCTCACCGCCTCGGGCGGTCTGGTCTCCTGGGACCGCGGCGGGGTGGCCGAGATGAACCGTCAACGGCCGGCTCCACCGGTCGGCGAACAATCTCCGCCGGCCGGGGTCTGACGCCGGCGGACCAGAACGCGAGGAGATGGGACCTGTGACCATCCGGGTTGGCATCAACGGCTTCGGCCGGATCGGCCGCAACTTCTTCCGGGCAGTGCTGGCGTCCGGCGCTGACATCGAGGTCGTGGCGGTCAACGACCTGACCGACAACGCGACGCTCGCCCACCTTGTCAAGTACGACAGCATCCTGGGTCGCCTCCCGCACGAGGTGAAGGCCACCGCCGACGAGATCACCGTGGGCGGCAAGACCATCAAGGCGTACGCCGAGAAGGACCCGGCCAAGCTGCCGTGGGGCGAGGTCGGCGCCGATGTCGTCATCGAGTCCACCGGTTTCTTCACCGACGCCACCAAGGCGAAGGCGCACGTCGACGGCGGGGCCAAGAAGGTCATCATCTCCGCCCCGGCGAAGAACGAGGACGTCACCGTGGTCATGGGCGTCAACCAGGACCAGTACGACCCGGCCAAGCACACGATCATCTCGAACGCCTCCTGCACCACCAACTGCCTCGCCCCGATGGCCAAGGTGCTGCACGACACGTTCGGCATCCAGCAGGGTCTGATGACGACCATCCACGCGTACACGCAGGACCAGAACCTGCAGGACGCGCCGCACAAGGACCTGCGCCGCGCCCGGGCCGCCGCGCTCAACATCGTGCCGACCTCGACCGGCGCCGCGAAGGCGATCGGCCTGGTCCTGCCGGACCTCAAGGGCAAGCTGGACGGCTACGCGCTGCGTGTGCCGATCCCGACCGGCTCCGTCACCGACCTGACCGTGACGGTCGGCCGGGAGACCACGGTGGACGAGGTCAACGCCGCGCTCAAGGCGGCCGCGGACGGCCCGCTCAAGGGCATCCTGGTCTACAACGAGGACGCGATCGTCTCCTCGGACATCGTCACCGACCCGGCGTCCTGCATCTTCGACGCTCCGCTGACCAAGGTGATCGGCAACCAGGTCAAGGTCGTCGGCTGGTACGACAACGAGTGGGGCTACTCGAACCGCCTCGTGGACCTCGTGAAGCTGGTGGGTAGCTCGCTGTGAGCATCCGCAACCTCGACGACCTGCTCGGCGAGGGGGTGTCGGGTCGGCGCGTGCTGGTGCGCGCCGACCTGAACGTCCCGCTCGACAAGCAGACCGGCGAGATCACCGACGACGGCCGCATCCGGGCCGTGCTGCCGACCCTGAGCGCGCTGGTCCAGGCCGGCGCCAAGGTGGTCGTCTGCTCGCACCTGGGCCGCCCGAAGGGCGCGCCGGACCCGCAGTTCAGCCTCCGCCCGGTCGCCGGGCGGCTCGGCGAGCTGCTCGGCGCGCCGGTGCACTTCGCCGAGGACACCGTGGGTGACTCGGCCCGGTCCACCGTGGAGGGCCTGGCCGACGGCCAGGTGGCCCTGCTGGAGAACCTGCGCTTCAACAAGGGTGAGACCAGCAAGGACGACGCCGAGCGGGGCGCGTTCGCCGACCAGCTCGCCGCCTTCGGCGAGGCGTACGTCGACGACGCCTTCGGCGCGGTGCACCGCAAGCACGCCAGCGTGTACGACGTGCCGGCCCGGCTGCCGCACGTCGCCGGCCGCCTCGTGCTGCGCGAGGTGGAGGTGCTCAGCAAGCTCACCGGCGCCCCGGAGCGGCCGTACGTGGTGGTGCTGGGCGGCTCCAAGGTCTCCGACAAGCTGGCCGTGATCGAGGCGCTGCTGCCCACGGTCGATCGGTTGCTCATCGGCGGCGGGATGTGCTTCACCTTCCTCAAGGCCCAGGGCCACGAGGTGGGCACCTCGCTGCTCGAGGAGGAGATGGTCGAGACCTGCCGCAACCTGCTGGAGCGCTCCGGCGGCAAGATCATGCTCCCGGTCGACGTGGTGGCTGCGGACGCGTTCGCGCCCGACGCCGCCCACGACACCGTGCCCGCCGACGGCATCCCGAGCCACCGGCTGGGGCTGGACATCGGCCCGGAGACCGTGGCCGGCTTCGCCGCCGCCCTGTCCCAGGCGAAGACGATCTTCTGGAACGGCCCCATGGGCGTGTTCGAGATGGCCGCGTTCGCCAACGGCACCCGGGGCGTCGCCGAGGCGATCACCAAGACCGATGCGTTCAGCGTGGTCGGCGGCGGCGACTCGGCCGCGGCGGTGCGGGCGCTCGGCCTGGACGAGTCCTCGTTCGGCCACATCTCCACCGGTGGCGGCGCCTCCCTGGAATACCTCGAGGGCAAGACCCTCCCCGGCATCGCGGCCCTGGAGAACTGAATGGCGAGCACCCCCCGCCGGCCGCTGATGGCCGGCAACTGGAAGATGAACCTGAACCACCTCGAGGCCAACCTGCTGGTGCAGAAGCTGGCCGCGAGCCTCAACGAGAAGCAGCTCACCGACGTCGAGACGGTGGTCCTGCCGCCCTTCACCGACCTGCGCACCGTGCAGACCGCGGTGGACGGCGACAAGCTGTTGATCGGCTACGGCGCGCAGGACCTGTCGCCGTACCAGTCGGGCGCGTACACCGGGGACATCGCCGGGCCGATGCTCGCCAAGCTCGGCTGCACCTACGTGGTGGTCGGGCACTCCGAGCGGCGGCAGTACCACCACGAGGACGACGCCCTGGTCAACGCCAAGGTGGCCGCCGCGCTGGCGAACGGGCTCACCCCGATCCTCTGCATCGGCGAGGGCCTGGAGATCCGCGAGCAGCTCAAGCACGTGCCGCACTGCTGCGACCAGCTCGACGGCGCGCTGAAGGGGCTCACCGCGGAGCAGGTCACCAAGGTCGTCGTGGCGTACGAGCCGGTCTGGGCGATCGGCACCGGCAAGACGGCGACCCCGGAGGACGCCCAGGAGGTCTGCGGCGAGGTGCGCAAGCGCCTGGTGGAGACCTTCGGCCAGGACACCGCCGACCAGGTCCGGATCCTCTACGGCGGGTCGGTGAAGTCCTCGAACGTGGCCGCGATCATGGGCCAGCCGGACGTGGACGGGGCCCTGGTGGGCGGCGCCAGCCTGGACGCCGAGGAATTCGCGCAGATCTGCCGGTTCCCGGAGCACATCGCCCGCTGAACGCTCGCTATCCTTGACGCTGCCCGTCCACCGGTCGGTGCCGCCGTGCCCGACACGACCGGGCAGTGATCGCAACGAGAGGACTGACCCCCGCCATGCCGATCTGGTTCGCCTACACGATGATCGTGTTGCTGGTCATCACGAGCGTGCTGCTCACCCTGCTGATCCTCCTGCACCGCGGTAAGGGCGGCGGGTTGTCGAGCATGTTCGGCGGCGGCGTCAGCTCCAGCCTGGCCGGCTCCTCGGTGGCCGAGAAGAACCTCGACCGCTACACCGTTCTGGTCGGCATCATCTGGTTCGCGTGCATCGTCGGGATCGGGCTCTGGCTCCGCCTCCAGACGGGCAGCGGCGCCTGAGCGAGCGCTCCGAGTCGTACAATCTGCGCGCGGTCCGTCACGGACCGCGCGCAGTTTGTTTCTCCGCACGTCGCCCGTCGCCCACCCCTTCGAGCGGCGGTCCCCTCCGACGACAGGAGCGAGCAGCCGTGTCCAGTGGCAACGTCATCCGCGGCACCCGGATCGGGTCCGCCCCCGAGCGGTTCGAGCAGCGCATCGAGCCGGCGCCGCGCCGGCCGGTCACCTACTGGTGCGCCAACGCCCACCGCGTCCAGTTCCTCATCGCCGCCGAGGCCGAGACCCCGGAGACCTGGGACTGCCCGCGCTGCGGCGAGCCGGCCGGCCGCGACCCGGGGAGCCCGCCGGGCCGGACCCGCGCCGAGCCCTTCAAGACCCACCTGGCGTACGTGCAGGAGCGGCGCACCCCGGAGCAGGGGGAGGCGCTGCTCGCCGAGGCCCTGGAGACGCTGCGCCGGCGGCGCGGCCGGGCCTGATGACGCGGGAGCCCCGACCCGCCCGGGCCGGGGCTCCGCCGTCGTTCAGCGCAGGCTGCGCAGCCGGGGCGGCACGTCGGCCGCCGCGGCCCGGTCCAGCAGCCAGAGGGTGCGGGACACCCCGCGAACCCCGGCCGCCGGAAGCTGCACCGGCCCGGCCCCGGCCAGGGCCATCCCGACCGCCCGGGCCTTGTCCGCCCCGGCGGCCACCAGCCAGACCTCCTCGGCCGTGTTGATCGTCGGGAGGGTCAGCGTGGTCCGCACCGGCGGCGGCTTGGGGCTGCCGCGCACCGCGCTGACCGGGCGGTTGTCGTGGTGCACCGGGTGCTCCGGGAAGACCGAGGCGACGTGCCCGTCCTCGCCCACGCCGAGCATCAGCACGTCGAAGTGGGGGAGGGCGGCCGTCCCCGGCCGGGCGGCCCGGGCCAGCTCCTGCGCGTAGCCGGCGGCGGCCGCCTCCGGGTCGTTGCCGGCCGGCCCGTCGGAGGCCGGCATCGGGTGGATGCGGGCCGGGTCCAGCGGGACCGCGTCCAGCAGCGCCGCCCGGGCCTGGGTCTCGTTGCGCTCCGGGTCGCCGGCCGGCAGGAACCGCTCGTCGCCCCACCAGACGTCGACCCGGGACCAGTCGACGGCGTCGCGGGCCGGCAGCTGCGCCACCGCCCGGTACACCGCCGCCGCGATCCGCCCGCCGGTCAGGACCACCGACGCCTGGCCGCGCTCGGCCTGCGCGTCGAGCAGCTTCACCACCAGCCGGGCCGCCACGGCCTGCGCCAGCAGGTCCGGGTCGGCGTGTACGGCGACACTCGCCTCAGTCATCCATCGCGCCTTCGTGCTCCGACCGCCCCGCGGCGGCCACCTGTGCTGTCCGACCGCCGAGCGGTCCGCGCGGCCCGCTCACTCGTTGGCGGTCGCGCCGGCGTGCGCGGTGACCCCGGCCTCGGCCCGCTGGGCGGTCGCCGGATCCTTCCACACGTGCACCCGCTGGGCGGGTCGCTGGTCGAGCGCGGTCAGCCCGGCGGTGGCGCCGAGCGCCTCCGCGTAGACCTGGTCGGCGTCGAGCCGGCGCAGCTCCTCGGCCAGCTCGTCGCCGAGCGGCCGGCGGACCAGCGGCAGCGTCCGGTCCTCCTGGCCGGTACGCCGGAAGACCGCCACGTTGTCGTCCCGGGTCAGCGTCAGCTGGTCGCCGTTGGCGCAGCGCAGCTGCACCTCCCGCATCCGGGGGAACTCGTCGGTGTGCTGCCAGACCGGGTCGATGCCGAGCCGGGCGACCAGCCAGCCGCGCATCAGCGCGGCCGTCGGGTCGGTGCGCGGCGCCACCACGGTCGCCTCGGTGACGCGGGCCTGGGTGGTGTCGAACGCCCCGGCGACCAGGGTGCGCCACGGGGTGATGCGGGTCCAGGCCAGGTCGGTGTCGCCCGGGGCGTAGTCCGCGGCCCGCTGCCGCAGCGCGGCGATCGGGTCGGCGGCCTGCGCCGCGTCGGTGATCCGGCGGTCGGCCACCACGCCGAGGAAGTCGGTGGCGATCTCCTCCGGCGGCTCGCCGTGCCACCAGGTCACCACCGGCACGTCCGGCACCAGCAGCGGCATCACCACCGACTCGGCGTGCAGCGCGAGCCGGCCGTACATCCGGGTCACCACCGCCTCGCACGGGCCGAGCCGGCCGCCGACGACGATCTCCGCGTCCAGCCGGTTGCGGTCCCGCTCGACGTCGGAGCGGACCACCACGAGCAGCCGGCACGGGTGGGCGGCGGCCGCGATGGTCGCCGCCGCCTCGGCCTCCCGGACCCGCTTCTCGTCCACCACCACGATCAGGGTGAGCGCCATGCCGCTGGCCACCCCGCCCGCGCTGCGCCGCTCGGCGGCGAGCGCCTTGACCACCTCGTTCCCGGTGGTGTCCCACAAGCCGATCAACGGAACCTCCTGGTTCGCTCGCTGTGCCCGCTCACGCTCTCCGCCAGGACCGGCCCTCGCGGGCCAGCATTTCGTCGGCGGCCCGGGGGCCCCACTCGCCGGCCCGGTACGGCTCCGGCTTCGTGCCCTCCCAGGCGTGCTCCAGCGGGTCCACCACCTGCCAGCTCTGCTCGACCTCGGCGGCGTCCGGGAACAGCGTCCGGTCGCCGATGAGCACGTCCAGCACCAGCCGCTCGTACGCCTCGGGGCTGGACTCGGTGAACGCCTCGCCGTACTGGAAGTCCATCGCGATGTCGCGGACCTCCATGGTGGTGCCCGGCACCTTGGAGCCGAACTTCAGCACCACGCCCTCGTCGGGCTGAACCCGGATGACGAGCTGGTTGGGGCCGAGGGACTCCATGTCGGCGGGGTTGAACGGCAGGTGCGGCGCCGTCTTGAAGACGATGGCCACCTCGGTGACCCGCCGGGGCAGCCGCTTGCCGGCCCGGATGTAGAACGGCACCCCGGCCCAGCGCCGGTTCTGGATGCCCAGCTTCACGGCCACGTACGTCTCGGTGGTGGACTCCGCCGGGACGCCCTCCTCGTCGAGGTAGCCGACGGCGCGTTCGCCGCCCACCCAGCCGGGCAGGTACTGGCCGCGGACGGTGTCCGCGGCGACGTCCTTCGGCACCGTGATGGCCTTGAGCACCTTGAGCTTCTCGGTGCGGATCTCGTCGGCGTCGAAGCTGGTCGGCTCCTCCATGGCCACCAGGGCGAGCAGCTGGAGCAGGTGGTTCTGGAGCACGTCGCGGGCGGTGCCGACCGAGTCGTAGAAGGCGGCCCGGGTGCCGATGCCGACGTCCTCGGCCATGGTGATCTGCACCGAGTCGACGTACTTGGAGTTCCACAGGGGCTCGAACAGGTTGTTGGCGAAGCGCAGGGCCAGGATGTTCTGGACCGTCTCCTTGCCCAGGTAGTGGTCGATCCGGAAGACGTCCTGCCGGGTGAAGACGTCGTCGACCAGGTCGTTGAGCGACTTCGCCGAGGGCAGGTCGTTGCCGAACGGCTTCTCCACGACCACCCGGCGCCAGCCGCCGGACTTGGCGTTGTCCGCCATGCCGGTGCGGGCGAGCTGCTTGAGCACCACGGGGAAGGCCGCCGGGGGGATGGAGAAGTAGAAGGCGGCGTTGCCCGGGATGCCGTGGGTGTCGCGCAGTTCGTCGAGGGTGGCGGCGAGGTGGTCGAAGGCGGCGTCGTCGTCGAACGAGCCGCCGACGAACTTGATGTTGCCGGCGAGCCGGGCCCAGACCTCCTCCCGCCAGGGGGTACGGGCGTGCTTCTTGGCCGCGTCGTGGGCCAGCGACTCGAAGTCGCCGTCGCCCCAGTCGCGCCGGGCGAAGCCCAGGACCACGAAACCGGGCGGCAGCAGCCCCCGGTTCGCCAGGTCGTAGACCGCCGGCAGGAGCTTCTTCTTGGCCAGGTCGCCGGTCACCCCGAAGATCACCAGAGCGCACGGCTCCGGGATCCGTGGCAGCCGGCGGTCCTGAGGATCGCGCAGCGGGTTCATGCCGCCTCCTCGCTCCGCCGATGTCACGTCATTCATCGTCACGTCAGTGTCCGTCCGGCCGCGTCCAGTAGCTGGGCGACGCCCGCCGCCCGCTCGGTCAGGTGCAGGCGCAGCACCGGCCGCCCGCGATCGGCGAGGGCCCGCCGGTCGCCGGCGGCCTGGGCCGCCTGAAGGTCTCCGAAGGTGTACGGGCGGCCGGGCACCGGCAGGTCGTCGGTGACCGCGCCGGTCACCTGGAGGTGGCTGCCGGCCCGCGGGCCGCCCTTGTGGTACTGCCCGGTGGAGTGCAGGTACCGCGGCCCCCAGCCGAAGGTGACCGGGCGCGCGGTCGCCCGCGCCAGCAGCGGGCGCAGCCCCACCACCGCCGCGTCGCCCCACCGGGCGAGGTAGGCGGTCACCGCCAGGTAGCCGTCGTCGCCCAGCCCGGCGAGCAGCCAGCGCAGCGCGCCGGCCAGGTCGGCGGGCGCCCCGGCCGGGGCGTACACCTCGATGGCGCCCTCGGTGGCCGTGGGCGGCCCGGCCGGCGGGCCGGCGGCGAGCAGCCGCGCCGTGTGCTCCTTGCTCTCGGCGACGTCGGGCTGGTCGAACGGGTCGACGTCGAGCACGGCGGCGGCGATCGCGGTGGCGTACTCCCAGGTCAGGAACTGCGCGCCGAGCGGACCGTTGACCGCCACGTCGGCGGGGGCGGGCGCGGTGCCCGGGCCCAGGGCGCCGCCGTAGCCGACGGTCAGCACGTCCGGCCCGCGGGCCCCGGGGGCGTCCGGGGACTCCACCACCACCGGCAGGATGCCGCGGCCGGCCTTGCCGGTGGACTCGGCGAGCAGTTGCTCGGCCCAGTCGCCCAGGCCGTCGAGCCCGGTGCCGTCGGACACCAGCGCGACGGTGGCCCGGCCGCTGGTGGCCGCCGCGGCGAGCGCCGCACCGAGGGCCAGGCCGGGGTTGTCCTGATCCCGGCCGAGGGCGCCGGCGAGAGCGTCGGCGTCGTCCAGCAGGTCGGCGACCGGCGCGCCGGCCAGCGCCGCCGGGACCAGACCGAACGCGGTGAGCGCCGAGTACCGGCCGCCCACCTCCGGGTCGGACTGGATCACCACGACGCCCAGCTCGTCGGCGAGCGCCTCCAGCGGGGAGCCGGGATCGGTGACCACCACGAAGTGCCGTGCGGCCTCCGCCCCGGTCAGCCCGGCGTCGAGGAACGCCTGCCAGTAGGCCCGCCGGATGCTGTCGGTCTCCACCGTGGCGCCGGACTTGCCGGCGACCACCACCACGGTGCGGTCCAGCCGGTCGGCGAGGGCCGCGCGGACCTCGCCGGGATCGGTGCTGTCCAGCACGGTCAGCGGCCGGCCGAGGGTCCGGGCGATCACCTCCGGGGCGAGCGAGGAGCCGCCCATCCCGGCCAGCACCACGTGGTCCAGGTCGGCCAGCTCCTCGGTCAGCTCGGCGAGCTGGGGGAGCAGCTCCCGGGCCCGCGCGTGGGTGTCCAGCCAGCCCAGCCGGGTCCGGGCCGTGGCCTCGGCGGCCGGCCCCCACAGGGTCGGGTCCTTGGCGGCGAGCCGGGCGGGTAGGTCGGCGGCGACGAGCGCGGCCCGCACGGACGCGGGCGCGGACGCGTCGACCGCGTCCGCGCCGTGCACGGCCAGCCCGGCGGCGATGTCCGCCCGGCCGGCCAGCAGGTCGCTCACCTCACCACTCCGTCCTCTCGGCGTGGCGCGTCCCACGGCACTCCCGTGGGACGCGTCCGGCGCCGTCCGTCACGCGTTGCCCCCGGCCTTCTCGGCGGCCTTCGCGTTGCCCTTGGCGGCCCGGCCCGGCCGGCCGATGCCCTTGGCCGCCTCGGCGAGGGACTTCTTGACCCCGTCGAGCAGTTCCAGCCAGCTCGTCTCGAACTTCTCCACGCCCTCCCGCTCCAGGGTGGCGATCACGTCGGACATGTCCACGCCGGCCGCCTCCAGGTCGGTGAAGACCTTGCGGGCCGCGTCGTACGCGCCGGTGACGGTGTCCTTGCGGGTCTCGCCGTGGTCGGCGTAGGCGTGGATGACCGGTTCCGGCATGGTGTTGACCGTGCCGGGGGCGATCAGCTCCTCGACGTAGATGACGTCCCGGTAGTCGGGGTTCTTGGTCGAGGTCGAGGCCCACAGCGGGCGCTGCGGGTGGGCGCCCGCGTCGGCCAGCTTCTTCCACCGGTCGGAGCCGAAGACCTCGCTGTAGCGCTCGTACGCCAGCTGGGCGTTGGCGATGGCGGCCTTGCCGCGTAGCGCCTTGGCCTGGTCGGAGCCGATCTTCTCCAGCCGCTTGTCCACCTCGGTGTCGACCCGGGAGACGAAGAACGAGGCGACCGACCCGATCTTCGACAGGTCGTGGCCGTTGGCCTTCGCCTGCTCCAGACCGGCCAGGAACGCCTCCATGACCTCCGAGTAGCGGTCGAGGCCGAAGATCAGCGTCACGTTCACGCTGATCCCCTCGGCCAGGGTCGCGGTGATCGCCGGCAGGCCCGCCTCGGTGGCCGGGATCTTGATGAAGAGGTTCGGCCGGTCGACCAGCCACCAGAGCGCCTTGGCCTCGGCGACGGTCCGGTCGGACTCGTGGGCCAGCCGCGGGTCGACCTCGATCGACACCCGGCCGTCCACCCCGGCGCTCTTGTCGTAGGAGGGGCGCATCACGTCGCAGGCCCACCGCACGTCGTACGTGGTGAGCATGCGGACCGCCTCCTCGACCTCGATGCCACGGGTGGCGAGGTCGCGCAGCTGCCAGTTGTACTCGTCGGCGTCACTGAGCGCCTTGGCGAAGATCGTCGGGTTGGTGGTCACCCCGGCCACGTGGGACTCGCGGCGGAGCTTGTCGAGCCCGCCGGAGCTCAGTCGTACCCGGGAAAGATCGTCGAGCCAGATCGCCACACCGGCGGCCTGGAGCTCGCTCAGCCTGTCCGTCATGCTGTCCACGCTCCCCTCAGTTGCCGGTCGTGAAACCGGTGATGTCGCCCACCCGGGTGAGCGCCGCGTGCGCGGCGGCCACGATCCGGTCGGGGGTGAACCCGAACTGCTCGAAGAGCACGGTGTGCGGCGCGCTCGCCCCGTAGTGCTCGAGGCTCACGCACTCGCCGCTGTCCCCGACGATCGCCCGCCAGGACATGGCGATGCCCGCTTCCACGCTCACCCGTGCCTTTACCCCGCGCGGCAGCACCGACTCCCGGTACGCCTCGTCCTGCTCGAAGAACCACTCCTGGCAGGGCATGGAGACGACCCGGGTGGGGGTGCCGTCGGCCTCCAGCCGCTCCCGCGCGGTGAGGCAGAGCTGCACCTCGGAGCCGGTGCCGACGATGATCACCTGCGGCTTGCCGCCGGACGCCTCGGCCAGCACGTAGCCGCCCTTGGCGACGCCCTCGGCGCCGGCCAGCTCGGTGCGGTCGACGGTCGGCAGCGCCTGCCGGCTGAGCGCCAGCGCGGTCGGCCGGTCGGTGTGCTCCAGGGCCTGCCGCCACGCCCAGGCGGTCTCGTTGGCGTCGGCCGGGCGGACCACGTCGAGGCCGGGGATGGCGCGCAGCGCGGTCAGGTGCTCCACCGGCTGGTGGGTCGGGCCGTCCTCACCGAGGCCGATCGAGTCGTGCGTCCAGACGTAGACCACCGGCAGCTTCATCAGCGCGGCGAGCCGCACCGAGGGGCGCATGTAGTCGCTGAACACCAGGAACGTGCCGCCGTACGGGCGGGTGCCGCCGTGCAGGGCCATGCCGTTGAGGATCGCGCCCATGGCATGCTCGCGGATGCCGAAGTGCAGCGTGCGGCCGTACTCGTCGCCCGGGAAGTCCTTGGTGGCGTGCTCCGCCGGGACGAAGGACGGCTCGCCCTTCATGGTGGTGTTGTTGCTCTCGGCGAGGTCGGCGGAGCCGCCCCACAGCTCGGGCAGCACCGGAGCGAGGGCCTCCAGGACCTTGCCGGAGGCGGCCCGGGTGGCCACGCCCTTGGCATCGGCCGGGAAGGTGGGCAGCGCGTCGGTCCAGCCCGTCGGGAGCGTACGGGTGGACATCCGCTCCCACAGCGCCTTGCGCTCCGGGTTGGCCTTCGCCCACGCGTCGAACGTCGTGGTCCACGCCGCCTGTGCCTCGGCGCCCCGCTCCATGACCTGGCGGGCGTGCTTGAGCACCTCCTCGTCGACCTCGAAGGTGCGCTCCGGGTCGAAGCCGAGGATCTGCTTGGTGGCCTTCACCTCGTCGGCGCCGAGCGCCGAGCCGTGGATCTTGCCGGTGTTCTTCTTGTTGGGCGCGGGCCAGCCGATGATCGTGCGCAGCGCGATGAAGGAGGGCCGGCCGGTCTCCGCCCGGGCGGCCAGCAGCGCCTGGTAGAGGGCTTCGACGTCCTCGTGGTAGTCGCCCTGGTCGGCGTCGCCGCGGCGCCAGTCGACGGTCTGCACGTGCCAGCCGTACGCCTCGTAGCGGGCCGCGACGTCCTCGCTCTTGGCGATGCGGGTGTCGTCCTCGATCGAGATCTCGTTGTCGTCGTAGATCAGGCAGAGGTTGCCGAGCCGCTGGTGGCCGGCGAGGGCGCTCGCCTCGTGGCTGATGCCCTCCTCGATGTCGCCGTCCGAGGCGATGCACCAGATGTCGTGGCGGAACGGGGAGTCGGCCCGGTCCGGCTCGGGGTCGAAGAGGCCGCGCTCGCGGCGGGCCGCCATCGCCATGCCGACCGCGTTGCCGATGCCCTGGCCGAGCGGGCCGGTGGTGGTCTCCACGCCGGGGGTGTGCCCGTGCTCCGGGTGACCCGGGGTGAGCGAGCCCCACTGGCGCAGCGCCTTGAGGTCGTCCAGGGCCAGCGGGTAGCCGGAGAGGAAGAGCTGGATGTAGAGGGTGAGGCTGGAGTGCCCGGCGGACAGCACGAAGCGGTCCCGGCCGGGCCAGTTCGGGTCGGCCGGGTTGTGCCGCATGACCCGGTTGAAGAGCAGATACGCCGCCGGGGCGAGGCTCATGGCCGTGCCCGGGTGGCCGTTGCCGGATTTCTCCACGGCGTCCATGGCCAGCACGCGGACCGTGTCGACGGCCCTGCGGTCGAGGTCGGACCAGTTGAGAGCGGGAAGCTCGGGTCGGTTGGCAGCCACGATGGTTGTGCTCCTCGGCAGATGGGCGGAACCCTCACTGATGACCCTATCGAGCGGCGCTAAACGTCCGCCCGGGGATCTCTGCATGCTGGTCTGTACGTCTCCGACCGGATCAGCCGTTCAACCCGAGGTGTGACGGCCCGCACCGTTGCCGGGTCTCCGGGGCAGCCAAAACGACGCCGCGTAGTGTGTGGGGCGGTGTGTGGACCCGGACGGGTCCGAGCCGACACCGACCTCCCCCGCCGAAGCCGGAAGGTGGCAATCCGTGAGCATGATCACCGAGCGCCCCGTCAGCGACTCTGCCGGGCACCCGCCGGTGCGCACGGTGGCGGAGGCACGGGCGACCGGCCGGCGGGACGTGCGGGCCGTGGTGGCCGCGTACGTGGCGCTCACCAAGCCGCGGATCGTCGAGCTGCTGCTGGTCACCACCGTGCCGGCGATGATGCTGGCCGACGGCGGCATGCCCTCGCTCTGGCTGGTGGCCGTGGTGCTGGTCGGCGGCTCGCTCGCCGCGGGGGCGGCCAGCGTGCTCAACTGCTACATCGACCGCGACATCGACCAGCTGATGCGGCGCACCAAGCGCCGGCCGCTGCCCGCGCACACCGTGTCGCCGCGCAGCGCGCTGATCTTCGGCCTGGTGCTCGCGGTGGTCTCGGTGGCGCTGATGGCCGCCGCCACCAACTGGCTGGCCGCCGGGCTGACCCTCGCGGCGATCGCCTACTACGACCTCGTCTACACGCTCTGGCTGAAGCGCACCACGGCCGCCAACACCTTCTGGGGCGGCGCCTGCGGGGCCGCGCCGGTGCTGATCGGCTGGGCGGCGGTCACCGGCTCGCTGGCCCCGGCCGCGTGGGGCCTGTTCGCGGTGGTCTTCTTCTGGCAGATGCCGCACTTCTACGCGCTGGCGATCAAGTACAAGGCCGACTACGCGCGGGCCGGCATCCCGATGCTGCCGGTGGTGGCCTCGGTCCGCCGCGTCAACGCGGAGATCATCCTCTTCTCCTGGCTGACGCTGCTCTCCTCGCTGGCCGTCTGGCCGCTCGGGATGAGCCCGATCTACGGTGTCACCGCGCTGGTGGTGGGCGGGATCTTCGTCGTGGAGGCGCACAAGCTCTGCCGGCGCGCAGCGCGCGGCGAGGCGGTCAAGCCGATGCGGCTCTTCCACTGGTCCACCACCTACCTCACCATCCTGTTCGCGGCCGTCGCGCTCGACGCCCTGATCTAGGTCCCTTTCCCGCTCTGACCGGGGTGGATGAGTTCCCCCTGTCGCGGATTTCATCAGAATTTTTTTCGGCCTGAGCCGGACGGGCTCAACCCGGACAGAATGTGACGATCTCCCCCGACCGATTTGGCCGGTCATAGCCGACATGTCTGGGCGAATTACCTGTGGTCTTCCTTAAACCTGTAGGTAATTGGCATCACATTCAGTTCATCGTTCTCGCACATCCGGGTGGATGTCTGCTTAGGCTTCGCGTCATGGCAGATGGTTCCGATACGACGCTCACGGCTGACAAGACCGCCGAACAGGCCCCCAACGGCCTGGTCGCGGGCATCAAGTCGTTCGCCGCCGGACACGGCGGAGCGAAGGCGGTCATCGAGTACGTGGGCAAGCGCGGCGCACGGATCGTCCTCGTGGGTGAGGACGGCGCGTGGGCCGACCAGTTCGCCGACGGCACCGACGTCGCGCGGCAGGCCTGCGCCACGGCAGGGGTCGCCGTCGAGAACGCCTGGGAGCGTGAGCTGATGGACCAGATGCGTCCGAGCAACGACCTCTGGCGGTCGATGGCCCGGCGCACGATGGCCCGTTGACATAAATTGACCAACCACCACCAGTCGACCCGGGGGGAACCCCGGGTCGCTCTCGTCACCTGCACCGCACTGCCCGACCTCGACCCGGACGACCGCCTCGCCCTCGCCCCGCTCGCCGCCCGCGGCGTCGCCGCCGAGGCGGTCGTCTGGGACGACCCGGCCGTGGACTGGTCCCGCTACGACCTGGTCGTGCTCCGCTCGCCCTGGGACTACGCGCTGCGTCGCGACGAGTTCGTCGCCTGGGCGCGCACGGTGCCCGCCCTGGTCAACCCGGCCGACGTGGTCGCCTGGAACACCGACAAGCGCTACCTGGCCGAGCTGTCCGCGGCGGGGGTGCCCACCGTGCCGACCGCCTGGGTCGAGCCGGGGGCCGACTGGACCCCGCCCGCCGGCACCGGGGAGTACGTGATCAAGCCGGCGGTCAGCGCCGGCAGCCAGGACACCGGCCGGTACGACCTGGCCGACCCGGAGCACCGGGAACTGGCCGTGGCCCACGTACGGCGGCTCTCCGCCGCAGGCCGGGTCACCATGGTCCAGCCGTACCTGAGCGCCGTGGACACCGCCGGGGAGACCGCGCTGCTCTTCCTGGCCGGGCCGGACGGCCTGGCGTTCAGCCACGCGATCCGCAAGGGGCCGATGCTGACCGGCCCCGACCGCGGCGTGGCCGAGCTGTACAAGGAGGAGCGGATCGACGCGCGGACGGCCACTCCGGAGCAGCTCGACACGGCGGAGAAGACCCTGGCCGTCGTGCCCGGGGGCACCGACCGGCTGCTCTACGCCCGGGTGGACCTGATCCCCGGCCCGGACGGGGCGCCCGTTCTGGTCGAGCTGGAGCTGACCGAGCCGAGCCTGTTCGTGGGTCACGCCGACGGTGCCCCGGACCGGCTCGCCGCGGCGATCACCACCCACCTGGCACGGCGGTCCTGACCCCGCGCTCCGGCCCGCTCCGAGCGGGCCGGAGCGCGGGGTCACTCCCCGTCGCAGTGGTTGCGCTCCCAGCGGCCGCCGATGGGAGGGGTCTCCAGCCGTACGGCCGCCTCGTTCCCGGCGAGGTCGTTGTCCTCCACCCGGCAGGACACGCAACTGCCGGAGCCGGTGATCCACAGCCCGTAGGTCTGGGTGTGCTCGTCCCGGTGCCAGATCCGGTTGCCGCGCACGGTGGCCGAGTCGAACGGGGCGTTGATGGCGATCCCGGCGCGCTCCGGCGGGCCGGCGGGCAGCTCGTACGGCGTGCCCGGCGCCGGGATGGCCTCGTTCCAGCCGGTGGCGCCGTCGGGCCGCACCTCGGCCAGGGACAGCTCGTTGCCGGTGTTGTCGGCCACCACCGCGGTCCGTGAGTCGACCCGCAGGATCTTGCCCCGGTGCCCACCGGGCGGCCAGTCCGCCGACCCGTCGGTGACCTGGCGGGGGGTGTACCGCACCGTGGCACCGGAACCGCCGCAGGCGGGCGCGGACCGCCGCCCGTTGTCCCGGATCCGGTTGTCCACCACCGCGGCGTCGCTCATGGGCCGGTCGATCCGGATCCCGTCCAGCGCGTTGTCCCAGATGTCGTTGCCCTGGATCACCACGTCCGCCGCCGCGCCCCGGTACCCGTGGCCCAGGTCGTGCTCGTGGTACCCGTAGCCGCCGTTGCGGCTGATCCGGTTGCCCCGCACCACGTACGGGCCGGGGGTGTTGCCCATGCTGATCCCGTCGCCGACGTTGCGGTCGATCACGCAGTCGACCAGCAGCCCGCCACGACCGGCGATCCCCGCCGTGCCGTTGGCCGAGACGTCGAAGCCCGCCTCCAGGTTGTTCGTGAGCGTGCAGGCCGACACGATCAGCCCGTCGGCGCCCCAGTCGGAGATGCCGAACCGGTTGGCCTGGCTGTGGCACCCGACGATGCGGAAGCCGCGCGGCCGGGCCCAGTAGTCCTTCTGCAGCTCCAGGAAGATCCCGTTGGTCCCGTTGCCGAGGGTGGTGCAGTTGGCGATGGTGAGCCGCTCCACGTCGCCCCAGCCGCCGATGCCGACGCCGATGCCCGCGCCGCCCATCTGCTCGCCGTTGTCCAGCCGGCCGCAGCCCACCACGACCACCCCGTCGATCAGGCTGTCCTGAAGGAAGTCGCAACCCAGGCCGGTCGCCCCGGTGTGGTGGATGTAGAGGTTGCGGAAGACGCCGCGCACCACGTACTGGAGCCCGAGGCCCTTGGCCAGGTAGTTGTACTGGGCCATGCCGACACCGGAGCCGTCGATCTCGAAGTCGGCGAAGGTGCAGTCGGCGATGTGCCGGTCCCGGTCCGCGCCGTGCTGCACGGTGGTCCAGTACGCCAGCGGGACCGGATCCCCCCGGTTGCCCTCGTTGCTGAGCAGGAACCGGGTCGCCGCCGGCCCCGCGCCGATCAGCGACACGCCGCTGCGCCAGACGGTGCCGGCGTCCCGGATCGAGTAGATGCCCGGCGGGCAGTAGATGACCCTGGCCCGGCCGTCGGCGTCGTACCCCTCGCCCAGCCGGTCCACCAGGGCGGCGAGCGCCGGCTGGTCGTTGGTGACGCCGTCACCGGTGAGCCCGAAGTCGTGGGCGTCGCACCAGAGCGGCGCGCCGGCCACCGGCGTCAGCCGCTGCGGGACGGTCGTGGACAGACCCTTGCGCGACACCGGCGGCTCCCCTCGGGCGGACGGTCCGTGGCGCGGACCGCATTCCCGCTGCCGGCGGGGGGTAACGCCGGGGGTGTCGGCGCCCGGTCGCGGGCCTCAGACGGCGGCGGTGACCGGCTGGTCGGCCGGGGCGGGGGGCGCCGCCGGAGCCGGCCAGGCGGCCGGGCGCCGCTCCCGGGTGGCCCAGAGCACGCCCAGGGTGGCCAGCAGCACGAGGCAGGAGCCGAGCATGTGCGCGGCGACCAGCACGGCGGGCAGGTGGGTGAAGTACTGCACGAAGCCGATGAGGCCCTGGCCCAGTTCGACCGCGACGAGCACGCCGGCGGCGCGGGCGGCCGGGGTGGCGCCCACCGCGCGGAACGCGAACAGCAGCGCCACCGAGAGCCCGATCAGCAGGAACACCCCGTCGGCGTGAACCTGGGAGATCGCCTCCGGATCCAGGCCGTTGCGGGCCGCGCCCTGGTCGCCCGCGTGCGGCCCGCTGCCGGTCACCCAGGTGCCGATCACCAGGACGGCCGCGCTCACCACCGTGGTGAGCGCGGCGAGGGTACGCAGCGGCGCCGGCACGGTCGGCGTCACCGGCCCGTCCGGCTCCGTGGTCCGCTTCCAGAGCGCGTACGCGGCGGCGATCACCGCCATCGAGGCGAGGAAGTGCAGCCCGACCACCCACGGGTTGAGGTTGGTGAGCACGGTGATGCCGCCGACGACGGCCTGGGCGGGGATGCCGAACAGCACGCCGATCGACAGCGGCAGCAGCCCCCGCGGGCGGGTCCGCTGGGCCAGCACGGCGAGCACCACGGCCAGCGCGATGACGCCCACGGCGAAGGTGAGCAGCCGGTTGCCGAACTCGATCGCCCCGTTGATGCCCATCTCCGGCGTGGCGATGTACGACTCGTCGGTGCACCGGGGCCAGGTCGGGCAGCCGAGACCGGATCGGGTGAGCCGGACGGCCCCGCCGGTGACCACGATCGCCACGTTCGCGATGATCGAGGTGTACGCGAGGCGGCGCAGCAGCGTGGGGGAGACCGGGAACCGGACGGAAGCCTTCACGGAGCGAATCCTACGCACCGTAGTTGATCCCGATCGGGTGACTCCGCGACACCGGTGGTCGGGATCACCGGACCCCGGGTTTGCGGGCCTCCGGCGAATTACGTAACGTTGGCGTTGTGAAAAACGCGGCGGCGCCTTCCGGGCACCAGTCGGCGACCGGTCCGGTCGCCGCCTCCGTCGTTCCCGCGGATCTCTCCACCCGTGACCGGGTCACCCAGCTGCTGCTGGAGCGGGGCGCGACCACCGCCGGCCAGCTCGGCTCGGCGCTGGGGCTCAGCCCGGCCGCGATCCGCCGGCACCTCGACGCGATGCTCGCCGACGGCGACGTGGAGGCCCGCGAGCAGGTCGTGCGGGGCAGCCGGGGCCGCGGCCGGCCGGCCAGGGTCTTCGTGCTGACCGAGGCGGCCCGGGTCCGCTGCGGCACCCACCACTACGACAACATCGCCGCCGCCGCCCTGCGCTGGATCGCCCGCACCGGCGGCTCGCCGGCCGTCGAGGCGTTCGCCGCCGAGCAGGTGTCCGCGCTGGAGGAGCGCTGCCGCGCCGCCATGGAGGACGCCGGCGACGACCCGCTCGCCCGGGCGGAGGCGCTCGCGGGGGCGCTGACCGCCGAGGGCTACGCTGCCAACGCGTCCACGATCGCCTCCGGCGGCCAGCTGTGCCAGCACCACTGCCCGGTGGCGCACGTGGCCGCCGAGTTCCCCCAGCTGTGCGAGGCCGAGACCGCGGTGATCTCCCGTCTGGTCGGCACCCACGTGCAGCGCCTGGCCACCATCGCGCACGGCGACGGGGTGTGCACCACGCACATCCCCACCCAGCCGCGTGCCCAGTCCGGTAACACCGTCACCACTGTGAGGACAGATAGATGACCGAGCAGATCGTCCAGCCCCTGACTCAGGAGGAGCAGCTCGCCGCCCTGGGCCGCTACGAGTACGGCTGGGCCGACCCTGACGTCGCGGGGGCGTCCGCCCAGCGCGGCCTCAACGAGGCGGTGGTGCGGGACATCTCGGCCAAGAAGAACGAGCCGGCCTGGATGCTCGACCTGCGCCTCAAGGGCCTGCGGCTGTTCGACCGCAAGCCGATGCCGGCCTGGGGCGCGGATCTCACCGGGATCGACTTCGACAACATCAAGTACTTCGTGCGGTCCACCGAGAAGCAGGCCACCAGCTGGGAGGACCTGCCCGAGGACATCAAGAACACCTACGACCGGCTGGGCATCCCCGAGGCGGAGAAGCAGCGGCTGGTCGCGGGCGTCGCGGCGCAGTACGAGTCCGAGGTCGTCTACCACAAGATCCGTGAGGACCTCGAGGAGCAGGGTGTCGTCTTCCTGGACACCGACACCGCGCTGCGCGAGCACGAGGACATCTTCAAGGAGTACTTCGGCACGGTGATCCCGGTCGGCGACAACAAGTTCGCCGCGCTGAACACCTCCGTCTGGTCCGGTGGCTCGTTCATCTACGTGCCGAAGGGCGTGCACGTGGAGATCCCGCTGCAGGCCTACTTCCGGATCAACACGGAGAACATGGGCCAGTTCGAGCGGACGCTGATCATCGTCGACGAGGGTGCGTACGTGCACTACGTCGAGGGCTGCACCGCGCCGCTCTACTCCTCGGACTCGCTGCACAGCGCGGTCGTGGAGATCATCGTCAAGAAGAACGCCCGGTGCCGCTACACGACCATCCAGAACTGGTCGAACAACGTCTACAACCTGGTGACCAAGCGCGCCGTCTGCCACGAAGGCGCGACCATGGAGTGGGTCGACGGCAACATCGGCTCCAAGGTCACCATGAAGTACCCGGCGGTCTACATGACCGGCGAGCACGCCAAGGGCGAGGTGCTCTCGGTCGCCATGGCCGGCGAGGGCCAGCACCAGGACGCGGGCGCCAAGATGGTGCACGCCGCGCCGCACACCTCCTCGACCATCGTGTCGAAGTCGATCGCCCGGGGCGGCGGCCGCACCTCCTACCGGGGCCTGGTGCAGGTGCTGGAGGGCTCGCACAGCAGCCGCAGCACGGTCAAGTGCGACGCGCTGCTGGTCGACACCATCTCCCGCTCCGACACCTATCCCTACGTCGACATCCGCGAGGACGACGTGTCGATGGGGCACGAGGCGACCGTCTCCAAGATCAGCGACGACCAGCTCTTCTACCTGATGAGCCGGGGCCTGAGCGAGGACGAGGCGATGGCCATGATCGTGCGCGGCTTCATCGAGCCGATCGCCAAGGAGCTCCCGATGGAGTACGCCCTGGAGCTCAACCGCCTGATCGAGCTCCAGATGGAGGGCGCGGTCGGCTGACCCCGGCCGCGTGGTGGCGGGCCGTGGCCGGCCCGCCCTCCGTTCACCTGACACCGTCGTCGCAGAACAGACCAAGGAAGAGATGACTACCCAGGCTTCCGCGCCGCCCGCGACCAAGTCGCAGGCGCTCCGCTCGTACGACGTCGCCGACTTCCCGGCCCTCACCGGCCTGGAGGAGGAGTGGCGCTTCACCCCGCTCAAGCGCCTGCGCGGGCTGGCCGGCGGGGCGCAGGCCGCGACCGGCACGGTCCGCCACGAGCACGGCGACCTGCCCGAGGGCGTCACCGTGGGCCGGATCGGCAAGGACGACCCGCGGGTGGGCAGCGTGCTCACCCCGTTCGACCGGATCAGCGCGCTGGCGTACGGCGGGGTGGACGAGGCGCTGCTGGTGCAGGTCGCCCGGGACGCCGTGGTCGAGACGCCGGTGAGCCTGCGGGTGGTCGGCGGGGGCGCCGACGCCCTCGCCCTCGGTCACACCTTCGTCGAGGTGGGCCGGTTCGCCGAGGTGACCCTGGTGCTGGAGCACGTCGGGTCCGCCACTCTGGCCGACAACGTCGAGGTGGCGGTGGGCGACGGCGCGAAGCTGACCCTGGTCACCGTCGCCGACTGGGCCGACGACGCGGTGCAGGCACAGCATCTCAAGGTCAAGCTGGGCCGCGACGCCAAGGTGATCCACGTGCAGGTCAGCCTCGGTGGCGACCTGGTCCGGCAGTACACCTCGGTGGAGTACACCCAGCGCGGCGGCGAGGCCGAGCTGTACGGCGTCTACTTCGCCGACTCCGGCCAGCACCTGGAGCACCGGCAGCTGGTCGACCACACGACGCCGGACTGCCGCAGCTACGTGGGCTACCGCGGCGCCCTGCAGGGCGACAGCGCGCACACCGTCTGGGTCGGTGACGTGCTGATCCGGGCCGAGGCGACCGGCACCGACACGTACGAGATCAACCGGAACCTGCTGCTCACCGACGGCGCCCGGGCGGACTCGGTGCCCAACCTGGAGATCGAGACCGGCGAGATCGCCGGCGCCGGGCACGCCAGCGCGACCGGCCGCTTCGACGACGAGCAGCTCTTCTACCTCATGGCCCGGGGCATCCCGGAGGCCGAGGCCCGCCGCCTGGTGGTCCGCGGCTTCTTCGCCGAGCTGATCAACAAGATTCCGGTCGACGAGCTGCGCGAGCGGCTCGGCGACGCGATCGAGGCCCGCCTCGCCAAGGCCGGCGCCTGATGATCAAGATCTGCTCCACCGAGGACGTGCCCAAGGGCACCGCGATCAGCGCCGACGTCGACGGCACGCAGATCGCGATCGTGCACGGCGAGGACGACGCGTTCTACGCCGTGTACGACGAGTGCTCGCACGCCGCGGTGGCCCTCTCCGAGGGCGAGGTCGACGGGTGCACGCTGGAATGCTGGCTGCACGGATCCCGTTTCGACCTACGGACCGGCGAGCCCACCGGGCTGCCCGCCACCGAACCCGTTCCCGTCTATCCCGTCGAAGTCCGCGACGGCGACATCTACGTCAGCCTGACGCCGAGCAATGGAGTGACCCGCTGATGAGCACCCTGGAGATCCGCGACCTGAAGGTGTCGGTCAAGCTGCCCGAGGGTGAGCTCAAGCCGATCCTGGCCGGCGTGGACCTGACCGTGAAGTCGGGCGAGACCCACGCGATCATGGGCCCGAACGGCTCCGGCAAGTCGACCCTCGCGTACTCGATCGCCGGCCACCCGAAGTACGAGATCACCGGCGGTTCGGTGACCCTCGACGGCGAGGACGTGCTGGCCATGTCCGTCGACGAGCGGGCCCGCGCCGGCCTCTTCCTGGCCATGCAGTACCCGGTCGAGGTCCCCGGCGTCTCGGTGGCCAACTTCCTGCGCACCGCCAAGACCGCCATCGACGGCGAGGCGCCGAAGCTGCGCACCTGGGCCGGCGAGCTGCGCGGCGCCATGGAGAAGCTCCAGATGGACCCGGCGTTCGCCCAGCGCAACGTCAACGAGGGCTTCTCCGGCGGCGAGAAGAAGCGGCACGAGATCGTGCAGCTGGAGCTGCTCAAGCCGAAGATGGCCATCCTCGACGAGACCGACTCCGGCCTCGACGTGGACGCGCTGCGCGTGGTCAGCGAGGGCGTCAACCGGGTGCGCGACACCGGCGACACCGGCCTGCTGCTGATCACCCACTACACGCGGATCCTGCGCTACATCAAGCCCGACTTCGTGCACGTCTTCGTGGCCGGCCGGATCGTCGAGCAGGGCGGCCCGGAGCTGGCCGACAAGCTCGAGGAAGAGGGCTACGAGCGGTACGTCGCCGGGGCCGGCTCGGCGCGGGCCTGAGCGAGCACCCGATGACCTCGATCGCGATCCCGCCGGGCATGCCGCAGTACGACGACGTGCCCCGCTTCGACGTGGCCCGGGTGCGCGCCGACTTCCCCATCCTCGACCGGGAGGTCAACGGGCACCCGCTGGTCTACCTCGACAGCGCCAACACGTCGCACAAGCCGCGGCAGGTGCTCGACGTGCTCGCCGAGCACTACGCGCGGCACAACGCCAACGTGTCGCGCTCGGTGCACACGCTGGGCACCGAGGCGACCGAGGCGTACGAGGGCGCCCGGGCGAAGATCGCGGCGTTCATCAACGCGCCCAGCGTGGACGAGGTGGTCTTCACCAAGAACTCCACCGAGGCGATCAACCTGGTGGCGTACGCGTTCTCCAACGCCTCGCTGCGCCCGGACGCCGACCCCCGGTTCCGGATCGGGCCCGGTGACGAGATCGTCATCTCCGAGATGGAGCACCACTCGAACATCGTTCCGTGGCAGCTCCTCGCGGAGCGGACCGGCGCGACCCTGCGCTGGTTCCCGGTCACCGACCATGGCCGGCTCGACGAGTCCGGCCTGGACGACCTGGTCACCGAGCGGACGAAGATCGTCTCGCTGGTGCACATGTCCAACATCCTCGGCACGGTCAACGCCACCGCGCGGATCACCCAGCGGGTCCGCGAGGTGGGCGCCCTGCTGCTGCTCGACTGCTCACAGTCGGTGCCGCACCTGCCCATGGACGTGGTCGACTACGACGCGGACTTCATCGTCTTCACCGGTCACAAGATGTGCGGCCCGACCGGCATCGGCGTGCTCTGGGGCCGGGGCGAGCTGCTCGCCGCGATGCCCCCGGTGTTCGGCGGCGGCTCGATGATCGAGACGGTGACGATGGCGCGCTCGACGTTCGCCGCGCCGCCGGCCCGGTTCGAGGCGGGCACCCCGCCGATCGCCGAGGCGGTCGCGCTCGGCGCGGCGGTCGACTACCTCACCGGCATCGGGATGCGGGCGATCCAGTGGCACGAGAAGGAGCTGACGGCGTACGCGCTGGACGCCCTCGCCACCGTGCCCGGGCTGCGCGTCTTCGGCCCGAACGTGCCGGTCGGCCGGGGCGGGACGATCTCCTTCGCGCTCGGCGACGTGCACCCGCACGACGTCGGGCAGGTGCTCGACTCGCTCGGCGTGCAGGTTCGCGTGGGGCACCACTGCGCCAAGCCGGTGTGCACCCGGTTCGGCGTGCCGGCCACCACCCGGGCGTCCTTCTACCTGTACACCACGACCGAGGAGATCGACGCGCTGGTGGCCGGTCTCGAGCAGGTGCGGAAGGTGTTCGACTGATGCAGCTCGACCAGCTCTACCAGGAGATCATCCTGGACCACTACAAGCACCCGCACGGCCGCGGCCTGCGGGACGCGACGGACCCGGCCGCCCGGGTCGGCGAGGCGCACCACGTCAACCCGACCTGCGGCGACGAGATCACCGTGCGGGTCGCCACCGACGGCAAGGTGTTCACTGACATCTCGTACGACGGGATGGGCTGCTCGATCAGCCAGGCGTCGGCCAGCGTGCTGCACGAGCTGCTGCGCGGGCGGGCCGCCGACGACGCCGCCACGGTGCACGAGGCGTTCGTCGAGTTGATGTCCGGGCGTGGCCAGGTCACGCCGGACGAGGAGGTGCTCGGAGACGGGGTGGCGTTCGCGGGTGTCGCGCGCTACCCGGCCCGGGTGAAGTGCGCGCTGCTGTCGTGGATGGCGTTCAAGGACGCCGCGGCACGCGCCGGGGTGGGCGTGAGCCCGGAGGTGAAGGCATGAGCAGCGAAGAGACCACCGCGACGCCGGAGACCGGCGCGGTGGCGACCGACGGCACGGCCCCGGCCGGTGACGCGGCCGCCAACGGCGCTGCGGCGGCCGGCGGCAAGGCCGCGATCGACGACATCGAGGAGGCGATGAAGGACGTCGTCGACCCCGAGCTGGGCATCAACGTGGTCGACCTCGGCCTGGTGTACGGCATCCACGTCGACGACCAGAACGTCGCCACCCTGGACATGACGCTGACCTCGGCGGCCTGCCCCCTCACCGACGTGATCGAGGACCAGGCCCGGCAGGCGCTGACCACCGGCCCGGGCGGTGGCCTGGTCGACGACATCCGGATCAACTGGGTCTGGCTGCCGCCGTGGGGCCCCGACAAGATCACCGACGAGGGCCGCGACCAGCTCCGCTCCCTCGGCTTCAACGTCTGACCGGTTCCCGGTCCCGTCGAGCGCGCCACCCCCGCGGGTGCCGCGCTCGACGCGTCTCCAGGCACGTCGCCCTCGCAGCACCCGAGCCGCAAACCGCACCAGATCTTGGTAGCAAGTGGCCCTTATGGGGGCCGTTTGCTACCAAGATCTCTATTGAGCTCTGCCTCATCGACCCGGAAAACGGGTGGCGGGGTGGGGGAGGGGCGGGCACCATGGGCGCGTGATCGAGGCGTACCCGAAGCAGGTTCCTGTCCGTGCGGCCACCGCCGCGCGTCGACAGCGCACCCTGCGACCGGCCGCCTCGACCCGCCGCCCACCGTCGTGACCGGGGCGTTCCTCGCCGGTCTGGTGGCCGGCTACGGCGTCGCCGTGCCGGTCGGCGCGATCGCGATCCTCATCCTCGGGCTCAGCGCCCGCACCGGCTTCCGGGTCGGCGCGGCCGCCGCGCTCGGGGTCGCCACCGCCGACGGGCTCTACGCGGCCGTGGCGGTGCTGGGCGGCGCCGCCGTCGCCGCCGTGATCGCGCCGATCGCCGCACCGCTGCGGCTGGTGGCCGCGGCGGTGCTGTTCGCCCTGGCCGCGCACGGCGCGTGGCGGGCGCTGCGTTCGCGCGCCGAGGCCAGGGCCGCCGCCGTCAACCGTGGCCTGGACACCGCGGGGCGGGCGTTCGGCGGCATCCTGGCCCTGACCCTGCTCAACCCGGCCACCGTCATCTACTTCGCCGCGCTCGTCCTGGGGCGCAACGACGCGACCGGCCGGGACCCGGTGGGCGCGGCGCTCTTCGTGCTCGGCGCCTTCCTGGCCTCGGCCAGTTGGCAGTTGCTGATCGCCGGCGGCGGCACCCTGGTGGGCCGGGTTCTCACCGGCCCCCGGGGCCGCCTGGTGACCGCGCTGGCGTCGAGCGCGATCATCGCCGCGCTCGCCGTCGTCGCGCTGCTGGGCTGACCCGCGGCAGCCGCCGTCCTGTCAGGAGTGCCACCTGTCCGGCTGATGTGGAGGATCGGTCGCCCGCCTAGGGTCTCTGACCATCTGTGGATCATCCGTGTACGCCCCGTCGATCCGGGAGTGTGCGCGGCTCCACCCACTCCTCATCGAGCAGGGGGACGACGACTTGATGATCACTTTGGTACGAGGACCGCGCCGGTCGGCAGACCGTCGGGGACGGCGCGGGCGGATCGCCGGACTCCTGGTCGCCGCGCTGGCAGCTTCCGTGCTGCCGGCGCTGGCGGCCCCGGCTCCGGCCGGCGCGGCCCCGCCCGCCGGGGGCCCGTGGCACAAGGTGGACGGCAAGCCCGCGCCGACCAAGGCCGGCCGGAAGGCGACCGTGCACGCTGACCGGCTGACCACCTACACGCTGGACCGGCAGAGCATGAAGGGCGTGCTCGACAAGGCGCCGCCGGAGCGGAACAAGTCTCTCCGCGCGTCGGCCCAGGTGGTGACACTGCCCGCGCCGGACGGGACGTTCCAGCGCTTCGAGCTGGTGGACTCGCCCGTCATGGAAGCCGGCCTGGCCGCGGCGCACCCCGAGATCAGCACGTACGCCGGCCGGGGCCTGGACGACCCGACCGCGACCGTACGCGCGGATCTGACGCCGCTGGGCTTCCACGCCTCGGTCCGCTCGGCGGCCGGGAACTGGTACGTCGACCCCTACTACCACCTGGACCAGAGCCTCTACGCGAGCTATTTCACCCGGGACCTGGCGAACCCGCACGGCGACCTCGTCGAGCGGGAGGACGTCATGGCGGCCGCCCAGGCCCTGGAGGGCGAGGTGGGCGTGGCCCCCGCCGAGGTTCCCGCCGGCCCGCTGGTGAAGCTGCGCACCTACCGGGTCGCCCTGGTGACCGACCCCTCCTACGCCACCTTCTTCGGCGCGGAGAACGTCACCGCGGCCAAGGTCACGCTGATGAACCGGGTCACCCAGATCTACGAGGACGAGACCGCGATCCGGCTCGTGCTGATCAACGACACCGAGAAGACCAACCTGAACACGCCGGCGCTCGCCACCGAGCCCAACGGCCCGTGTGGCGCGGCGGCCTGCTTCACCCCGGCGCAGCTCAGCTCCTGCGGCAGCGGCACGCTCAGCCGCAACCGGATCGTGCTGGGCCAGCTCGTCGGCGCCGGCAACTACGACGTGGGCCACATCGGCCTCGGCGTCAACGGCGGCGGCGTGGCCAGCCTCGGCGTCATCGGCGGCAACGGCAAGGCCCAGGGCTGCACCGGCCTGCCCACACCGGTCGGTGACTTCTACGCGGTGGACTACGTGGCGCACGAGATGGGCCACCAGTTCGCCGGTAACCACACCTTCAACGGCAACCAGTGGAACTGCTCGGGTGGCAACCGGAGCGCGGCCAACTCGTACGAGCCGGGCAGCGGGTCGTCCATCATGGCCTACGCCGGGATCTGCCAGCAGGACAACCTCCAGCCGCACAGCGACCCGTACTGGTCGCACCGCAGCTACACCGAGATCACCAACTACGTCACCTCGACCCGCCCGGCCATCAACGAGGTGCAGACGGTCTCGCTGCGCGACTTCGACACGGACGGCGACTCGTTCACGGTGTCCTGGAACGGCGTCGAGTCCGCACCGATCGTGCGGGGCGCCAACTACAGCACGGCCGGCATCAAGGCGGCCGTCGAGTCCATCGCCGGCTGGCCGGCCGGCGCGACGGTCACGGTGGCCGCCTTCGGCGGCACCGGCGTGCTCAACGACACCGGCTTCCAGGTGACCTTCGGCGGCACGCTGGCCGCCACCAACGTCGCCCCGCTCGCCCTGGCAGGCCTCTCCGGCGCGTCCGGGTTCGTGGGCGAGACCGCCAAGGGCGGCGCCATCGACAACGGCGGCTTCGTGGTCGAGGAGACCGCCAACCACGCGCCGGTGGTCACCGTGCCGGACACCGTCACCATCCCGGTACGCACCCCGTTCGCCCTGTCCGGCAGCGCCAGCGACTCGGACGGCGACGCCCTCACGTACCTGTGGGAGCAGAACGACCGGGGCGGCGCCGCCGGCACCGCGCTGGTGAACAACACCAAGGTCAACGGGCCGCTGTTCCGAGTGTTCGGCACGGCCGCCAACGTCTCGCCGAGCGACACCCTGAAGTACCACTCGCCCGGCCTGAACGCGGTGTCTGCCGACCCGACCCGGGTGTTCCCGGACCTGGCGCAGATCCTGGCGGGCAACACGAACGCGAAGACCGGCGCCTGCCCGGCCGCGCCGGCGCCGCCGGCCAGCGGTGGCGCCACCAACGTGCCGGCAGAGGTCATCGACTGCTACTCGGAGTTCCTGCCCACCCGGGACTGGGTCGGGTTCGCCAACGACCGGACCATGCACTTCAAGCTCACCGCCCGGGACGGCCGGCCGGGTGGCGGCGGCGTCGGCAGCGCCGACGTCGCGGTGGTGCTGGCGCCGGACACCGGGCCGTTCCTGGTCACCTCGCAGGGTTCGGCCGCCGTCCTGGACGGTGGCTCGACGCAGGCGGTCACCTGGGACGTGGCCGGCACCGACGCGGCGCCGGTGAACGCCGCCCAGGTGAGGATCACGCTCTCCGCCGACGGGGGGAGGACCTTCCCGTACGTGCTGGCCGAGAGCACCCCCAACACCGGCAGTGCGACGGTGACCCTGCCGAACGTGGCGACGAAGCAGGCGCGGATCCGGATCGAGGCGGTCGGGAACGTCTTCTTCGACCTCAACGACGCCGACCTCACCATCCGGGCCGTGCCCGTGGTGTCGAACGACGCCCCGGCGGGCGGGGCCGCCGTCCAGTACAGCGACGGGCTCGCGCCGACGGTCACGGTCACCGCGACCGACGCGGACACCGTCGGGGCGGAGCTGACCCCGACCGCCGCCGGCCTGCCCGCCGGGCTGTCCCTGGCCGTGTCGGCCACCTCCGGCGACGGCACGCCGGGTACGCGCAGCTGGACGGTCACCGGGACCACCGGCGCGGCGCCCGGCGACTACCCGGTCACCGTCACCGTCACGGACGGCACCGGCCTGGCCGCGGCCACCTCGTTCACGATCCGGGTCGAGGCCGAGGACGCGGCGGCGAGCTGGGCCGGTGACACGCTGGTGACCACCGGCGGCGCCGGGAGGGCCCTGCTGCGGGTCGTCGTCCGGGACAGCGCGATGCTGCCCGGCGCGACGGACACCACGGCGGGGGACATCCGCAACGCCACGGTCACCTTCGCCGAGGGCGGCGTGCCGCTCTGCACCGGCGTGCTGGACCTGCTCGGCGAGGCCGGCAGCAGCGCGTCCGCGTCCTGTGCGGCGACCCTGCCGGCGGGCAGCCACACCGTCACCGCGACGGTCGGCGGCCACTACACGGGCGGCACCAGCGCCCAGGTGACCGTGGCGGCCTCCGACGGGTCGTTCCTCACCGGCGAGGGCGCACTGGCCGCGGGCCGGTCCGCCGGCCGGTACGCGGCGGCCACCGGATCGCCGGTGACCGTCGACCTGGTCGCGAAGGCGGCCCAGCCCGGTAAGAGCCCGACCGGTTCCGCCACCATCGGGTTCCGATCGGGCGGCCGGAACTACGAGATCCGGGGCACCGCCGTCGAGGGCGTCGGCCTGACCGGCAGCGGCGGGGCGGCGCAGGTGCGCTACCGGGCCAGCCTGGTCGACGGCACCGGCGCGGTGGTGGCCACCGGGCTGACCCTGGCCGTGACGGCGGCCGACAAGGGTGCCCCCGGCCGGAACGACAGCGTCGGGATCACCCTGTGGCAGGGGGGTGCCCTGCTGTTCTCGTCCGACTGGACGGGGGCCGGCACCGCCGAGGTGAAGCTGACCAGCGGAAACCTCAGCGTCCACTGATCGAGGGGAGACGCGGGAGGGCACCGGGCCGGTGTCCTCCCGCGTTCCGTTTCTACCCTTGCCGTCCGGCCGTCACTCGGTGCCGTACCGTCGTCGCATGAGCAGTCGACCCGCGGCCGGGGGCGGCCGGTGGGTCGAGGTCGACCCGACCCGCGTGGCCCGCTGGGTCGAGGGCTTCGCCGACCGGCACGGCCCGCACACCACCACGGTCGAGGGGTACGGGCTGCTGCTCACCGCCCCCGACGGCGCCACCGCCGAGCTGCACACCCCGCCGGGCGCCCCGGCGGCCGCCGACGTGCCCGGGTTCGTGGCCGCGGCCGGCGCGTCCCGTCGGCTCGGCCTGCTGCTGGCCCGCAAGGGCGCGGTGGCGGTCGGCGTCGCCGACGGCCCCGACCTCGTCGTCTCCAAGGTGGACACCCGCTACGTGCAGGGACGCACCGCCGCCGGCGGCTGGTCCCAGCAGCGCTTCGCCCGGCGGCGGGACAACCAGGCCAAGGCGGCGCTGGGCGACGCGGCCGAGCTGGCCGTACGCCTGCTGCTGCCGGAGGCGCCGACCCTGACGGCACTGGTCTGCGGCGGGGACCGGCGGGCGGTGGACACGGTGCTGGCCGATCGCCGGCTGGCCGCGCTCACGGCGCTGCGCGCCGGCCGCCTCCTCGACGTGCCCGAGCCTCGGCGGGCGGTCCTGGTCGCTGCCGTCTCGGCGGCCCGGGCGGTCCACATCCTGGTCCGCTGAACGGGAAAGATCCCATCAAGACCACGCAATTCGGATCATCATTGATGCATTGAAATGGAGCGATGCATAGGGTCGGTGCCACGTGGTGGGTCTCCGGGCGACCCACCGGGGCAGCTTCGTCTCCGCAATCCAGGCACCGACATCGTTGGGAGAGAACAACTCCATGAGCGGACATCAGGACGGACGGCTGCGGGCCCGGTGGCGCCGTGCGACAAGGTTTCTCGCCGCTGCGGCGGCGATGTCCATCGGAAGCGCCGTGCTCACCGCTGCGCTGACGACGGGCACGGCGGGCGCGAGCCCCGCGCCCCGGCATGGCGTGCTCGCCGCCCCGGCGGTCACCAGCGTCACCGCGGGCGGCGCACACACGTGCGCGATCCGTACCGACGGGGGACTGCTGTGCTTGGGCTCGAACTACAGCGGTCAGCTCGGTGACGGGACCACCACGAACCGGAGCACCCCGACGCGGGTCGGCACCGCCACCTGGACCGGCGTCGACGCCGGCTCCGGCCACACCTGCGCGGTCCGGACGGACGGGACGCTGTGGTGCTGGGGCTCGAACTTCCGGGGCCAGCTCGGCGACGGGACCACCACCAGCCGCAGCACCCCGGTGCAGGTCGGCACCGTCAACTCCTGGGCCAGGGTCGACGCCGGCCCCGCGCACACCTGCGCCGTGCGGACCGACGGCACGCTGTGGTGCTGGGGTTTCAACCGGACATCGCAGCTGGGCGTCGGCAGCTCGCCGTATGTCGCGACGACCCCGGTGCAGGTCGGCACGGCGACCAACTGGGCGAGCGTCTCGACCGGCTTCGCGCACACCTGCGGTGTCCGCACCGACGGCACGCTGTGGTGCTGGGGCTACAGCTCGGACGGGCAGCTCGGTCTCGGCACCCTGGGCTCGCAGACGACGCCCGCACAGGTCGGGACCGCGACCACCTGGACCGGCGTCACGGCCGGCTACGCCCACACCTGCGGGGTCCGGGGCGGCACCCTCTGGTGCTGGGGTGAGAACGGTTACGGGCAACTGGGCGCGAGCGGCAGCTTCCAGACCGCGCCGGTCCAGGTCGGCACTGCCACCACGTGGAGCCGGGTCGGCGCGAGCGGCGACACCTCGTGCGCGTCCCGCACCGACGGCAGCCTCTGGTGCTGGGGCAAGAACTCGACGGGGCAGGTGGGCGACGGCACCACCACCCACCGGACCGCGCCGACCCGCGTCGGTGACGCCACCACCTGGACGGGCGGCCCCGCCGCCGCCGACCACAGCTGCGCGATCCGTACCGACGGCGGCCTGTGGTGCTGGGGCGACAACAGTGGGGGGCAGCTGGGCGACGGCACCACCACCCCACAGCCCACCCCGGGCCAGGTGACCCTGCCGGCCTGACCCGCCGGGGTCACGACATCGGGCCGTCGTCCTGCCCGCCGGGTGTCCCGGCATGCAGGCCGACGGCCCGAGGGGAACCGTTCCGGCTTACTGCGCCGTGCCGAAGGTGTCGCAGGCCTTCGGGTCGCCGGTGGAGAAGCCCTTCGTGAACCACTGCTTGCGCTGCTCGGAGGTGCCGTGGGTGAATTCGTCCGGATTCACCGGCCGGCCGGAGCGCTGCTGGATCGCGTCGTCGCCGATCTTCTCGGCCGTGTCGATGGCCTGCTGGATGTCCTGGTCGGTGATGCTCTTGAAGATCTTCTGGCCCTGCTCGTCGGAGGTGCCGGTGGCGTTCTTCGCCCAGGCGCCGGCGTAGCAGTCGGCCTGGAGCTCCAGCTTCACCGAGAGGGCGTTGGCGCTCTGCGGGTCGCGCTGCTGCTGGCGGCGCATCTGCGCCTCGGTGCCGAGCAGGTCCTGCACGTGGTGCCCGTACTCGTGGGCCAGCACGTACGGCTGGGCGAACTCGCCCTCGGCGCCGAGCTGGTCGGCGAGCATGCGGTAGAAGGTGAGGTCGATGTAGACCAGGTCGTCGGCCGGGCAGTAGAACGGGCCGACCCCGGAGTCGGCCGCGCCGCAGCCGGTGCTCACGTTCTGGCTGAAGAAGACGGTCTTCGACGGCTTGTACTGGTCGCCGAAGACCTCCGGCATGGCGGTCCGCCAGTACGCCTGGATCGAGTTGACATAGAGGGTGTTGCGGCAGTCGAGCTGCTTCAGCGCGTCCTGCGCGGAGCACTTCTGCTCCAGCGAGGTGTTGTCACCCTGGTCGGAGCCGCCGCCGTTGGTGGCCGCGTTCAGCCCGAAACCGCCGCCCACCAGGGCGACCAGGACGGCGATGATGAGGCCCACGATCCCGCCCCGGCCGCCGCCGATCGGAATCGGGATGCCCATCCCGCCGCCTCCGCCGGACCCTCGCCGATCCTCCACCTGGCTGGTGTCGACCCGCGCGTTCTCGTTCAGCTCCATGTTGACCCCGATCACCGATTAGTCCCTGTGTGGTGGTTGCGGTACCGGACCGGGTCCGGACGGGGTTTTCGGTACCCGATGATCTTGCGCGGTAATCCGGCGGGCCCGCCGCCGGACGCCCGGTACAATTGGCCCGTGCTGCGCTGCGAAGGCTGAACGGCCCCGCGCCGACGGGAACTGATGACCCGCCGGCGCTTTCGCGTGCCCTGAGTCAGCCTTCGCCGAAACCCCGAGAGCGAGTACCCCGACATGATCAACGCCACCGGCCTTGAGCTGCGCGCCGGTTCCCGGATCCTGCTGTCCGACACCACGCTGCGGGTGCAGCCGGGTGACCGGATCGGCCTGGTCGGCCGCAACGGCGCCGGCAAGACCACCACCCTCAAGGTGCTGGCGGGGGAGGGGCAGCCGTACGCCGGGCAGATCGACCGGCGCAGCGCGATCGGCTACCTGCCGCAGGACCCGCGTACCGGCGACCTGGACGTCACCGGGCGGGACCGGGTGCTCTCCGCCCGCGGGCTGGACGTGCTCATGGCGCAGATGCAGGAGCTGGAGGCGAAGCTCGCCGAGGGCGCCGACGACGACAAGCTGGTCCGCCGCTACGGCGCGCTGGAGGACCAGTTCGCCTCCCTGGGCGGCTACGCGGCCGAGGCCGAGGCGGCCCGCATCTGCGCGAACCTGGGTCTGCCCGACCGGGCCCTGGCGCAGACCATCGGCACCCTCTCCGGCGGCCAGCGCCGCCGCATCGAGCTGGCCCGGATCCTGTTCCGCGACGCCGGCGAGAACGGCGGCGGCATCCTGCTGCTCGACGAGCCGACCAACCACCTCGACGCCGACTCGATCACCTGGCTGCGCGGCTTCCTCGCCAACCACAAGGGGGGCCTCATCGTGATCTCCCACGACGCCTCCCTGCTGGAGGCGGTGGTCAACAAGGTCTGGTTCCTGGACGCCACCCGCTCGGTCGTCGACGTCTACAACCTGGGCTGGAAGGCGTACCTGGAGGCGCGGGAGACCGACGAGCGGCGTCGCCGCCGGGAGCGGGCCAACGCCGAGAAGAAGGCCGGCGCGCTGATGGCCCAGGCGGACAAGATGCGGGCCAAGGCCACCAAGACCGTCGCCGCGCAGAACATGGCCCGGCGGGCCGAGAAGCTGCTGTCCGGGCTGGAGGACGTCCGGGTCGCCGACAAGGTGGCGAAGGTGCGCTTCCCCACCCCGGCGCCGTGCGGCAAGACCCCGCTCACCGCGTCCGGCCTGTCCAAGTCGTACGGGTCGCTGGAGATCTTCACCGACGTCAACGTGGCGGTGGACCGGGGTTCGCGGGTGGCCATCCTGGGCCTCAACGGCGCCGGCAAGACCACCCTGCTGCGGATGCTCGGCGGCCTGCTCGAACCGGACACCGGTGAGGTGCGGCCCGGGCACGGCCTCCGGCTCGGCTACTACGCGCAGGAGCACGAGACGCTGGACGTCGAGCGGACCATCCTGGAGCACATGCGCAGCGCCGCGCCGGAGCAGACCGACACGGACCTGCGCCGGATCCTCGGCGCGTTCCTCTTCTCCGGCGAGGACGTCGACAAGCCGGCCGGCGTGCTCTCCGGCGGCGAGAAGACCCGGCTGGCCCTGGCCACCCTGGTCTGCTCCGGCGCCAACGTGCTGCTGCTGGACGAGCCGACGAACAACCTCGACCCGGTCAGCCGCGAGCAGGTGCTCGACGCGATCGCCCGCTACCCGGGTGCCATCGTCCTGGTCACCCACGACCCGGGCGCGGTCATGGCCCTGAAGCCCGACCGCGCCATCCTGCTGCCCGACGGCGACGAGGACGCGTGGTCCGACGACCTGCTGGAACTGGTCGAGCTGGCCTGATCCCCGTCAGGGGAGCAGGCGGGGGAGGACGCCGGAGGTGGTCAGGATGACCACGCCGAGGGCGATGAAGACGGCCGGGACCAGCCAGTGGCCGGTGCGGTCGACCAGGGACACCACCCGGGGGTGGCCGCCGAGCAGGGCGGCGGCCACGCACCACACCGCCACCAGGGCCGCGAAGACCAGCAGCCAGACCAGGCCGGTGGCCGGGTCGAGCGAGCGGAACACCGGCACGTAGACGGCGATGTTGTCGGCGCCGTTGGCCACCGTCACCCCGGCCACGCCGAGCAGGCTGCCGACCACGGCCGGCGGCTCGTCGGCGTCGCGCCGGCGGGCCAGCAGGGCGCGGACGCCCAGCGCGATCGGCAGCAATCCGAGCAGGCCGGTCCACGGGTCGGGCACCACCAGCAGCCCGGCGGCGACCACCACGGCGACCCCGACCAGCGCGCCGATGCCCGCGTACTGGCCGGCGACGATCTGCCAGGGACGGGGCCGGCCGGTGCTCCGGGCCGCCACGAACAACACGGTGAGCACGACGATGTCATCGATGTTCGTGGCGGCGAAGACGCCCGCGGCGGCGGCCGCCGCGGCCAGCAGGTCGATCACCCGAGAAGCGTACGGGTCGGCCGGCCGGGCGGCTCCTCATGATCCAGCCGGGCGGCGCCGGCTGACCGGTCAGAAGGATCACTCTATCGGGAAGCTGACATTGCATAGCGTGTCGGTTGGCGAATAGTTGATATCTGGCGCATGATCGTCCGAGGCGGTCTAATAGGTGGGACCGTATCCGAACCGCACAGTCTGGGACGTGAGGAATCAGCATGGCAGCCACCGGCACAGCCACCAGCACTGAGAAGGGTCGCCGGATCGTCGGGGCCGAGCGGCAGACGCTCGCCAAGGACCTGGTAAAGCGGTACACCTCGGGTGAGAGCATCCGTGCGCTCGCGGCCTCGACCGGCCGCTCCTACGGGTTCATCCACCGGGTGCTCACCGAGTCCGGGGTGCAGCTGCGGCAGCGTGGCGGCGCCCGGCGCCGCAAGAAGGCGTGACCCGCCCCCCAGCGTCGTCCATCAGCGCTGTGCTCCGGGCGGTCCGGTGACCGCCGAGACGACCGGAGTACGACTCGACTGCGACGGGCCGGTTGCGACGGTGACGTTGTGCCGGCCCGACGTGCTCAACGCGCAGACCCCGGCCATGTGGCGCGCGATGAGCGACTTCTCCCGGGAACTGCCGGGCGACGTCCGCGTCGTCGTGGTGCGCGGCGAGGGCCGGGCCTTCTCCGCCGGCCTCGACCTGTCGGTCGCCGGCTCCTCCGGCCCGGGCTCCTTCGCCGAGCTCTCCACCCTGCCTGAGCAGGAGTGCGCCGAACGGATCGCGGAATACCAGGGCGGCTTCACCTGGCTGCACCGGCCGGACGTGATCTCGATCGCCGCCGTGCAGGGCCACGCCATCGGCGCCGGCTTCCAGCTCGCTCTCGCCTGCGACCTCCGGGTGCTCGCCGAGGACGCCAAGCTCTCCATGGCCGAGGTGACCCTCGGCCTGGTCCCCGACCTGGCCGGCACCAAGCGTCTCGCCGAGCTGGTCGGCTATTCCCGCGCGCTGGAGATCTGCGCCACCGGCCGCCGGATGGACGCCGCCGAGGCGGACCGGATCGGCCTGGCCACCCTCGTGGTGCCGGCCGCGGAACTCGACGGCGCGGTACGCGACCTGACCGCCGGCCTGCTGGCCAACAACCGGGACGCGATCGTGGAGATCAAGGCGCTGCTCGCCGGCGCGGGCGGGCGCAGCCACGCCGAGCAGCAGCGGGCCGAGCGGGAGGCACAGACCCGGCGGATCCGCGACCTGGCCGGGCGGGGCGAATAGTAAGGACCATCCGGGAAGATCCGGGTTACTCGCGAGGTTGTCGTAGTCGTCGGGAGAATTGATCCCGACGGTCCACGGCTGCCGACGACCCGGAGGTGACGAGTGTCCAACCCGATGGCCGGTGGCGGCATGGGCGGCTGGAGCATGCTCCGGTCGATGCGCAACCGCGACGAGATCTCCACCCACCAGCTCAAGCGCGGCACCGCCAAGCGGATTGTCGCGTTCGCGCAGCCCTACCGCCGCGACATCGTCGTCTTCCTGGTCACCGTGGTGATCGCCGCGGTGATCGGGGTCGCCACCCCGCTGCTCGCCGGTGACGTCATCGACGCGATCGCCGGCGGCGGCGCAGACGCGGGCGCCACCGTGGTCCGGCTCGCCCTGATCATCGCCGTGCTGGCCGTGGCCGACGCGCTCTTCTCGCTGGCCCAGCGGTGGTATTCGGCGCGGATCGGCGAGGGCATCATCCTCGACCTGCGCACCCGGGTCTACGACCACGTCCAGCGGATGCCGCTGCAGTTCTTCACCCGCACCCAGACCGGCGCGCTGGTCAGCCGGCTCAACAACGACGTGCTGGGCGCCCAGCGGGCGTTCACCTCGACGCTGTCCGGCGTGGTCAGCAACGTCATCCAGCTCGTGCTCACGGCCGGGGCGATGCTCGTGCTGTCCTGGCAGATCACCGTGCTGGCACTGGTGCTGCTGCCCATCTTCATCATCCCGGCCCGCCGGGTCGGGCGGCGGCTGGCCGAGATCACCCGCGAGTCGTACAACCTCGACGCCAAGATGAACGCGACGATGACCGAGCGGTTCAACGTCGCGGGCGCCCTGCTGGTCAAGCTCTTCGGCTCGCCCGACGTCGAGGCGGCCCGGTTCGCCGGCCGGGCCGAGCGGGTCCGCGACATCGGCATCCAGTCGGCCATGTACTCGCGCACCTTCTTCGTGGCCATGCTGCTGGTCGCCTCCCTGGCCCAGGCACTCACCTACGGGCTGGGCGGCTGGCTCGCCGTCACCGGTGCGGTCAGTGCGGGCACCGTGGTCAAGCTGGCGCTGCTGCTCACCCGGCTCTACGGCCCGCTCACCGCGCTCTCCAACGTCCGGGTCGACGTGATGAGCGCGCTGGTCTCCTTCGACCGGGTCTTCGAGGTGCTCGACCTGCGCCCCGGCATCGACGAGAAGCCCGACGCCGTGCCGGTGCCGCGGGGCAACGGCCGGGTCGAGTTCCGCGACGTGCGGTTCCGCTACCCGAGCGCCGCCGAGGTCTCGCTGGCCTCCCTGGAGGAGGTCGCCGCCCTCGACCGCACGGTCAACGAGCCGGTGCTCAAGGGCGTCTCGTTCGCCGTCGAGCCCGGGCAGATGGTGGCCCTGGTCGGCCCCTCCGGCGCCGGCAAGTCCACGCTCTCGATGCTGATCTCCCGGATCTACGACGTGAGCGACGGCCAGGTGCTGGTCGGCGGCGTCGACGTCCGGGACGCCACGCTCGCCTCGCTCCGCGACGAGATCGGCGTGGTCACGCAGGACTCGCACCTGTTCCACGAGACCATCCGGGAGAACCTGCGCTACGCCAAGCCGGACGCGACCGACGACGAGATCTGGGCCGCGCTGGCCGGCGCGCAGGTCGCCGACCTGGTCCGGGCCCTGCCCGACGGGCTGGACACCACGGTGGGCGAGCGCGGCTACCGCTTCTCCGGGGGCGAGAAGCAGCGCATCGCCATCGCCCGGCTGCTGCTCAAGGCCCCGTCGATCGTGATCCTGGACGAGGCCACCGCGCACCTGGACTCGGAGAGCGAGGCGGCGGTGCAGCGGGCGCTGTCGGTGGCGCTGACCGGGCGTACCGCGCTGGTGATCGCGCACCGGCTGTCCACCGTCCGCGAGGCCGACCAGATCCTCGTCCTCGACGAGGGGCGCATCGTCGAGCGCGGCCGGCACGACGAGCTGGTCGCCGTCGGCGGCCTCTACGCCGAGCTCTACCGCACCCAGTTCGCGGTCACCGACTCCCCGGCCCCCTACGTCGAGCCGGAGCAGCCGGAGCCGGTGGTCACCACCGTGCCGGTCGGCACGTACGTGGCGCAGGAGGCCCTGCCCCCGGCCGCGGCCAACTGACCGCCGGGCCTACGAGGCCAGCCGCTCCCGCGCGTCGCGATCCGACCGCCTGGGACCGGCGGCCCCGTCGGAACGGTTGACCTCCGCCCACACCGCGTCGAGGGAGAGGCCGAGGACATCGGCGATGGCGGCGATGGTCGGGAAGGCCGGAGTGGCCACGCGACCGGACTCGATCTTCCGGAGGGTCTCCGGCGAGACACCCGCGTCCAGCGCGGTGACGAGCATCGAGCGCTCGCCCCGGGCCTGGCGCAGGAGGGCGCCGAGGCGCTGCCCGCGTTCGACCTCCGCGGGAGTGAGCGGCAACCTGACCATGACACCGATTCTAGTACCGGGATAATATGGCCGGGATACTTATTGGCTGAACGAGTAAGGCGTCGCATGATCGAGATCCTGGATCCCACCGAACTGCCCCGAGCCAGGGCGGCCGGCAGCCTCGTCGCCCACATCCTGCAGACGCTGCGGGGTCGCTGCGAGGTGGGTACGAACCTCCTGGACATCGACCGCTGGGCCCGGTCCATGATCGTCGAGGCCGGAGCGCAGTCCTGCTACGTCGACTACGAGCCGTCCTTCGGGCGCGGGCCGTTCGGCCACTACATCTGCACGTCGGTCAATGATGCCGTGCTCCACGGGCTGCCCCACGACTACGCGCTCGCCGACGGCGATCTGCTGACGCTCGACCTCGCCGTCTCCAGCGGAGGGGTGGTCGCCGACTCCGCCGTCAGCTTCGTGGTGGGCGACTCGAAGCCCCCGGAGAGCGTCGCGCTGATCGGCGCGACCGAGCGCGCGTTGCAGGCGGGGATCGCCGCGGCCGGGCCGGGGGCGCGCATCGGGGACATCTCCCATGCCATCGGTTCGGTCCTCCGCGACGCGGGCTACTCGGTCAACACCGAGTTCGGCGGTCACGGGGTCGGGTCGACGATGCACCAGGACCCGCACGTCCCGAACACCGGGCGGCCGGGCCGGGGATACCGGCTGCGTCCCGGGCTGTTGCTGGCCCTGGAGCCGTGGGTCATGGCGGACACCGCCGAGCTCCGCACCGACGCCGACGGCTGGACTCTGCGCAGCGCGACCGGCTGCCGGACGGCGCACAGCGAGCACACGATCGCCATCACCGACGACGGGGCCGAGGTGCTCACCGTGCCGACGCGGGCGTGACCCCGGTGCCCTGACCACAGAGGCTCAGGGTGCCGGGTGGCCCGCGAAATCGGCGAGCGCCCCATGCTCATACGTAGTTACAGTGCGGGTTCGGCCTCGACGCCACGTCGATGATGTCGTTGAGTCTGTCCCGGGCGGTGATCAGCTCAGCGATCTGTGTGTTGATCCGGTCCCGCTCCACCGCCAGCCGTTCGCGCGACTCCGGCGTGCTGACCTTGGCGTCCACGCACGGCAGGAGCTCCGCGATCGTCCTGCTGGACAGTCCCGCGCCGTACAACTGCTGAATCAGCCGCACCCGGTCGACGGCCGAGTCCCCATAGTGTCGCTGCCCGCTCTCACTCCGCGTCGAGGTCAGCAACCCCTGCTCCTCGTAGTACCGCAGGGCGCGAACACTCACCCGCGTCCGGGCCGCCAGGTCCCCGATCCGCACAGTGACCCACCTCGCAATACTTGCCTCTGACGTCAACGTGAGGTTCTACCGTACCGGCATGCAGATCAACGGCACGAAAGCCCTCGTAACGGGCGCCAACCGTGGGCTCGGCAAGGCCTTCGCCGAGGCTCTCCTCGCCCGCGGCGCCACCACCGTCTACGCGACCGCACGCCGTCCCGAGCAGATCAACATTCCCGGCGTCGTCCCCCTTCAGCTGGACATCACCGACCCGGCGTCCATCGACGCCGCGGCAGCCGAGGTGGGCGACCTCGACATTCTCATCAACAACGCCGGCATCTCCACGGACGCGCCCCTGCTCGGACCGTCCACGGAGAACATTCGCCGCGAGTTCGACACGAACTTCTGGGGCACCCTCAACGTCACCCGCGCCTTCGCCCCGAGACTCGCCGGCGGCGCGATCCTCACCGTCATCTCCGCCCTGAGCTGGTACGCCTTCGCTCCCAGCAGCAACGGCTACGCCGCCTCCAAAGCCGCGGAATGGTCTCTCACCAACGGCATCCGACTCGAGCTGGCCGGCCAGAAGACCCAGGTCACCGCCCTGGCTCTGGCAATCGCCGACACCGACATGATGGCCGGCTACGACATCCCCAAACTCCCACCCCACGAGGTGGTCTCCATGGCTCTGGACGGCCTGGAAGCGGGCAAGCTTGAAGTGATCGCCGACCGTCCCACCGCCAACGTCAAGGCGTCGCTCTCCCGCGATCCCGCCCTCTTCTACGCCGACATCCCCGCCGCCCTCTTCGGCTGACACGTGGGCCGACCTGGCACCCGAGCAGCCTGACCCCGACATCTCAGCCGCTCCTGGTCGGAGCACTAGCCGCCGGCGGTCACCGCGGCGCGCAGCTCACCGAAGGCGGCCCCGAGCGTCTCCGGGGTGAAGTGCGCGTTCAGCCCGCTCGGGTTGGGCAGCACCCAGAGCCGGGCCGCGCTGAGGGGTTCCGGCTGCGGCCCGAAGCCCGCCTTCGGGCGGGCGAACCCGATCCGGTACGCGGTCACCCCGACCACCGCCACCCAGCGCGGCCGGTAGCGCGCCACCTTGGCGGCCAGTTCCCGCGCCCCCTCGACCAGCTCCTCGGCGGTCAGCTCGTCGGCACGGGCGCTGGCCCGGGCCACCATGTTGGTGATGCCCAGCCCGAGGCCGGGCAGCTCGTCCTGCTCGCTCGGGTGCAACTGGCGCGGGGTGAAGCCGCCCCGGTGCAGCGCGGGCCAGAACCGGTTGCCCGGGCGGGCGAAGTGCCAACCGGTGGCCGCCGACCACAGGCCCGGGTTGATGCCGACGAAGAGCACGTCCAGCCCGGGCGCGATCAGGTCCGGGAGGAGCCGGTCGGCGGCCGCCGCGAGCTGTTCCCGGCTGGGGCGCGGGTAGCGGCGGGCCGGTGACCCGGGGACGGGGTCCGGCCGGCCGCCGGCGGGGCGGCGTCGGTCGCTCACCGGCGCACCGTCACAGGCCGCGCAGCGCGCCGCCGTCGACCGGCACGGTGACCCCGGTGACGTAGCCGGCGGCGGGGGAGATCAGGAAGGCGGCCACCCGGCCGAACTCGGCGGGGTCGCCGATGCGGCCCAGCGGGATCGACGCCTCCGCCTCGGCGCGGGCGCGCTCCGCGTCGCCGCTCGCGGCCAGCAGCTCCCGGTTGCGGTCGGTCATGATCCGCCCCGGCAGCAGGCTGACCACCCGTACGCCGCGTGGGCCGTGCTCGTCGGCCAGGTCCTTGGCCACCCCGGCCAGGCCGGGGCGCAGGCCGTTGGAGATGCCGAGCCCGGGCAGCGGGCTGCGCACCGAGGTGGACAGCACCAGCCCGATGGCGCCCCCGTCGGTGAGCGCGGCGGCCACCGTGCGTGCGGTGCGGACGGTGCCCAGGAAGACCGTCTCGAAGGACTCGCGCCACTGCGCGTCGGTGACCTGGGCGGCGGTGCCCCGGGGCGGGCCGCCCACCGAGATGAGCGCCCCGTCGAGCCGGCCGAACTGCTCGCGTGCCGCCGCGACGAGCCGCTCCGGGGTGCCCGGGTCGGTGAGGTCGGCGGTCAGCCCGATGACCCGCTCCGGCCCACCGAGCGCCTCGACGGCGGCGGCCACCCGCTCCGGTGCCCGGGACGAGATCACCACGCGGGCGCCGTCGGCGACGAGCTGCTCGGCGGTGGCGAAGCCGAGGCCGCCCGAGGCGCCGGTCAGCACGTACACCCGGTCCGCGAGTCCGAGATCCATGGGGCCGATCCTGCCGTACCGCGGAGGGGCCTGCCACCCGCTCTCAGCGCGGCGCGGGCCGCAGCAGGCGTACGCGACCGGCGAGCTGGGCCGCGACGGCGCCGCCGGCCCGCGCGACGGCCGGCAGCCGGCGGGGGCGGGGGGCGGTACGGCCGTCGTAGCGGCTCGCGGCCTCGCGGGCGGCCAGTTCCTCGGCCCCCAGCGGCGGCAGCGTGCCCTGGTCGCGCAGCTCCCGGGCCAGGTCCCAGCCGTCGCGCAGCGAGCCGTTGGTGGGGCGGCCGGCCGCCCAGCCGGCGAAGGTGGCCGCCCAGGCGTCGCCGAGGCCGGCCGCGAGCAGCGGCCAGTGCCGGGCCACGTCGCCGGCGCGCTTACGCAGCAGGGCCCGCCGGGCCGCCTCCACCGGCGCGGCGGCGAAGCCGGTCGGCAGCGGCCCGCCGGCCACCAGCGCCGCCACCAGCTCCGCCTGCCGCGCGGCGAGGTCCCCGCCGGTCACCTCGCCGCCGGGCGCCTGGACGTGTCGGCCGCCCGGCGTGGCCGGCTCCCCGCCGTTCACGTGACCACCGGGTACCCGGAGGCGGTGGCCAGGGCGTCCAGCTCGCCGCGCAGTTCCGCGGCGGGCGGGTAGTGGCCGTCGCGTTCCAGCAGCAGCGCCGGGGGCCGGCGGCGGCCGCACAGCTCGCGGACCAGGTCGAGCACCTCGGCGGGCACCGGGTCGGTGTGCGTGTCGTGGTAGAAGCCGCCGTGCTCGGCGCCCCCGGCCACGTGGACGTAGGCGATCCGGTCCAGCGGCAGCCGGTCCAGCAGGGCGGCCGGGTCACCGCCCCGGTTGCGGGCGTTGGCGTGCACGTTGGCGATGTCGAGCAGCAGCAGCGCGCCGGTGGCGTCGAGGATCTCGGTGAGGAAGTCGGCCTCGTCCAGCTCGTCGTCCGGCCAGTCGAAGAGCGCGGCGATCGGCTCCAGGGCCAGCGGCACCGGCAGCTCCGCCTGCGCCCGCCGCACGTTGGCCACCACGGCGGCCACCGCCTCCCGGCTGCGCGGCAGCGGCAGCAGGTGACCGGCCTCCAGGCCGCCGGCCCGCACGAACGCGATGTGCTCGCTGACCAGCGGCGCCGCCAGCGCCGCGGCGACGCCGGCCAGGTGCGCCACCCGGGCCGGGTCGACCGGGTCCGCGCCGCCGAGGGAGAGCTTCACGCCGTGGGGTACGACGGTGACGCCCCGTCCGCGCAGCTCGGCCAGGCCGTCGGGGAGCGGCCCGGCCGGGGCGACCGTCTCGGCGACCACCTCGACGAACCGCAGCCCGGGCAGGCCGGCCACGAATCCGGCGATCTCCGGCCGCCACCCGATGCCCACCCCGGAGGGCCCCGCGGTCATCCGCCGCACCCGCCACCGCCGCAGCCGCCACCGCCCCCGCAGGAACTTCCGCCGCCGCACGAGCTGCCGCCCCCGCAGGAGCTGCCCCCGCCGCAGGAGCTGCCCGAGCTGCCGCTCGCCCCCATGGCCTGGCGCTGGATCTCGGCCTGCTCGGCGAAGCCCGGGTCCATGCTCCAGAGGGTGGCGGTGCCGAAGAGCGCGACGCCCATCGCCGCGTCGGACGGGCCGTAGGTGGCGTACGCCGGTGCGGCGGCCGGCCGCAGCCAGGTGTGCTGGCGGCGCAGCTCGCGCAGCGCCCGGGTGGCCGCCCGGGTGCGCCAGGGCACCCGGTTGAGCAGCAGGAACGCGATGAAGAGCGGCACCAGGGTGAGCATCAGCCAGCCGGCGGGCCGGCTGTTGGAGAGGCCGACGAAGGCCCGGACGAAGCCGAGTGCGAGCAGGGCGCCGACGAGCAGGGCGCCGCGGCGCAGCGTCGCCCGCCGCTCCTTGTCCAGGGCCAGACCGCGGCGCACGAGGCCGTCGCGCAGCTCGTCGAGGGCGCGCCGGACCCACTCGTCCTGGCCCAGCTCACGAGTGCGCAGGTGCCGGCCGGCCGCGTGGTGAATGGCCTGGTCGAGCGGGGTGACGCCGGCCGGCAGCGAGCCGCCGGTGGTGAGCCGCCGGTCGGGGCGTACGCCGACCGCGCCGGCCCGGCGCAGCCCGCCGAGCGCGGTCCATACGGCGAGCTGGTCGCCCCCGTTGAGGTATGCGGCCTGCTGCGGCCCGAGCGGTCCACCGTCGTGCACCGGGGTGCCGGCCAGCGCGCGCCGCCGGTACGCCACGGCGCCGGCGACCAGCACCACGGCCGCCACGACGTACCAGCGGAGGAAGACGGGGCCGGGGATGCCCCAGGTGTCGCCCGCGAGGACGGTCATGCTCTGCTCCTGTCGCGAGGGGGTCGCGGCCCATTGTGGAGCAGGTGCGCCAGCGTTGATCTCCCCGGTGGGTCGAGTTACCGGACCGAGACCCGGGGCCGGTCAGTGCCGGCGCACGGCCTCCTCGACCAGGTCGAGCACCCGGCCCAGGTCGCCGGCGGGGCGCCCCATCGCCAGGTGCAGCACCAGCCCGTCGTACGCCAGCTCGAGGAACTGGGCGAGCACGTCGATCGGCACATCGTCGCGGAGCACGCCGGCCTCGCGCTGGCGGAGCAGGCGCTCCCGGGTGGCCTCGGCGATGGCGGCCGAGCGTTCGGCCCAGCGCCGGGCGAACGCGGGGTCGGTGCGCAGCCGCCGGGAGACCTCGAGCTGGCTGCCGAGCCAGCCGGTGGTGTCGGGGGAGACCGCCCGGGCCAGCAGGTCGCGCATCACCTGGACCAGGCCGTTGCGGGCCACGGTCTCCACCATGACGGCGGCGTCGTCCTCGGCCACGGCGAGGAAGAGCGAGTCCTTGTCGCGGAAGTGGTGGAAGATCGCGCCCCGGGAGAGCCCGGTGGCCTCCTCCAGCCGGCGGACGGTGGCACCCTCGTAGCCGTGGCGGGCGAAACACGCCCGCGCGGCGCCGAGGATCTCCTGGCGGCGCGCGTCGAGCTGGTCCTGGCTTACTCTGGGCACGGAACGATCGTTCCAGGTGGGCCGGGCCGATGCAAACCGTACGTACGGCTTGAGATGCGGTTTTCGCATGATCACTCGGTCGGCCGCGCCGGTTAGGATCCTCCGGTGACCCAGGCCGTGCCCCTCCCCACCCGCCCGCTCACCGTGGCCGCCGTGCAGGCCGAGCCCGTGCCCGGTGACGTCGCCGGCAACGCCGCCACCGCCGCCCGCCTCGTCGGCCGGGCCGCCGGCGCCCGGGTCGTCGTCCTGCCCGAGCTGTTCCTGCCCGCGTACCACCCGCCGACCCTCGGCGCCGACCCGACCGGCACCGACGTGGCCGCCGACCCCGAGGGCCGGGTCGACGATCCGCGGCTGGACCCGCTGCGCACGGCGGCCCGCGACGCCGGGACCTGCGTGGTGATCGGTGCGGCGGTCCGCCACCCCGACTCGCGGCGCACCATCTCCTCGCTGGTGGTCGATCCGGCCGGCGCGGTCACCGCCGCGTACGACAAGCAGCAGCTCTGGAGCGGCGAGCGCGAGCTGTTCGACGCCGGCCGGCGGGGCGCCTCGCTGCGGGTCGACGGCTGGCTGTTCGGCCTCGGCATCTGCTACGACGGCTGCTTCCCCGAGCACGGCCGGGCCGCCGCGCTGCACGGCGCGCACGGCTACCTCTGCCCGAGCGGCTACCTGGCCGGCTCCGAGCACCGCCGCGACCTCTACTACGCGGCGCGCGCCCTGGACAACACCATGTACGTGGTCTTCGCCAACGCCGTCGGCGGCCGGGACCCGTGGCGGTTCAACGGCGGCGCCGCCGTCTACGAGCCCGAGGGCCGGCCGCTGGCCCGTGGCGCGGACACCGGCGAGGAGGTGGTGGTGGCGACCCTCGACCCCGCCGCCCTCGGCGCCACCCGCGCCGCACACACGATGCTCACCGACCGCCTGCCCGACCAGGGACTCTCGCGGGCGACGCTCGTCGGCTGACGGACGGCGCGATGCCCTGCGGGGCCTGTCGGTGGCGCACCCCGGTCCCGTAGGGTGCCCGAGTGCCGTTGCTCCTGCTCGATCTGGACAACACCCTGCTCGACCGCGACGGGCCGTTCCGCGCCTGGGGTGAGCGGTTCCTGGACAGCATCGGCGCGCCGCCCACCGACATCGACTGGTTGCTCTCGGTGGACGCCGACGGCCTGACCGACCGCTGGGACGTCGCCGACGCGATCCGGGACCGCTACGGGCTGCGCATCCCCTCCATCGACCTGGTCGAGGAACTGCACGACGGCGTGGTGGCGCTGACCCGGCTGGACCCCCTGGTGGCCTGCGCGCTGCGGATCGCCGACGACGCCGGCTGGGTGCCCGTGGTGGTCACGAACGGCACGTCCCGCCAGCAGGACGCCAAGATCCGCCGGACCGGGCTGGACCGCTACGTCGCCGACTGGGTGATCTCCGAGGAGGCCGGCGTCAGCAAGCCCAACCCGCGGATCTTCGCGCTGGCCGCCCAGCGGGCGCGGATGCCGCTGCGCGGCGCCTGGGTGATCGGCGACAGCCCGGAGGCGGACATCGGCGGCGCGACCGCGGTCGGCCTGCCCAGCGTCTGGCTGCACCGCGGGCGCCGCTGGTCGGACACCCGGTTCGCGCCCACCCGCACGGTGGACGGGCTCATCGCCGCGGTGGCCGCCGTCCTGGCCGGCTGAGCGGTAATTCGGTTGACCCGCCCGGGGCCGCCCGTGACCATGGTGCGGCGCGAGGGCGCAACCGGGCGGTGCCCGGTCGAGGAGAGGAGGTCGGTCATGGCCGTCTTTGCAGGGTCGTACCACCTGCCTCCACCAGCCTCGATCGAAGGACCGATCCACCCGTGCGCGATCACGACTTCCCGGCGCCGCAGCGCCGTGGCCGCGGCAAGAGCCGCTTCGACGACGACGAACCCACCTTCCTGAAGCGGGGCCGGCACGCCGAGCCGGCCCTCGCCGACCCCGACGCCGAGCCGGACGGGGAGGACCGCTGGTCCTCCTGGGACCAGGCCGTGCACGGGCCCGAACCCCACCCGGACTGGCTGGTCACCGAGCTGGCCGCGAAGGACACCGAGTTGGGGGTGCTGAAGACCGGCAAGGAGGCGGACGTCCACCTGGTCCGCCGGGCGGTGCCGGAGACCGGCCGGGGCTGCCTGCTGGCGGCCAAGCGGTACCGGGACCCCCAGCACCGCCTCTTCCACCGGGACGCCGGCTACCTGGAGGGGCGCCGGGTGCGCCGCTCCCGGGAGATGCGGGCGATGGCCGGCCGTACCTCGTTCGGCCGGCAGATGATCGCCGGGCAGTGGGCGGCGGCCGAGTTCGCCGCGCTCGCCCGGCTCTGGGAGATCGGCGCCGCCTCCGGGCGGATCGCCGTGCCCTACCCGGTGCAGCTGCTCGGCACCGAGGTGATGCTGGAGTTCGTGGGTGATGCCGAGGCGGGCGAGGCCGCGCCCCGGCTGGCCCAGCTCCGGCCCGAGGGCGCCGACCTGCGCGACCTGTGGGAGCAACTGGTCGACGCCCTGGTCGTGCTGGCCCGCGCCGGATATGCCCACGGCGACCTGTCTCCGTACAACCTGCTGGTGCACGCGGGGCGGCTGGTCATGATCGACCTGCCGCAGGTGGTCGACGTGGTGGCCAACCCCCAGGGCGCGGAGTTCCTGGGCCGGGACGTCCGGGTGGTCGGCGCCTGGTTCACCGCCCGCGGCCTGCCCGCCACGGACACCGATCCGGAGGCGCTGACCGAGGTGCTGCTGCGGGAGGCGGGCCTCCGCTGAGTGCGGGGCGTCGGCGGCCCGGCCGGGCCGCC
>NZ_JBEXLM010000039.1:31808-54966 GCF_040609975.1 Micromonospora sp. NPDC004551 | reverse complement strand
CGCGTCCCCCCCCCCGGCCTTTTCCCCCCCCAACACGTCCCCCGCCCCCCCCCCGGCGGGCCCCCCCCCCCCCCCCCCCGGGGGGGGGGGGGCCCCCCCGCCCCCCCCCCCACCCCCCCCCTCGCTTCCTTCCACACCATCCAGCACCGTGAGAAAGGCAGTCAGGACATGAACGACACATCGCACGGGATGAGCCGTCGCCGAGTGCTCGGCACCATCGCCGGGGCGGCGGGCGCCGTCGCCGTCGGCGCCGCGCTCGGCCCGTCGGCCGCCTTCGCCGGCAACGGGGTGCTCGTCCCGACCGGCAAGCGGGGCATCATCCTCTACAGCGTCCGCGACCGGATCGGCGCCGCCGACGACGGCAGCGGGGTGCCCTTCGGGTTCGAGCGGGTCCTCGGCCGGCTCGCCGAGATCGGCTACAAGGAGGTCGAGTTCGCCGGGTACACCCAGCACACCTCGATCCTCGGCCGGCAGATCACCCCGGCGGAGATCCGCAAGATTCTGGACGACAACGGGCTGCGGGCCAACGGCTCGCACGCCTCCGTCCCGAGCACGGTCAACCCGACCACCATCGCCCAGTTCGAGCAGACCCTCGACACCGCCGAGATCCTCGGCATGACGCACATCGGCACCGGCAGCGACCCGACCGGCAGCAACTTCAAGGCCGACTGGGACGCCGCCATCGACCGGTGGAACACCTTCGGTGAGATGGCCGCCGCGCGGGGCCTGAAGCTCTACACGCACAACCACGACGCCGCGTACGACTTCCTGCGCGACAGCGGCCCGCTGGACGCGCAGGGCCGGCCGACCCGGTCCTCGGGTGTGCGCAAGCTGGAGTACTTCATCGGGGGGACCAACCCGGAGTGGGTCTGGTTCGAGATGGACATCTACTGGGCGCACGTGGCCCAGCACCGGTTCCGCAGCTACACCGACCCGGACGGCGTGACCCAGACCAACGTCTTCGACCCGCTGGCCGTGGTCGCCGCCCAGCCCATCCGGTTCCCGCTGTTCCACGCCAAGGACGGCACCTACGACCCGGCCTCCGCGGCCGGCTACTCGATGGTGCCGCTCGGCGAGGGCGACATCGACTACGGCAACTTCTTCGCCAACATGGGCGCGAAGGGCTACCACAACCCGATGTGGGAGCAGGACAACGCGCCGGGCGGGTCCGCCGACCCGGGCCGGTCGCTGCGCTACGCGGAGGTCAGCTACCAGCACATGTCGGGTCTGCGGGGCTGACGGACTCGACACCGGATCGCAGGGGGCCGCACCGGGAAACCGGTGCGGCCCCCTCGCGTCACGCGGTGGTGACACCGGTGTGGCACATTCGGGGGGGAGGTGATCGTGATGACGATGGTCGGACCGGAGACCGCGGACCAGGCGCGGCTGCTGCGCCTGCTGCGCGACGACGGCCCCCGTTCGCGGGTCGAACTGGCCGACGCCCTGGGCCTGCCCCGGGCCCGGTTCATTGCCGAGGCGGACCGGCTGGCCGCGCAGGGCCTGGTGGAGACGGCGGGGCCGGCCGCGTCCCGTGGCGGCCGGCGCTCCTCGCTGCTGCGGGTCGGCGGGCAGGTGCGCTTCGGCGCGGTGCGGGTCGGCGACGGGCGGCTGGCGGTCGCGCTGACCGACGGCGAGCTGGCGCTGCTCGCCCGGCACGACGAGCCGGTCGACGTGCGGCTCGGCCCGGAGGTCGTCATCGGCCGGGCGGTCGAGCTGCTCGGCAAGCTGCGGGCCGAGGCCGGGCTGGCCCGGCTGGCCGGCGTCGGGGTGGCGCTTCCCGCGCCGGTCGCGGTCCGCGAGGGCGCCCCGGTCTCCCCGCCCGCGCTGCCCGGCTGGCACCAGTTCCCGGTACGCGACACGATCGCCGCCGAGCTGGGCTGCCCGGTGCAGGTCGACAACGACGCCAACGTGATGGCCCTGGGCGAGCGGCACGCCGGCACCGGCCGGCCGTTCGACGACTTCCTCTACGTGAAGCTGGGCGACGCGGTGGGCTGCGGGCTGGTGCTCGGCGGCGCGCTGTACCGGGGCGCGACCAGCGGCGCCGGGGACATCGGGCACCTCCAGCTCACCGAGGACGGCCCGCTCTGCGGCTGCGGCAACACCGGCTGCGTCGAGGCGTACTGCGGGGACGCCGCCCTGGTGCGGGAGGCGGTGACGGCCGCGCGGGCCGGACGCTCGACGGCGCTCGCGGACCGGCTGGCCGCCGGCGGGTTGCTCACCGTGGCCGACGTGGCCGCGGCGGCGACCGCCGGTGACCCGGCCGCGCAGACGCTCGTCCGGGACGCCGCCCGCCGGCTCGGGCAGGTGCTCGTCGGCCTGGTCAGCTTCGTCAACCCGGCCATCGTGATCATCGGCGGCGCGGCGCCGGGCATCGGGCCGGTCCTGCTCGCCGAGATCCGGAGCGTGGTCTACCGGCGCTCCACCCCGCTGGCCACCGGCAGCATGCCGATCGTGCTCTCCGACCTCGACGACCGGGCCGGGCTGGTCGGCGCCGCCCGTCTGATCAGCGACCAGGTCTTCGCCGCCCGCTGACCGCCCCACCGCCCCGCAGCGGCGGCGGACCGTCGGCCTCGGCGCTACGAACTTGATGACGCGGGTGACTCACCCGCCGACCGACGCGGTCGCCGCCCGGCGGAGCGGTGAGTCGTTCACGCCATCAAGTTCGTAGCGGCCGACGGATCTAGTCCCGGCTGCTGCTGAACGCCGCGTCGAAGGCGGCCGACGGGGCGTCGAAGGCGAGCCGACGGACGAACTGGAGCGCCTCGGGGGCGCCGACCAGGCGGTCCATACCGGCGTCCTCCCACTCGATCGAGATCGGGCCGGTGTAGCCGATCGCGTTCAACGCGCGGAAGCAGTCCTCCCACGGCACGTCACCGTGGCCGGTGGAGACGAAGTCCCAGCCCCGCCGCAGGTCCGCCCACGGCAGGTGGGAGGAGAGCCGGCCGCGCCGGCCGTCGCCGGTGCGCACCTTCGCGTCCTTGCAGTCGACGTGGTAGATCCGGTCGGCGAAGTCGAAGATGAAGTTGACCGGGTCCAGCTCCTGCCAGACGAAGTGCGACGGGTCCCAGTTCAGCCCGAACGCCGGCCGGTTGCCGATCGCCTCCAGGGCCCGCTTGGTGGTCCAGTAGTCGTAGGCGATCTCGCTGGGGTGCACCTCGTGGGCGAAGCGCACACCAACGGAGTCGAAGACGTCGAGGATCGGGTTCCACCGGTCGGCGAAGTCCTGGTAGCCGCGTTCGATCATGGCGGGCGGCACCGGCGGGAACATCGCCAGGGTGTGCCAGATCGACGAGCCGGTGAAGCCGACCACCGTCTTCACCCCGAGCTTCGCGGCTGCCCGGGCGGTGTCCTTCATCTCCTCGGCGGCGCGGCGGCGTACGCCCTCCGGCTCGCCGTCGCCCCAGATCCGGGCGGGAAGGATGTCCTGGTGCCGCTCGTCGATCGGGTGGTCGCAGACCGCCTGCCCGACCAGGTGGTTGGAGATGGCGAAGACCTGGAGGTTGTGCTTGGCGAGCGTGGCCCGCTTGCGGTCCACGTACGACTCGTCGGCGAGTGCCTTGTCGACCTCGAAGTGGTCGCCCCAGCAGGCGATCTCCAGGCCGTCGTAGCCCCACTCGGCGGCGAGCCGGCAGACCTCGTCGAACGGAAGATCGGCCCACTGGCCGGTGAAGAGCGTGATGGGTCGCGCCATTTGTCCTTCTCCCCTGTCGTGATCGGGGGGATTCCGTAGCGGACCGGGGCGAGGGCGACCGGGTGCCGGCGACCCCGGCGGGCACCGGTGGACGCGGTCGCGTCTGGGCCCGACGGGTTGCGCCTCCCGCCGGGTCACCGGCCACCTCGCGGTCGCCGCCCTCACTCTAGGTCCGCCGGGACCGGCGCGGAAGGGTCAGGCCGGCTCCGCCTCGTCCTCCGGGGCCGGCAGCTCGGCGCGGACCACCCAGCCGCCCTCGGGCCGCGGGCCGGCGTGGAAGGCGCCGCCGGCCGACTCGGCCCGCGCCCGCAGGCCGGCGCCGGGGATGGCGGGCCCGTCGCCGCGTACCTCGACGGTGAGCCCGGCCGGGTCGTAGCGCAGCCGGACCGCGACGGCCGCGTCCGGCGCGTGCCGGTGGGCGTCGGTCAGCGCCTCCTGGATGAACCGGTACGCCGCCGCGTCGACGGCGGCGGGCAGCGGGCGCGGCTGGCCGCCCACCCTCCAGCGCACCGGCCCGCCGGCGGCGAATTCGTCGATGAGCGCGTCCAGGCGGGTGAGGCTGGGCACGGGCCCGGCGGCCGGGGCCGGCGGCCGGCGCAGGACGGCCCGCAGCACGTCACCGACCCTCGGGCGCGCCCGGGCGACCCGACGCCACCGCTCCAGGCGTCCCACACGGTCACGGTACGGCAGCACCCCGGCGGCGGACCGGGCGGATCCCGCAGGTCGCCCGGTCCGCCGCCGCTCCGAGGGTCAGGGCAGGGTCCACTTCTGGTTCGCCGCGCCGTTGCAGGTCCAGAGGTGTACGGGGGTGCCGTCGGCGGAGTTGTTGCCCGAGACGTCCAGGCACTTGCCGGACTGCGGGTTGCGCAGCGTGCCGTCGGCCTGCGCCGACCAGTTCTGCGCCGCGGTGCCGTTGCACGTCCAGAGCTGGATCTTCGTGCCGTCCGCCGAACCACCGCCGGAGACGTCCAGGCACTTGCCGAGCGCCCGGATCGTCGAGTTCGGCGTCACCGTCCAGGTCTGCGCGGTGCTGCCGTTGCAGGTGTAGAGCTGGATCTGGGTGCCGTCGGCGGTCGCGGCGTTGCGCACGTCGAGGCACTTGCCGGCCAGGCCCCGGATCGGGCCGGTCCCGCTGGTGCCACCGCCTCGGACCAGGGTGAAGTCGTCGACGTCGAACAGGCCGGTGCCGGTGCCCGCGAAGGTCAGCCAGACGGTCTGGCTGCCGGCCGGTACGCCCGTCAGCGTCGTTCCGACGTCGGCGAAGGTGGTCCAGCCGCCGGTGTTCGGCACCGCCACCTGGCCGAGCACCGGGCCCGTCGGGGAGCCGGTGCGGAGCTGGAGGGTGCCGCCGGGACCGCCGGAGACCACCCGGGCCCGCAACGCGGTCACCCCGGTCAGGTCGAGCCCCTGGTACGCGGCCCAGTCGCCCGGGTCGACGTACCCCAGGGTCTGCCCGCCGTTGGCGCCGGCCTTGGTGAACGCGCTGACGCCGCTGGCGGAGCTGAACGCCTCGGCCTGCACGGTGGTGTTCCCGGTCGGCGGCGGGGTGCCGCCCAGCTCCTTGATGCGGATGTTGCGGAACGAGACGTCGTCGCCGGTGCCGTGGTTCTGAATGCCGACGTGGCCGGCGAGCGAGCGGGCCGGATCGGTGTTGGTGAAGTCGTTGATCTTCACGCCGTTGAGGAAGACCTGGAGCCGTTCCCCCTCGACCAGCAGCTCGTAGGTGTTCCACTCCCCCGCCGGGTTGAGCGCCGCGTCCCGGGCCGGGAGGTCGGCGGACTTGAAGGTGTAGACCGCGCCGGTGGTCCGGTCGGGGCTGTCGGTCGGGTCGATCTGGATCTCGTAGCCGTTGTCGACCGCCGACCAGGGGTCGCTCGACGGCGGGAAGCCGATGAAGACGCCGGAGTTGTCGTCGCCGGCCAGCCGCCAGTCCAGCTTCAGCGAGTAGTTGGTGAACTGCTTGGCGCTGTACCAGTACAGGCCCATCCCGCCGACGGAGGTGAGGGTGGCGTCGGCGTTGGTGAAGCTGCCCGGCCCGGCCTGGGACCAGCCGGTGGTGGCGCCGTTGTAGAGCGCCGTGTAGCCGGTCTCCGGGCGGCAGTCGGCCTTGCTGCGGCCGGCCGCGTACCGGATGCCGCCGAGCAGGTGGGCGCGGAACGCCGGCTCGGCGTAGGACGCCTGGGTGTGCCCGCCGCCGGTGTAGAAGGACCGGCCGCCCGCGTACGCCTTGCACCAGGCGTGCGGGTGGTCGCCGCCCATCGCGCCGCCCGAGTACGACGACTCGTCGAGGGTGGCCAGCACGTGCGCGGTGGACCGGGCGTTGGTGCGGTAGTTGTACCACTCGTCGGTGCGGTTCCAGGTCTGCGGCAGGTGGGCGGTGGCGGCGTGCGCCCGGTCCTCCACCTTCACGTTCGCCGGCTGGATCGCCGGGTGGGACGCGAACCAGGCGCCGACCAGGTTGCCGTAGAACGGCCAGTCGTACTCGGTGTCGGCGGCGGCGTGCACGCCCACGTAGCCCCCGCCCCCGCCGATGTACGACTCGAAGGCGGTCTGCTGGGTGGGGTTGAGCACGTCGCCGGTGGTGTTGAGGAAGACCACCGCCTCGTACCGGGCCAGGTTGGCGGTGGTGAACTGGGCGGCGTCCTCGGTGGCGGTGACGGTGAAGTTGTTCGCCGCGCCGAGGTCGCGGACGGCCTGGATGCCGGCCGGGATGGCGTCGTGCCGGAAGCCGGCGGTCTTGGAGAAGACCAGCACGTCGTAGGGGGCGTCGGCGGCGGCCGCCGGGGTGGCCGGGGTGGTGCAGGCGAGGGTGGCGAGGACGGCGGTGGCCGCGCCGAGGGCGGTGCGGAGGAGTCTCATGTCGCTCTCCCAGGTCTTCACGGCAGGGTCCACTTCTGGTTCGCCGCGCCGGTGCAGGTCCAGAGGTGTACGGGTGTGCTGTCGGCGGAGTTGTTGCCCGAGACGTCCAGGCACTTGCCGGACTGCGGGTTGCGCAGCGTGCCGTCGGCCTGCGCCGACCAGTTCTGCGCCGCGGTGCCGTTGCACGTCCAGAGCTGGATCTTCGTGCCGTCGGCGGTCGCGCCGCCCGAGACGTCCAGGCACTTGCCGAGCGCCCGGATCGTCGAGTTCGGCGTCACCGTCCAACTCTGCGCCGCGGTGCCGTTGCAGGTGTAGAGCTGGATCTGGGTGCCGTCGGCGGTCGCGGCGTTGCGCACGTCGAGGCACTTGCCGGCCAGCCCGCGCACCGGTCCGGTGCGGACGCCGGAGGTGGTGAGGGTGAACGAGTCCACGTCGTAGAGCGCGCCCGCGCCACCCGCGAAGGTGAGGTAGAGGGTGGTGGTCCCGGCGGGCGGGTTGGCGATCGTGCCGGTCACCGTGGTGAAGGTGTCCCATGCGCCGGTCACCGGCACGGTGGCCGAGCCGAGGACGGTGCCGGTCGCCGAGCCGGCCCGCACCTGGAGGGTGCCGCCCACCCCGGCCGACGAGACCCGGGCGCTGAACCCGGTGACGTTGCCGAGCTGGTAGGGCTCGAACGCGATCCAGTCCCCGTTGTGGATGTCACCGACGGTCTTGCCGCCCTCGGCGGTCGCCTTGTCGAAGGTGTTGATCCCGGCGGAGGTCTTGAAGTGCTCGGCCTGCCGGTGCCGGGGCTGGAGGGTGTGCTGGGTGTGGGTGGTCAGGCCGCCGGCGTCGGTGTACTCGGCGTCGAAGATCGCGAAGATGTTCGCCGCGTCGTCGTGCTCGCCGTCGACCGGGATGCTGATCGACCCGGTGCAGCCGGTGGCCGAGGTGATCTGGTGGCCGTGCTGGTCGTGACCGAGCACGTAGGTCATCTTGACCTTCGTACAGTCGATCGTGCCGTCCTCGGGGTCGGTGACGGTGATGCGGAACGGCACGGTGTCGCCGAAGGAGAACAGCTGCCCGTTGCCGGGGCTGTTCACGGTGACCGTCGGCGCGGTGTTGCCGACGGTGACCACCACGCTGGCGGTGCCGGTGGCGCCCTGCGGGTCCCGCACGGTCAGCGTGGCCGTGTAGCGGCCGTTGGCCGTGTACGTGTGCGACGGGTTGGCCGCCGTCGAGGTGCCGCCGTCGCCGAACGTCCAGGCGTACGTGAGCGCCCCGCCCTCCGGGTCGGATGAGCCGGCCGAGGAGAACGCGACGGCCAGCGGGGCCGTGCCGGAGGTCCGGTCCGCCGCGGCGCGGGCCACCGGGGCGCGGTTGCCGCCGCCGAGGTAGTCGAAGCGGTAGAGCGCCGAGTTGGCGTCGCCGTTGAAGTAGCCGGTGCCGTAGTCGAGGACGTAGTAGGCGCCGTCCGGCCCGAACGCGGAGTCCATCACCTGCTTGCCGGTCCATCCGAAGGTGTCGATGGTGCCGGGCGAGCCGTCGGCGTTGAGGTGGATCGGCTTGATCCAGCCGCGGCCGAACTCGGTGGCGAAGAACTGCCCGTCGAAGGACTGCGGGAACTTCGTGGTGGACGGGTTGGCGGCGTCGTAGCGGTAGACCGGCCCGGCCATCGGCGATTCGGAGCCGCCGCCGAACTCGGGCGGGCTGCCGGCGTCGCCCGCGTACCGGATCCAGGCCGGTTTCGCGGCCGGCAGGGTGCTCTGGCCGGTGTTGCGGAACGAGTTGTTCGTGGGGCCGCCCGCGCAGTTGTACTTCGCGCCCGCGGTGCCGGTGGCGAAGTCCCACTCGGCGTAGGTCTCCGCCGCCGTGTTGGTGCCGGTGCAGTACGGCCACCCGTAGTTGCCCGGCCCGGTGACCCGGTCGAACTCCACCTGCCCGGACGGGCCGCGGGCCGAGCTGGTGCCGGCGTCCGGCCCGTAGTCGCCGACGTAGACGATGCCGGTGGCCTTGTCGACGCTCATCCGGAACGGGTTGCGGAAGCCCATGGCGTAGATCTCCGGCCGGGTCCGCGCGGTGCCCGGCGGGAAGAGGTTGCCGGCCGGGACGGCGTACGACCCGTCGGCGTTCACCTTGATCCGCAGGATCTTGCCGCGCAGGTCGTTGGTGTTGCCGGCGCTGCGCTGCGCGTCGTACGCGGGGTTGCGGTCGGTCCGCTCGTCCAGCGGGGCGTAGCCGCCGGAGTCGAACGGGTTGGTGTCGTCGCCGGTGGAGAGGTAGAGGTTGCCGGCGGCGTCGAAGTCGATGTCGCCGCCGACGTGGCAGCACATGCCCCGGTCGGCCGGCACGTCCAGCACGTCGACCTTGCTCGCCTGGTTGAGCGTGAAGTCGGCGTTGAGGGTGAACCGGGAGAGCCGATTGACGCCCCGCCAGGCGGAGAAGTCGGTGCCGGTGGCGGGGGCGTCGCCGGCCGGGGTGGACAGCGGTGGCGCGTAGTAGAGGTAGATCTGCCGGTTGCTCCCGAAGCCGGGGTCGACCCCGACGCCCTGGAGGCCCTCCTCGTCGTGGCTGTAGACGGGCAGGGTGCCGATCACGGTGGTGACGCCGGCGGCGTCGGTGCGCCGCAGCGTGCCGTTGCGGGCGGTGTGCAGGACCGAGCGGTCCGGCAGCACCGCGAGGGACATCGGTTCGCCGGTCTCGGCGACGCCCCGGGCGAGTTCGACCTGCTGGAAGTCGCTCGCCGGGATGGGGTGCGCGGACGCCGGGACGGGCGCCGCGGTCAGACCGACCGCGCCGGCGGCCGCCGCGAGCAGCAGCGCCGTCCCGGCGGGGAGCCATCGTCGGGTGGGGGTGTGGTGGGGGCTGGACATGCCTCTGCTGTCCCTTCCTGACGCGCGCAGCCTGGATCGGGCGCGCGTCGCGCCGGATGCCGTGCGGGGATGCTGCGCCGGGCCCGCCGGATGAGGCTCGGTGGGCCGTGACCGCCGGTGGTTGCGGCCGGCCGGTGGTCACCTCGACGAGGGTGCCGGTGCGGGCGGGTCACCTCGACGAAACAGCTCTGTGCTTGCGGACGACATTAAGACCTTTCGATGAGCATGTCCATAGCTTCCGCTGGTTCCGGAACGACTTTCGTCAATGAGCGACAAAAGTTGGCGTCAGCGGCGCCGGTCCACGGCCCGGGCCGCCAGGTCGGCCAGCGCCACCCGGGCCGGTTCCGCCAGCGGCAGCGCGTCCAGCGCGGCCAGCGCCGCGTCGGCCCGGGACCGGATCATCCGCTCCACCGCCGCCCGCGCCCCCGAGGCCGTTACGATCCCGCGCACCTCGGCGGCGCCCGCGGGGTCCAGGTCCGGATCGCCGACCAGCGCCCGCAACCGCGCCACCCCGGCCGGCCCAGAGGCCGCCCGGGCCAGCGCCAGCAGCACGGTCGGCTTGCCCTCCCGCAGGTCGTCCAGGTTGGACTTGCCGGTCACCGCCGGGTCGCCGAAGACGCCGAGCAGGTCGTCGCGCAGCTGGAAGGCGTCCCCGAGCGGGTCGCCGAACCCGGCCAGCGCGGCCACCACGTCCGGGTCCGCCCCGGCCAGCGCGGCGCCGACCTGCACCGGACGGGTCACCGTGTAGCGGGCCGTCTTCAGCCGGACCACCGCGAGGGCGCTCTCCACCGAGCCGTCGCCGGCCGCGGCCGCCACGTCGAGGTACTCCCCGGCGATGACCTCGGCGCGCATCCGGGCGAGCAGGGTGTGGCCCCGGCGCAGCCGCTCGGGGTCCAGCCCGCACCCGTGGAACATCTGCCCCGACCAGGTGGCGCAGAGGTCGCCGCAGAGCAGGGCCGCCTGCCGGCCGTACGCCTCCGGGTCGCCGTGCCAGCCGGCCCCGGCGTGCCGGTCGGCGAAGACCCGGTGCACGGTGGGCCGGCCACGCCGGCGGTCACTGCGGTCCAGGATGTCGTCGTGGATCAGCGCGAAGGCGTGGAACAGCTCCAGCGCCGCGGCGGCCACCACGATCGGGGTGCCATCGGGGCCACCGAAGGCCCGCCAGCCCCAGTAGCAGAACAGGGGCCGCAGCCGCTTGCCGCCGGCCAGGACGAACCGGCGGAGCACGGCATGCACCTCCCCCGTGCCGTCGTCCGGCCGACCCGGCCCCCGCTCGCTCAGGAACGCGGCGAGCGCGGCGTCGAAACGGTCCCGCAGCAGGTCCGGGTCGGTCGGTGCGACGGTTACGGTCACGGGGCCTCCGGAGCCAGTCCGGCGAGTTGGAGCAGCAACGCCTTGACGTCGGCCGCGGCGACCCGGTCCCGGGCCGCGGCCGGGTCGGAGCAGAGCAGCACCGGCCCGTCGGCCGGGTCGGCGGGAAGCCGGCCGTGCGAGCCGCGGACCGCCCGGGCCCCGGCGTCCAGCCCCACCACGCTCATGAGGTAGCGCATCCCGAGCTTCTTGCGGGCCAGCGCGACCGCGGCCCGGCGTTTCGCCGCGCCCGGCGCGGCCGGGTCGAAGAAGAGTTCGGCCGGGTCGTAGCCGGGCTTGCGGTGGATCTCGACCAGCCGGGCGAAATCGGGCGCGCGGGCGTCGTCCAGCCAGTAGTAGTAGGTGAACCAGGCGTCCGGCTCGGCCACCAGCACCAGTTCGCCGGAGCGCGGATGGTCCAGCCCGTACCCGGCCTGGCCGGCGGCGTCCAGCACCTCCGCCACCCCGGGCAGCGCCGCGCACAGCTTCGCGACGGCGGGCACGTCGGCCGGGTCCTTCACGTAGACGTGCGCCACCTGGTGGTCGGCGACCGCGAAGGCCCGCGACGTCCACGGGTCCAGGTATTCCATGCCGGCCTGGGTGTAGACCCGCAGCAGCCCCTCGGCCCGCAGCAGCCGGTTGACGTCCACCGGCCGGGAGACGTCGGTGATGCCGTACTCGGAGAGCGCCACCACCGTGGCGTCCCGGTCCCGGGCGGCGTCGAGCAGCGGGGCGAGCACCGCATCCAGCTCGGCCGCCGCCGCCGCGGCCCGGGGCGAGGACGGGCCGAAGCGTTGCAGGTCGTAGTCGAGGTGCGGGACGTAGACCAGGGTCAGGTCGGGCGCGTGGTCGGCGAGGATCTTCTCGGCGGCCCGGCAGATCCACCGCGACGAGGGCATTCCGGCACCCGGCCCCCAGTAGGTGAACAGCGGGAAGGTGCCGAGCGCCTCGGTGAGCGTGTCGTGCAGCTCGGGCGGGTCCGTCCAGCAGTCCGGCTCCTTGCGCCCGTCTGCGTGGTAGACCGGGCGCGGGGTGACCGTCCAGTCCACGTCGGCGCCCATCGCGTACCACCAGCAGACGTTGGCGACCCGGTAGCCGGGCTCGACCCGGCGCGCCGCCTGCCACAGCTTCTCCCCGCCGACCAGGGCGTTGTGCTGCCGCCAGAGCAGCACCTCGCCGAGGTCGCGGAAGTACCAGCCGTTGCCGACGATCCCGTGGCCCGCCGGCGGCTCGCCGGTGAGGAACGTGGACTGCACCGAGCAGGTCACCGCCGGCAGCACGGTGCCCAGCTCGGCGGCGAAGCCGGCCTCCGCGACCGCGCGCAGCCGGGGCATGTGCGCCAGCAGCCGCGGGGTCAGCCCCACCACGTCGAGCACCACCAGGCGCCGGCTCATGAGGTCACCCCCGCAGTGGTGGCCAGGCCGAGGCCGACCAGCTCGTCGCGGGCGAAGGCCAGCTCGGCGGCGATGCCGGTGGCCAGCTCCGCGTCGGTGCGCGGCCGCCGCGCCGCCGGCAGCACCCCCCAGGTGTACGTCTCGACGTCGAGGTGGTCGCAGCCGGCGGCCGGGCCGGCGTAGAGCGCGGCGAGGGCGGACCGCAGCACCGGCACGGTGGAGCGCAGGGGCGGTTCGGGCGGGGCGTGCAGCGGCACGTGGTAGTGCACCCGCCATGCCCCGGGCAGCCGCGCGTCGAGGGCGGCGTCGAGGTCGTCGGCCGCGTACGCCGGGTCGGCCGGGTCCCCGGCGCCGGCGCAGCCCGCGGCCCGGGTCTGGTGCAGGAAGCGCGGTTCGACCCAGCGGCGCAGCGCCTCGGCCGAGCCGGCCGGGTCGGGCGCCTCGACGGCGGCGGAGACCTGCACCTTGACCACCGGCAACCCGGCGTCCCGCAGCCGGGCGAGGGCGTCGGCCGGCTCCTCCCAGGCGCAGGCGAGGTGGGCCAGGTCCACGCAGATCCCGAGCCGGTCGGTATCCATGGCTGACAATACCTCGCGTGCTTGTCCCGTGGACTCCACGAGGCAGCCCGGTTCCGGTTCGAAGCCCACCCGGACGCTCCGGCCGGTCTCCCGCTCCACTGCGGCCAGCCCGGTGGCGAGGGCGTCGAGGCGGCGGCGGGCGGCCTCGGCCCGGCCGGCGTCCCAGGGCGTGCGCCAGGCCAGCGGCAGGGTGGAGATCGAGCCGCGGGCCGCGTCGTCGGGAAGCAGGTCGGCCAGCACCCGGGCCAGGTCCAGGGTGTACGCCAGCCGGTCCGGGGTGGTCCAGTCCGGGTGGTAGACGGCGCCCTTGACCACCGGCGCCTGGAAGGCCGCGTACGGGAAGCCGTTGAGGGTGACCACCTCCAGCCCGCGTACGGTCAGCTCGTGCCGGAGCCGGCCGCGGGCCGCCGGATCGGCGGCGAGCGCGGCGGCCACCGGGGCGGCCAGCCACAGCCCCAGCCCCAGTCGGTCGGTGTCGAGCGCCCGCCGGACGGCGACCGCGTAGGTGTCGAGCTGGGCGAGGATCCCGGGCAGGTCCTCGGCGGGGTGGACGTTGGTGCAGTAGCCGAGGTGGACGGTGGTCCCGTCGGCGTGCCGCAGGCGCATCACTCGCCTCCGCGCAGGATGGAGTTGCCGGCGAACGTGGCGGCGGCGCCGTCCAGGTCGGTGAGGTCCAGCCGGCCGGACTGGCCGTAGAACTCCACCGGGTTGCGCCACAGCACCCGGTCCACGTCGTCCTCGGTGAACCCGGCGAGCAGCATGGCCTCGCCGGTGGCCCGGGTGAGCAGCGGGTCGGAGCGGCCCCAGTCGGCGGCCGAATTGACCAGCATCCGCTCGGTCCCGTACGTCCGCAGCAGCTCGACCATCCGCGGCGGCGACATCTTCGTCTCCGGGTAGATGGAGAAGCCGAGCCAGCAGCCGGTGTCCCGGACCAGCTTCACGGTGACCTCGTTGAGGTGGTCGACCAGCACCCGCCCGGGGTCGATGCCGGACTCGGCGACCACGGCGAGGGTGCGCTCCACGCCGCGGGCCTTGTCCCGGTGCGGGGTGTGCACGAGGGCGGGCAGGTCGTGCGCCACGGCCAGGGCGAGCTGACCGGCGAAGGCGGCGTCCTCGGCCGGGGTCATCGAGTCGTAGCCGATCTCGCCGACCGCCACCACGCCGTCCTTGTCCAGGTAGCGCGGCAGCAGGTCGAGCACCGGGCGGCAGCGCGGGTCGTTGGCCTCCTTCGGGTTCAGCGCCACGGTGGCGTGGTGCCGGACGCCGAACTGGCCGGCCCGGAACGGCTCCCAGCCGATCAGCGAGTCGAAGTAGTCGACGAACGTGTCCACGCTGGTGCGGGGCTGGCCCAGCCAGAACGCCGGCTCCACCACGGCGCGGACCCCGGCCGCGGCCATCCGCTCGTAGTCGTCGGTGGTCCGGGACGTCATGTGGATGTGCGGGTCGAAGATGCGCATCACGCCTCCCTGGCGGTGGTGGGGTGCGAGCCGGCGCCGAGCCGGTCGAGCAGGTCGGTGGCGTCGGCGGGCATCGTCCGGCCGGCCGCATGCCGTTCGGCGGCGAGACCGGCCAGCATGGCCGCCAGCTCGCCGTCCGCCCGGCCGGACAGGTCGTCGACGACGGCCAGCGGCACGCCGGTGAAGACGCACTTGAGCACCGCCTGCCGCCAGGCCGGCTGTTCCAGGTGCCGGGCGTACGGGCCGAGCGCGGCGGCCACCAGCCGGGTGTCGTTGGTGCGGATCGCGTCGTGCAGGAGCGGCACGCACTCGGCCCCGATCGGCAGCAGCGGCAGGGCGCGCAGCACGGCGCGTTTCTCGGCGGCGTCGCCCTGCCGGTAGAGCGCCTCGGCCGCCGCGGCATGGCCGGCGGGGAGCGCGGTGAGCAGCAGCGCCCGGGCCGCCTCGTCGGCGGTCCAGCCCGGCGGGTCGGGCAGCGGCCCCCGGCCGCACTTCCGGGCGGCGACGGCGAACAGCCGCGGGATCGCCGCGGGATCGGTCGCGACGCGGCGCAGGGCCGCGTCCAGCCACTGCGGATCGGGTACGCCCCGCAGCGCGGCGTGCAGTCGGTCGGGTGTCATGCCGTCTCCCCTCTCGTGGGTGGAAGCTGGTCAGCCACCGCCCTCGGCACGTGGGGCGGCCGTCCGGGCGGCGGCGCGCAGGAAGTCGAGCGAGTGGGCGGCCACGGCCGGCGCGGCGTGCGAGTGCCGGGGCAGCTCCACGGCGACCAGGCCGCGGTAGCCGGCGTCGGCGAGGGCGCGCAGCACGGGCGGGAAGTCGATCTCGCCGGTGCCGAACTCCAGGTGCTCGTGCACGCCCCGGCGCATGTCGTCGATCTGCACGTTGACCAGGTGCTCGGCGACCGCGGCGACGCAGTCCGGCACCGGCACGGGCTCCAGGCACCGGCAGTGTCCGATGTCGAGGGTGACGCCGAACCCGGGCGGCGCGCCCAGCGCGTCCCGCAGCCACCGCCAGCCGGCGATGTCCTCGACCAGCATCCCCGGCTCCGGCTCGAAGCCGAGCGGCACGCCGGCCGCGTCGGCCTCCGCGCAGACCGTGGCGCAGCCGGCCACCAGGCGGTCCCGGGCGACGGACTCCGGCACCTCGGCCGGGCGTACGCCGGCCCAGAACGAGACCGCCTCGGCGCCGAGGTCGGCGCCGATCCGGACGGCCCGGCGCAGGAACTCGATCCGCCGGGCGGGATCGTCGTGCAGCAGGGTCGGTGCGTGTTTGTGCCACGGGTCGAGCAGGTAGCGGGCCCCGGTCTCGACCACCACGCCCAGGCCGAGCGCGTCCAGCCGGCGGCGCACGGCGGCCACCCGCCGGGTCAGCCCGGGGGTGAACGGGTCCAGGTGGTCGTGGTCCAGGGTGAGCGCCACCCCCTCGTAGCCGAGGTCGGCCAGGAGGGCGAGCGCGTCACCGAGCCGGTGGTTGGCGAAGCCGTTGGTGCCGTACCCGAGGCGCAGCCCGGTCGGGTCCAGCGGCGACCGGCCGGCCGCCTGGTCCGGTGCGGCGAGCGCGGGGGACGGCGGGGCGGTCATGTCGGTGAGATCATTCGGGCCAGCCGGTGGCCGAGCGGGGCGGCCGCGGCGACGGCGAGGCCGAGCAGCCGGGCGCCGGCCCGGGCGGTCAGTGCGCCCTGCAACGCGGGCAGCCCGGTGATGCCGGCTCCGACGGCGGCGCGCACCCGGGCCGGCGACGGGTCGGCGAGCACCCGGGCCTGCGCGGCGCCGTACCGGCCGGCGTAGCCGGCGGCCAGGGCCACCGGCACCGGGTCCGGCCGGCCCAGCGCGGTGGCCGCGACCAGCGCGGTCCCGGCCAGGGTGGCCCGGGGCAGCCGCCGGTCGGCGCCGGAGACCTCGCGGCGGGACAGCGCGGTGACCGTCCAGGTGTGCGCGGCCACGGTCAGCGCGGCCGGCAGCGCCCGGACCAGCCCGCGAGCGGCCGGTGCCGTCCGCCGCCCGGCCTGCCCGCGGCCCGGCCCGACGCTCGCGCCGAGCAGCACGTCCAGCCCCCGGCAGGCGGCCATCACGGCCGGGCCGGCCGCGGTGTTCTTGGCCAGGAGGTCGTACCCCCAGATGGTGGCGGCGAGGGGGACCGCGACGGCGGTGGCCCGCCGGCCCCCGGCGGCGCCGGCCAGGGCGAGCCCGGCGGCGGTCAGCCCGGCCGCGACGCCGAACGCGGCGGCCGGGCGGACCCGGCCGGAGGGGATCGGCCGCTCGGGGCGCTCGACGGCGTCCAGCCGCCGGTCCGCCCAGTCGTTGGCGGCCATCCCGGCCCAGTAGAGCAGCACCGAGGCCCCGGCCAGCGCGGGCGTACGCCGGTCCAGCGTGCCGGCCGCCGCCGCGCCGGACAGCACGTCCCCCGGCACGGAGAGCGCGGCCGGTGCCCGGACCAGCTCGGCGAGGTCGGCGAGGCGGGTCATCGGGCGGCCCCGGCGTGCAGGCCGGCGACGAACTCCCGGAGCAGCGTCCACTGCCCGGCCAGCGCGTGGGTGGGCGCGTCGATCCCGTCCTTGAAGAAGAAGGCCAGCTCGGTCAGCGGGCCGGTCCGGCCGGCGGCGTGCGCGGCGGCGGTGAGCCGGGCCAGGTCGAGCACCAGCGGGGCGGCGAGCGCCGAGTCGCAGCCGTGCCAGGTGAACTCCATCCGCATCCCGGTGCCCAGGAAGCCGGCGAAGGTGACCAGATCCCAGGCCGTCTTGAAGTCGCCCAGCTCCGCCACCTGGTCGATCCGGGTGTCGCCCTCCGGGACGTAGCCGAGGGTCTCCCCGAGCACCCGCTGCTTGCTGGCCACCTTGGCCGCGTTGGCGGCCGGCTCGGCGAGCGTGGCGCCGTCGCCGCCGCCCAGCAGGTTCACCCCGGACCAGGAGCGCACGGCCAGGTGCCGCATGGCGAACATCGGCGCGAGCACCGACTTGACCAGGGTCTCCCCGGTCTTGCCGTCGTGCCCGGCGTACGGCAGGCCGCGCTCCTCGGCGAGCGCCGCCAGGGCCGGCAGCCGGGCCCCGGTGGACGGGGTGAAGTCCACGTACGGGCAGCCCGCCGTGAACGCCGCGTACGCGTACCGCGAGCTGGCCGGAAGCACCTCGGTGGGCCCGGCCAGCGCCTCCCGCAGCGCGGCGAGGTCGTGGTGGGCCGGGTGCGGTTCGGGCGCCGGCTCGGTGGCGGAGACGTTGACCACCACCACCCGGTCCAGCGCGTGCCGGCGGCGGAACTCGGACAGGTCGCGGGCCACGGCGGCGACCCGGTCCGCCGGGCTGCCGCCGGTCGGTGCGGGGCGCAGCGCCGCCTCCACCTCGGCCAGGTCCCCGGTGAGGGCGTCGACCAGCCGGCCGGGCAGCACCCCGGCGGCGGCGAGCGCCTCGGCCCGTTTGGTGAGCGGGGTGGCCACCACGTCGTGCCCGCCGAACACCAGGTCGGCGAAGGACGGCAGGGCGGGCCCCCGCAGCTCGGGCAGCTCGGTGACACAGCCGGTCGGGTCGGTGAGCCCCGCCCGCAGGGCGAGCGCCCCGACCACGCTGGTGGTCGCGACCGAGCCGCGCGCTCCCACCAGCCAGATACCCGTTCGCATCATTCTTGCCTCCCCGTCGTCGGGCCGGTCGGCCGGTGCGGCCGGGGAATCCCGGTCCGGCCGCACCGGACGGCCGTGCTGGTCGCGCCGGCCGCGGGTGGTCCTGCGGCGGCGCGCTCCCCGGTGCCGGCCTCGTCCCCGCCGCGGGGCGCAACCGCGGCGGGCCCTCGCCGGTCGGCACCGGAAAGCCCTTCGGGCGGCGCAGGGGCGCCGCGTGAACGGTGGGGTCGGGCGGCGCGCGGGGCGCCGCGGGGCGGATCGGTCAGGCGGCCACCTCGGCCAGGACGGGCTCCACCTCCGTCCACGCGGCCCGCTCGGCGGAGCGGGTCACCGCGTCCAGCACGAGCTGGACCTGCAACGCGTCGGCGAACGACGGCGCCGGGTCCACCCCGGTGGCGACCGCCTCGACGAAGTCGCGCATCTGGTGGGTGAAGGAGTGCTCGTAGCCGATGATGTGGCCGGGCGGCCACCACGCCGACAGGTACGGGTGCTCCGGCTCGGTCACCAGGATCCGGCTGAAGCCCTGCTCGGCGGCGGGGCGCGTGGCGTCGAGGAACTCCAGCTCGTTGAGCCGTTCCAGGTCGAACACCACGCTGCCCAGCGAGCCGTTGATCTCGACACGCAGCGCGTTCTTGCGGCCGGTGGCGAAGCGGGTCGCCTCGTACGTGGCGAGCGCGCCGCCGTCGAGCCGGGCCACGAAGACGGCGGCGTCGTCCACGGTGACCCGGCCGGTCGCCCGGCCGTTGCCGTCGGCCTGCGCGGCGAGACCGCTCGACCCGGCCGGCAGCGGCCGCTCCTTGACGAACGTCTCGGTGACCGCGCTGACCCCGGTGATGAGCTGCCCGGTCACGTACTGGGTCAGGTCGATGATGTGCGCGCCGATGTCGCCGAGCGCGCCGGAGCCCGCCCTGTCCTTCTGCAACCGCCAGACCAGCGGGAACTGCGGGTCCACGATCCAGTCCTGGAGGTAGACCGCCCGGACGTGCCGGATCTCGCCGAGCCGCCCGCCGGCGACGAGCTGCCGCATGAGGGTGACCGCGGGCACCCGCCGGTAGTTGAAGCCGCACATGGCGCGTACCCCGGCGGCCTGCGCCCGGGCGGCGGCGGCCGTCATCTGCCGGGCCTCCTCGACGGTGTTGGCCAGCGGCTTCTCGCACAGCACGTGCTTGCCCGCGGCCAGCGCGGCGAGGGCGATCTCGCAGTGGCTGTCCCCCGGTGTGCAGATGTCGACCACGTCGATCTCGTCGGATTCGACGAGCCGCCGCCAGTCCGTGGTGTGCCCGTCCCAGCCGAGCCGTCCGGCGGCCTCGGCCACCTTCGGCTCGTCGCGGCCGCAGACGAGCGCCATCCGCACCTGCGCCGGCAGGTCGAACACGCGGTTCACGGTGCGCCACGCCTGGGAGTGCGCGGCGCCCATGAACGCGTAGCCGATCATGCCGACCCGCAGGACATTGTCGTGAGTGGACAAGGTGGGTCTCCCCCCGTGTGTCAGAACCCGAGCTTCAGGTAGTTGCTCGCGTTCTCCTTGGTGATCGTCTCGGAGGCGAGGACGATCTCCTTCGGTACCTGGAGCTCGACCAGGTCGGACATGCCCTTGCCCTGGCCGATGAGGCGGGCCAGGGAGATGGCCGAGGAGGCCATCGACGGGCTGTAGGTGACGGTGGCCTTCAGCACCGTGTTGTCGGCCGCGATGTCCTCCATGGCCTTCTTCGAGCCGGCGCCGCCGACCATGAAGAACTCCTTGCGGTTGGCCTGGTTGACCGCGGCGAGGACGCCGATGCCCTGGTCGTCGTCGTGGTTCCAGAGCGCGTCGATCTTGGGGAGCGCCTGGAAGAGGCCGGTGGCGGCCTGCTGGCCCGAGTCGGCGGTGAACTCGGCCGGGCGGCGGTTGGCCACCTTGAGGCCGAGCGAGGCCAGCGTGTCGGCGAAGCCCTTGGAGCGTTCCTGGGTCAGCTCCAGCGAGTCGATGCCGGGAATCTCGCCGATGACCGGGTTGCTGACGCCCTTGGCCTTGAGCTGCTCGGCGATGTAGGTGGCGGCGGCCACCCCCATGCCGTAGTTGTCGCCCTTGATCTGCAGGCGGTAGGCGCGGGCGTCGGGGAAGGCCCGGTCCAGGTTGACCACCGGGATGCCGGCCTTCATGGCCTCCAGGCCGAACGCGTTGAGCTCCTTGCCGTCATGCGGCAGCAGCACGATCACGTCGGGCTTCTGGGAGATCAGGGTGGACAGCGCCGCGCGCTGGGCCGCCGCGTCCGCGCCGGCCTCCACGCTCTTCAGCTCCACGTCCGAGTACGCCCCGGCCTGCGCCTTGGCGTTGTTGGTGATGGCGGCGATCCAGCCGTGGTCGGCGGCCGGGGCGGAGAAGCCGATGGTCACCTTCTTGCCCGGCTCCTGGTTGGCGCCGGTCGCCGCGGCCTTGGTCTGCGCCTCGGTCGGGGTCTGCTCGTTGCTGGTGCAGCCGGCGAGCAGCACGCCGGCGGAGAGCGCGGCCCCGCCGAAGAGCAGCCGGCGGCGTGACAGGTCACTTGTCATGACGGCCTCCTGAATGAGGTGGTGGGGTGTTTTCGGGTGCGGCGGGCCGGACCACCGTCGGTGAGACGGCGGCCTGGCGGGCGCGGTGGGATCAGGTGGTGGTGGCGCGGTTGCGGGCGAGGAACTGGGAGAGGCTGCGGAACTGCACCTGCTGGACCAGGACGGCCGCGACGATGATGCCGCCCTTGACCATGTTCTGGGCCTCGGTGGAGAGGCCGTTGATGGCGAAGAGGTTCGTGATCGTGGAGAAGATGATCACCCCGAGCAGGGAGCCGATGATGGTGCCCCGCCCGCCGCTGAGCAGCGTGCCGCCGATGATCGCGGCGGCGATCGCGTCCAGCTCGTAGAGGTTGGCCATCGCCGCCTGGGCGGAGGTGGCCTGCGCGGTCAGCATGATCGCGGCGATGCCGCAGCAGAGGCCGGAGAGCGCGTAGAGCAGCACGGTGTGCCGGCGGACGTTGATGCCGGCGAGCCGGGCCGCCTCGGGGTTGCCGCCGACCGCCACCGTGCGGCGGCCGAAGGTGGTCCGGTTGAGCAGCACCCAGCCGGCCAGCACCACCGCGGCGAGGATGTAGACCAGCAGCGGGATGCCGAGCAGCTTCACGGTGGCGATGCCGTTGATGAAGCTGTCGTTGGAGACCTGGGTCTGCTTGTCGGAGATCTCGGCGGCGAGGCCGCGGGCGGCGACCATCATGGCCAGCGTGGCGATGAACGGCACCAGCCGCCCGTACGAGATGAGCACGCCGTTGACCAGGCCGACCGCGACCCCGACGGTGAGCGCGCTGAAGATCATGCCGCCGGCACCGTAGCTCTGGGTGGCGACCGTGGTGCACCAGACCCCGGCGAGCGCGACGATCGCGCCGACCGAGAGGTCGATGCCACCGCCGATGATCACGAAGGTCATCCCGACGGTGACCACGCCGACCACCGAGGCGAGCTTCAGGATGGTGAGCGTGTTGCCCCACACCCAGCTCGCGTCGCCGTAGAGGTCGGGGCGGGTGAGGATGCCGATGACCACCAGCACCACCAGCGTCGCCAGCAGGCCGATGTTGCGCTTGGCGCCCTCCCCGCCGTCGCCGCGCCACCAGGAGAGCCGCGCCGGAGCGTCGGCCTTCGCGGTCTCGGCCGGGTCGACCGGCGGCGACTGGGCCGGCAGCCCCGCCGCCCGCTCCGGCGCCGCCGTGGGTGTCGTGTCGCTCATGCTGGCGCGCCTTCCATGAGGGACCCCGCCATGACGAGGTCGAGCACGGTGTTCTCGTCGAGTTCGCCGGCCGGGGCCTCGCGGACCACCCGGCCCTCCCGCATCACCAGGACCCGGTCGGCCAGGCCGAGCACCTCGGGCACCTCGCTGGAGACCAGCAGCACCCCGACGCCCCGCGCGGCGAGTTCCCGGATCACCTGGTAGAGCTCGGCCCGGGCGCCCACGTCCACGCCCCGGGTCGGCTCGTCGAGCAGCAGCAGCCGGGTGTTCCCGAGCAGCCACCGGCCGACCACCACCTTCTGCTGGTTGCCGCCGGACAGGGTGCGCACCGGCCGGCGGACGTCCCGGGGGCGCAGCTCCAGGGAGCTCGCGATCCGGTCCGCCGCGGCCCGTTCCCGCCCGGCGTCGGTGAAGCCGAGGCGGGCGTACCGGCCGAAGGTGGCCAGCGTGACGTTGCGGTAGATCGGTTCGCCGAGCAGCAGCGCCTGGCTCTTGCGCTCCTCGGGGGCCATCCCCATGCCGGCCTTCACGGCCGCGCCGACGCTGCCGGGGCGCAGCGTCCGCCCGCCCATCCGGACCGTTCCGGCCTGCGCCCGGCGGGCCCCGTAGATCGTCTCAAGCAGTTCGGAGCGGCCGGAACCGACCAGCCCGGCGATGCCGACGATCTCGCCGGCCCGCACGTCGAGCGAGACGTCGGCGAACTCGCCGTGCCGGGTCAGGCCGTTTACCCGCAGCAGCTCCGTGCCCGCGGTGTCCTCGGCGGGGCGGTCCGGGAAGACGTACTCGATGGTCCGGCCCGTCATCCGGGCGACCAGGTCGCGGGTCGGGGTGTCCCGGGCCGGCAGGTTCGCCGCGGTGGTCCGGCCGTCCTTGAGTACGGTGACCCGGTCGCCGATCTCGCGGATCTCCTCCATGCGGTGCGAGATGTAGATGACCGCGATGCCCTGCGCGGTGAGTTCCCGGATGATCCGGAACAGGTTGCCCACCTCGTCGTGGGCGAGCACCGCGCTCGGTTCGTCCATGATGATCAGTCGCGCCTCGTGGGAGAGCGCCCGGGCCATGCTGACGATCTGCTTGCCGGCCGCCGGCAGGTGGCGGACCAGCCGCCCGGGCGGGATCTCCGGGTGGCCGAGCCGGGCCAGGATCTGCCGGGTGCGCCGGGCCATGTGCCCGCGCCGGACGAAGCCGAGCCGGCGCGGCTCGTGGCCGAGGAAGGCGTTCTCCGCCACCGACAGGTCCTCGACCAGGTCGAGTTCCTGGTAGATGGTGGCGATCCCGGCCCGCATGGCGGCCTGCGGGTTGGCGAAGGCCGCGGGCTCGCCGCGCCACACCACCTCGCCGGAGTCCGGCCGGTGCACCCCGGCGAGCACCTTGATGAGGGTGGACTTGCCGGCGCCGTTCTGCCCGAGCAGGCAGTGCACCTCGCCGGCCCGCACCTCCAGCTGGACCCCGTCCAGTGCCCGTACGCCCGGGAAGGTCTTGACCACGTCGGTGAGGCGCAGCACCACCTCGCCCGCGACGGTGTCGGCGGGCGCCTCGACGAGCGGTTCGTTCGTCACCTCGGCCTCCTCGCTGTCATTCATGACGCCTCCCGGCTCGCTTCTCGCTCACAGCGCCTTCGTGGTTCGCGACTGC